>LGGM01000084.1 GCA_001509345.1 Clostridiales bacterium 38_11
ACAGTCAATGGAACAAGCTATCAGGTGGAAGTGGAAGAAGTGGGCGGTGTGAGCGCGCCAAGAGTCCAGGCGGCTCCAATGCCGGCGGCGCCTAAAGCGGCGGCGCCTGCACCTGCACCGACACCAGCCCCAGCGGCGGCGCCTGTAGCGGCAGGCGGCGAACTGATTGTGGCACCGATGCCGGGAACCATATTCGACATTCCGGTCGTTGTGGGACAAGCGGTGAAAGCGGGAGACAATCTGATCATACTGGAAGCGATGAAGATGGAAAACGAGATTGTGGCACCGGTGGACGGGACCGTCAAGGTCATCCATACGACAAAAGGGACCAGTGTCAGTAGCGGAGACGCCCTGATCACATTAGGTTAAAAGGGAGGAATCCAAATGGGAGAAATATTACAAGAGTTCTGGGTAAGCACCGGATTCTTCGCAATCACCTACAAGGAAGTGATCATGATCGCCATTGCCTGTGTCTTTCTGTACCTGGCAGTGGCGAAGAAATACGAGCCCTACCTGCTGATACCCATCGCCTTCGGGATGCTGCTGGTGAACATGCCATTGGCGGGCCTGATGGAAGGGGAAGGTTTGTTGCATCTATTGTATATCGGAACCGAAAAAGGGATCTATCCGCCACTGATCTTTCTGTGTGTGGGTGCGGGAACCGATTTTGGACCGCTGATCGCCAACCCGAGAAGCATCCTGTTGGGAGCAGCCGCGCAGTTTGGAATCTTCGTCACCTTTATCGGCGCGATCCTGTTGGGCTTCACCGGCCCTGAATCGGCCTCCATCGGCATCATCGGCGGTGCGGACGGACCGACGGCTTTGTATCTGACCTCCAAGCTGGCCCCCCATCTGTTGGGACCCATCGCCATCGCGGCCTACTCCTACATGGCGCTGGTACCGATCATACAGCCACCGATCATCAAGCTGTTGACAACGGACAAGGAAAGAAAGGTCAAGATGGAGCAGCTTCGATTTGTCACCAAGACCGAAAAAGTGGTGTT
The DNA here is from genome assembly GCA_001509345.1 of Clostridiales bacterium 38_11. Taxonomy (GTDB): domain Bacteria; phylum Bacillota; class Clostridia; order Tissierellales; family Dethiosulfatibacteraceae; genus 38-11. Next base: position 1,005 of record LGGM01000084.1, read on the forward strand.
TCCGATTGTGGTCTCCATCTTCACGATCTTATTGTTGCCATCGGCGGCGGCCTTGATCGGCATGCTGATGTTCGGCAACCTGATTAGAGAGTCGGGCGTGGTGCCGAAGCTGGCAGAAACGGCCACCAACTCGCTGATGTACATCGTCACCATATTCCTTGGCATCACCGTCGGAGCCAAGTCGGAAGCGGCTTTGTTCCTGACACCTGCCACCTTGAAGATCATCACCCTCGGGCTGGTGGCATTCTCCATCGGAACGGCCACAGGGGTGCTGTTCGGGAAGATCATGTACAAGACAAGCGGCGGCAAGGTCAATCCGATGATCGGCGCGGCCGGCGTATCGGCAGTGCCGATGGCGGCCAGGGTTGTCCAGAAGGAAGGCCAGAAGTACAACCCTTCAAACTTCCTGCTGATGCATGCCATGGGACCCAATGTGGCAGGGGTTATGTCAAGATTTTTTGCCCCGCAGTATTGTGAAAATCATAACAAATAATTGACATGTATAATTAAGTATGTTATCATTTATTTTGTTGAGTGAAGTTTTAAAAAGAATTTTTTTCTTGTGGAGTAAAGAAGCAGATTTTTTGTTTTGTTTGCTCTTTTTTTATGAAAACGTTTATCTAAACTTAATAAAGATTAGCTTTTGAATTGATTGATTTTTCAACTAAAACAGTATATAATTCTTTTACGGATTAGGGTTACAAGATTCATATCTCTTATGGTGTTCCCTTGTCAAATTCAAAGTAATAATTCTCAAAAAAAGTTTGTTAAGGTAAAATAATGAATAATAATAAGAAAATAAAAATATTTCAGAACCTCGTATTAGTTTCACAAATTGGTATTATGATGATTGTTCCTATCGTTATGGGATTGTTCATCGGGAAATTCTTAGATCAAAAACTAGGAAGCGGGAATGTTTTTTTGTTTATTTTTTTGGTTATAGGAGTTGGTGCCGCGTTTGTAAATTTGTATAAAGTTGGAATGAGAGACCATAAGAAAAAGTGAGATTATTCAGAAAGAAAGGTGAGCGCATGGGAGAAACCAGCCAATTGCAGTTTAAAATTATAAAACTAAGTGTGGTTATTCTGCTACTGCTAATAGTGGTTTCGATACTTTTTTTCAATAATCCAATGGTATGGGTTTATGGATATCTGTTTGGCGGATTGATAGGGATTCTGAATTTTATGCTTTTGGCGAGAACAATCGAAAAGGCTATGAAAATGGTGCCGTCAAGAGCTCAAATGTACGCCTCAGCCAATTACTTCATAAGGTTTTCTATAATGGCATTAGTATTGATTGTGTCGTTAAAAGCCGACTATATTAATACCCTGGCTACTCTCATAGGTTTATTGTTGATTAAGTTTGTAATTCTTGTCACTAATCTTTTTAGTGATAAAGAGTATTATAAAAGAATTTTCAAGAGAAAGGAGGAATAAGGATGGATACTGGGTTTGGCCCAAATATTGTATGGAATTCAGGTCAAAAAGTTCCCGGATTAGAATTTCTAGGCAATTTTCAAATCACAGAGACAGTGACCGTAACATGGCTAATAATGGCAGTGCTGATCGTTTTTTCAGTATTATCAACCAAAAGACTCGAAAAAGTACCAAAAAGACTTCAGCTTATTCTAGAGATATTAGTTGGTACAATCAATAATCTGACAATCCAAACTATGGGAGAAGATAAAAAGAACTTTACACCCTACATGGGTACGTTGTTGGTTTTTTTAGCCATAGCGAACTTATCAGGGTTACTTGGGTTTAGACCGCCTACTGCAGACGTTAACACTACAATGAGTCTTGCTATGATTACATTTACGATGATTCATGTCAATGGAGCAAGAAAAAAAGGAATTGGGAAATATTTAAAAGGATTTGCCGAGCCATTGGCTCCTTTGTTGCCACTTAACATAATAGGAGAATTAGCTACTCCTATATCTTTAGGATTTCGTTTATTTGGCAATATAGTTGGAGGATTGATTATCATGAATCTAATTTATGGAGCACTAGCAGGGTTGAGCTACAAAGTCTTTGGACCCTCAGCACCACCGATTTTTCAAACTGGTATTCCTGCTGTACTTCATGTGTATTTTGACTTGTTTGCAGGCGTGCTTCAATCATTCATATTTACTATGCTTACAATGGTAAATGTAGCTATGGCTATGGATTAAACAAGGAAGGAGGGGCACTAATTGGAAGGAACTAATTTTATTCAAACCTTTATCAAATGGCTTGCTTCCTTTGAACCTAGAGTTCTCATTTTAGCAGCATCTAGCTTGGGAGCCGGACTTGCTATGATAGCAGGTATAGGACCTGGTATAGGTCAAGGGTACGCCGCGGGTAAAGGTGCAGAAGCAGTAAGCCTGAACCCGAAAGGAAGCAAACAGGTTACAATGGTAATGCTTTTGGGTGCAGCTGTTGCCGAAACATCAGGTATATTGGCTTTGGTTGTTGCTCTTATACTATTGTATGGCAATCCTCTAGTTACTGCTCAAGGGGCAGGAATAATACTAGCGGCATCAGCAATAGGCGCAGGATTTTCTATGATAGCCGGGATAGGACCGGGTATAGGACAAGGGTATGCAGCAGGGAAAAGTACAGAAGCCGTTGGGAGAAGACCTAGGCTTCAATCTTCAATAGTAAGGACTATGTTTTTAGGGCAGGCGGTTGCACAGACTACAGGAATATATGCACTTATAATTGCATTAGTTCTAATGTTTGCAAATCCGCTGACAAAATTACTTTAAACTGATTTAAATAAAACAATTCTTATTGAATAACAAGGAGGAAATTATTATGGAACCAATTACAGGAAGAGCTTTAATATTGGCATGTTCAGCAATAGGCGCAGGATTAGCTATGATAGCAGGTATAGGACCTGGTATAGGGCAAGGGTACGCAGCAGGTAAAGGTGCAGAAGGTGTTGGAAGACAGCCTGAAGCACAAGGGGATATAATCAGAACAATGCTTCTTGGAGCGGCAGTTGCGGAAACAACCGGTATATACGGACTGATAGTGGCTTTGATATTATTATTTGCAAATCCATTAATAGGATTGTTGTAAGATATTATTTAATAATATCATTTTGCAACGGAAGGAGGCAGCTAAATGCTTAGAGCAGGATTAGTGGAAATTAACTGGACCTTTGTTTTTCAAATAGCAAACACTTTTATACTTTTTTTAGTTCTAAAAAAGTTCTTATTTGCACCTGTTTTGGAAATAATGGAAAACAGAGAGAAGAGTATTAACGATTCTTTGGATGATGCTGAAAGAATTAGTGAAGAAGCTAACAAGTACAAAACAGAATATTTAGAAAAGCTTCAATCTGCCGAAGATGAAAGCAGGGTAATCATTACTAAAGCAACAAAGCTTGCTGATGAAAGGTCATACCATATTATAAGGGAGGCCAAAGAAAAGGTCTCAGAGCTTAAAGATAAAGCAGATTCTGATATTGAATTAGAAAGAAAGAAAGCTATGAATGAGATCAAGGATGAGATATCAACATTAGCTATTCTTGCTGCAACTAAAATTTTGGAAAATGAAGTGGATGAAGTAAGAAGCAAGGCAATTGTCAACAAATTCATAGAACAGGTAGGGGATGAACAATGGCAGAATTAGTGGCTAAGGTTTATTCTCAAGCTTTGTTTGAGGTTGGAGTTGAAAAAAATTCACTTGATTTGTACCGGGAAGAATTAGAAATTATAACAGCTGCGTGCAGGGATTATCCGGATTTTTATGAGATATTGAAATCTCCAAAAATAAAAATCGATGAAAAAAAGAGAGTTGTTTATGATGTTTTTGGGAAAAATCAGAGTGTTGAGATTAACAACTTCATTAAAACTATATTGGACAAAAGAAGAATAAAAGACTTATTTAAAATAGCGAAGGAATTTGAAGATTTGATTTATAAACATAAAGGCATTGTGAAGGCAACAGCGTATACGATTAAACCATTGACAGTAGAAGAACAATTGGCTTTGAAGGAGAAACTGCAACACTTAACAAATAAAAAGATTGAATTGATAAATCGAATTGATGTGAATCTTCTGGGTGGGGTCATGATTAAGCTTGGAGATAAAGTAATTGACGGAACCCTAAGAGGAAAACTTAACAGGCTTCAAAATAGCTTGAAAGAAATAATAGTACAGGACAGGGGTGAGAAAAAGCAATGAATTTAAGACCAGAAGAAATCAGCTCAATAATAAAAGAACAGATAAAAAAATATGATACAAAACTCGATACCGTTGACATAGGGACGGTTCTTCAAGTTGGGGATGGTATTGCCCGAATACACGGTCTTGAGAATTGCATGTACGGTGAGCTTCTTGATTTCGGAAATGATACCTTTGGCATGGCGCTCAATCTGGAAGAGGATAATGTTGGTTGTGTTCTTATGGGCGACGACATGGGTATTAAAGAGGGAGATACTGTAAAAAGAACCAAGAGGATTGTAGAAGTTCCTGTTGGAGATGCAATGCTAGGTAGAGTTATCAATTCATTAGGACAACCTATCGATGGAAAAGGGCCCATTGAAACAACTAAATTCAGACCCATCGAAGCAAAAGCTTCAGGCGTAATTACAAGAAAATCGGTTACTGTTCCATTGCAGACAGGAATAAAAGCCATTGATTCCATGATACCTATTGGTAGGGGACAAAGAGAGCTAATCATTGGAGACCGACAAACGGGTAAGACAGCAATTGCTGTAGATACAATCATCAATCAGAAAGGACAGGATATTTACTGTATATATGTCGCCATCGGTCAGAAAAGATCGACTGTTGCAAAAACTGTTGAAATATTGGAGTCTAACGGTGCCATGGAGTACAGCATTATTGTCTCGGCTACAGCCAGTGAAATGGCACCATTGCAATATATTGCACCTTATTCGGGGGTAGCCATCGCAGAGGAATTCATGTACAATGGCAAAGACGTTTTGATTATTTATGATGACCTTTCTAAACATGCAGTTGCTTATAGAGCAATGTCTTTGCTACTAAGAAGACCTCCGGGTCGGGAGGCATATCCAGGTGATGTTTTTTACCTTCATTCGAGGCTGCTTGAAAGAGCTGCAAGACTTGATGATGCGTACGGTGGTGGGTCTATTACAGCTTTACCGATTATAGAGACACAAGCAGGAGATATTTCAGCCTATATTCCTACAAACGTTATATCTATTACAGACGGTCAGATTTTTCTTGAGACTGAGTTGTTCAACTCTGGACAAAGACCGGCGATCAATGCTGGACTATCTGTTTCCAGAGTTGGTGGTTCTGCACAGATTAAAGCGATGAAATCTGTTGCGGGTATGTTAAAGCTGGAATTGGCACAATACAGAGAGCTTGCTGCATTTGCACAATTCGGCTCAGAGCTTGACCCAGAGACAAGAGCTACGTTAGATCATGGTGAGAGATTGATGCAGATTATCAAACAACCTCAATATGAACCTATAAGGGTTGAAAGACAAGTCATGATGATCTATCTGGCCAATCAGAGGTATTTGATAGATATTCCTGTCAACAGGATAACTGAATTTGAAGAGAAATTCTATGAATTCATGGAGAACAATTATCCTGAAATAGGTAAAGTTATAGTTGAATCAAAAAATATTGACGATGAAACCAAAGGGAAATTGAACGATGCGGTTGAAGAATTCAAAAAGAATTTTTAGCCTAAGTACCTTTTTACATAGTCAGGAGGTGAAAACTTGGCCCAGAACATGATTGATGTGAAACGTAGAATAAAAAGTGTGACCAGCACGATGCAGATAACAAAAGCAATGGAGTTGGTTGCAACAGCCAAACTGAAAAGAGCCAGAAAAAAACTCGAGGCCACTAAACCTTATTTCGAAACCATATTGGAGTCGATTACAGAATTGATCACCCATGCAAAAGGCTTTAAGCATCCTTTTATTGATGGAAGAAAAATCAATAACACGTTATATATTGTCATAACCAGTGATAGGGGTCTTGCAGGTGGTTACAATACCAATATATGTAAGTTTGTAGAAGAGAAGGCTAAAGATAATGAGAGAGTAAAAGTGATAACTATTGGAACAAAAGGCAGAGATTATTTTAATAGAAAAGGCTTTGAAGTTGTTGAATCATATATAGGAATATCTGAAGCCCCTTCTTTAGATTTTGCAATAGACATCAGCAAAAAGATTGTGCAGATGTATAATGAACAGGAAATTGATGAGATATGCCTTGCTTACACTAAGTTTATCAGTACAATTTCTTACGAGCCTATTTGCCTTAGGCTTTTACCGATAGATATAGAAAAGGAAAAAGAAATCGAAAAGGACTACCCTGTTATTTTCAGGTATGAACCATCTCCTGAATCGGTTTTAGGATATTTGATACCAAAGTATTTAAATAGCGTAATATATGGAGCATGTATAGAGTCTTCTGCTAGTGAATCGGGAGCAAGAAGAGTAGCTATGGAAAATGCAACAGACAATGCAAAAGACATGATTGAAGACCTTCAACTGTTATACAATAGAGCACGTCAAGCATCAATAACACAAGAAATAAGTGAGATTGTTGCCGGAGCGGATGCATTAAATTAGAGGAAAGGAAGTGATAACATGGTTGAAATTGATAAAGGCAGGGTTAAGCAGGTTATAGGAGCTGTTTTAGATATTGAGTTCAGTGAAGAGCATCTTCCGGATTTGCTGAATGCCATAGAGATTAAGATTGGTGATAGGATAGTTATTGCAGAAGTTGCACAGCATATTGGTGATAATACTGTCAGATGTATCGCCATGGACTCTACAGACGGATTCACTAGAGGTATGGAAGCAACCAATACAGGCGCACCTATCAGTGTACCTGTTGGTAAAGAAGTACTAGGAAGAATGTTTAATGTGCTTGGTGAACCTATAGACGGAAAGCCTGCACTTGAAAATGTCAGAACTGCACCTATACACAGACAAGCTCCTTCTTATGAAGACCAGAGTACTAGCACCGAAATATTTGAAACAGGTATTAAGGTAGTTGACCTTATATGCCCATACTCAAAAGGTGGTAAAATCGGATTATTTGGTGGAGCTGGCGTTGGTAAAACGGTTCTTATACAAGAACTTATCAATAATATAGCCAAGGAACATGGCGGACTATCTGTTTTTGCAGGTGTTGGAGAAAGAACGAGAGAAGGAAATGACCTTTATTATGAGATGATGGATTCTGGTGTTATTGACAAAACCGCTTTGGTATTCGGTCAAATGAATGAACCTCCCGGAGCGAGAATGAGGGTTGGTCTTTCAGGGTTGACAATGGCGGAACATTTTAGAGATGAAGAAAGACAGGACGTTTTGTTATTTATAGATAATATATTCAGATTTACACAAGCAGGATCAGAGGTTTCTGCTTTGCTTGGGCGTATGCCTTCAGCTGTAGGATATCAGCCAACACTTGCAACTGAAATGGGTGTTTTGCAAGAAAGAATCACATCAACCAAGAAAGGATCTATAACCTCAGTACAAGCAGTCTATGTACCGGCTGATGACTTGACGGACCCGGCACCAGCTACAACTTTTGCTCATCTTGATGCAACTACTGTATTATCAAGAAAGATATCAGAAAAAGGCATTTACCCTGCTGTGGATCCCCTTGATTCAACATCAAGAATTCTAGATCCGGTTGTAATTGGTGAAGAGCACTATAAGGTTGCCCGAGATGTGCAAGAAGTTCTTCAAAGATATAATGAACTTCTTGACATTATCGCTATTCTTGGTATGGATGAACTATCGGAGGAAGATAAAATAATAGTTTCTAGAGCTAGAAGAATCGAGCGATTTCTTTCTCAAAACTTTCATGTTGCTGAGCAATTTACAGGTACTCCAGGAGTTTATGTACCATTAAAAGAAACTATCAGAGGATTTAAGGAGATTCTTGAAGGCAAACATGATGCTTTACCTGAACAAGCATTCCTTATGGTAGGCACAATCGATGAGGCTGTTGAAAAAGCTTCAAAAATGAAACAACAAAGAGAAGCATAACGAGCTTTCTTTTAGGTATTAATAAAAGGATGGTGAATTCATGGCTAAATTGATGTTGGAAATTGTAACACCTGACAAAATGTTTTATAAAGA
>LGGM01000085.1 GCA_001509345.1 Clostridiales bacterium 38_11
AACTGAAGATGACGGAAATACAATTTGGATATCTATGCTTGCTAAACGTCGAAAGTTAGGAGCAGCATCTTTTTCTGAATATATTAAATCGAAAAAATAGTTTAGAATCCATATTGGTGAACCCCTGCTATGGATTCTTCTGTTATTGCACGGTGTTTTATGTCTTGCTTACGTAGAATGCCTTTTTTATTTTTACCCTTATTCATTCACATCCACCGTCACACCAGATTTGAATTCTACAGTGAATTTATCCTCAAAGACCGTGACCTTTTCAATCAACCGCCGGACAAGTTGCTCGTCGTATTCGGTAATTGCTGTGGGTTGTCCCTTTAGGAAATCGCCCATATTAGCAATGCGTTTTTTCAGTTCGTCCCGCCTAATGTTTTCGAGCTGTAGTTTCTGTTTTTCATCACGCAGGCGGTAAATTTCATCAGCGACATCTTCATAGTCTGCTGACACAGCGCCAGACTATGGACTTCTTGCCTTGATTGTTCCAATGAACCCTACGGAATATCTCGCCACAGTTACCACAAATGACTATATTGGCAAAGCAATGGTTGCTACTAAAGCTTTGCTTATTCCCATTCTTGCTGAGATGAACGCAGCGCCGCCTGATCAGTTCTTCTTGAACCTGCATGAAAATTTAACGGTCTACGATAATTATTTTATAGTTGAGTTTAAATCTGGGATTGAAATCTAAATAAATGAGTAATCAGTAATACAATAACACTCGTACAAAACTGGCTGTCGCCAGAGAAAATAATTCCTTGAGTGGTGGTTTTGCACATTTTGTTAATTTTTAAATAGATATTGACATATGCCAAAAATAGTCTATAATGAAATTATAAGTAACATATGTCAAAAACTATAAGGAGGTGATAGATATGCCAGGAAGAGATGGAACAGGCCCAATGGGTCGTGGAGCAATGAGCGGAAGAGGTTTAGGAGTTTGCAATGGAGCGAATATTGGCGGATATGGCGCTGGATTCGTTCGAGGAAGCGTCAGAGGATTAGGTCTGGGAGCAGGCTATGGCTGCAGGAGAGGATTTGGAAGATTTTTTGCTGGAGAAACTGTTGTGCTATCTGACAAAGAAATTCTGACAGAGCAAAAAGAGCTGCTTCAAAAAAGACTAGATATGGTTAGTAAACAATTAGAAAATGTGTCTGAGGTTAATAAGTAATAGGGGTATACCCCTATTACTTATGTTGCTTAAATGAGGTGAATTAGTAATGCCAAGACCGAGAAAATGGAGAAAAGTATGTTGTCTGCCAGAGAGCAACCTGTATGGACCGCTTAACGCATCAGATATAGAGAACGAAATTATTATGATGACAGTTGAAGAGTATGAAGCTATCCGCCTTATAGATCTTGAAGGCTTGACTCAGGAAGAATGTGCTGAAAAAATGCAAGTGGCACGTGCTACTGTCCAAAATATTTACAAGAATGCACGAATTAAGATCGCCGAGTCCTTGGTGAATGGGAACCTTCTTAAGATTGAAGGCGGAGATTATCAACTTTACAACGAAAGTGAGCGCATGCAAGGTTGTGGAAGATGTCGAAGAAATAGATGTGAAAGAAATTTTTTAGAAGTACAAAACGAGGAGGATACCTAATGAAAATAGCAATGCCAGTAGATGACAAAATAATGGAAAGTAGTGTATGTATAACTTTTGGGCGTACACCATATTTCCTTATTTACGATACCGAAACTAAGGAAAGTGTTTTTATAGACAATAGTGCGGCAGCCAGCCAGGGTGGTGCAGGGATCAAGGCGGCACAGACTGTCGTAGACAACCAAGTAGGCGCCTTGCTTACCCCACGATGTGGTGAGAATGCCGCAAAGGTAATTAATGCGGCAAATGTAAAGATATACAAAACGATTAACGACTCCATCAAGGATAATATCGCTGCCTTTGAAGAAGGAAAACTATTATTGCTTGATGAAATACATGCCGGATTCCATAGACATGAGGGCGCATAATATGAAGATAGCTGTGTTAAGTGGCAAAGGGGGTACAGGTAAAACACTGGTGTCTGTTAATCTGGCTGCAGCAGCAAAAGAGGCAGTCTATATTGACTGTGATGTGGAAGAGCCGAACGGCTATCTTTTTTTCAAACCGGAGAAGATTGAGTCGGAAAAAGTATCAATTAAGCTTCCATATGTGGATGAAAAACGATGCACCGGCTGCCATAAATGCGTCGATTTCTGTAAATTTAATGCCTTGACATATATAGGAACTAAATTGTATGTATTTGACGAGGTTTGTCATTCCTGTGGGGGCTGCGTTTTGCTTTGCCCTGAGAAAGCTTTGTCTGAAAGAGATAAAGTCATTGGAGAAGTACAAAAGGGTGTTTCGGAAAATGTAACAGTAATTACCGGAATTTTGAACACAGGGGAAGCTTCAGGGATTCAGATTATCAAAAAGCTGCTGGATGATAAAAATGAAGGAAAAAACTTGACATTCATTGATTGCCCGCCAGGGAGTGCCTGTATCGTTATGGAAAGCATCAAAGATGCGGATTATTGCATATTGGTAGCAGAGCCGAGCTTATTTGGTGTTCATAACCTGGCGATGGTTTATGACCTGATAAAGTTATTTAAAAAACCGCATGGTGTAGTTCTCAATAAGTGCCTGAATGGAGAAAATCCTTCTGAGAAGTTTTGCTTAGAAAAAGGCATCAATATCCTTGGGAAGCTTCCTTTTGACAATGAGCTTGGGACACTGAATTCAAATGCCTTGATTTCAGTCAGAGAAAGCGAAAAGTACCGGGATGTGTTCTCTTCCCTGCTTCAGACGGTAACGAAGGAGGTGCAATATGAAACAGCTATTAATTCTTAGTGGAAAAGGCGGTACCGGAAAGACAACGATTGCCAGCGCTTTTATCAAGTTATCAAATGCGAAAGCCTACTCAGACTGTGACGTGGATGCGCCTAATTTGCACCTGGTTATGAGCCACACAAAAGAACCAAAAAGAACAGACTATTACGGATTGCCCAAGGCTGAGATTGACCCTGAATTGTGCATACGATGCGATCAGTGCAGACAAAACTGCAGGTTTGACGCAATAGCTGTGGAAGCAGACTATAGGGTTGATCCCTTTGCATGCGAAGGCTGCGGAGTCTGCGAGGCTATTTGCCCTGTTGGCGCTATTTCGTTAAAACCAGCAAAAGCAGGAGAATTGATGCTTTATGTAGATGATGCGGTGTTTTCAACCGCTCAACTCAAAATGGGTAGCGGTACATCTGGTATGCTGGTCACCGAGGTGAAAAAACAGATGAAGACAGCGGCAAAAGATGCGGAAATTGCCATCATTGATGGGTCGCCTGGGACAGGCTGTCCGGTTATTGCATCACTAAGTGGTGTGGACATGGTATTAATCGTTGCGGAACCTTCCATATCAGGCATCAGTGATATGGAACGCATCATTAAAACTGCTGAAAAATTTCAAACAAAAATTGCTGTATGTATCAATAAATATGATACCAACATTGAAAATACAGAACAGATTGAAGTGTTTTGCCAAAAGTTTAAGCTACCTTTTGCCGGAAGAATACCCTACGATTCGGATGCTGTAAAGGCAATCAATAATGCAAAGAGTATTGTTGATATGGATTGTGCTGCAGGGAGAGCAGCTATGGATGTATTTGAAAAGACAATGAGAATATTTTTAGACGAAAGTAATAGGTATAGCTTATGGTCATAAAAATTCTAGTGGAAAACACTTCTGCTTCTGAAGCTTTAGGTAGCGAGCATGGACTTAGTTTGTATATAGAAGCACAGCACCATAAGCTCTTATTTGATACAGGAGCTAGTGCACTATTTGCTGAAAACGCAAGAAAAATGCAGATTGATTTGTCAAAGGTAGACTTAGCGGTCATTTCTCATGGACATTATGATCACGGTGGAGGACTCAAGGCTTTCCTGGACATGAATAGTAATGCAAAAATCTATCTCAATAAAATGGCATTTGGTGATTTCTATTCAAATCGACCTAATGGTGAAAAGAAATATATAGGCATAGACAAAAGTTTACTGCCTAACGATCGCTTTGTTTTTGTGGAAGGGCAAGTTGTAATTGATGAGGAGCTTGAACTATTCTCAGGTATACAAGGGACTAGACTAAACCCATCGGGTAATCAGGATTTATTCATAAAAGATGGCGAAACCTTTAAACTGGACGACTTTTCTCATGAACAGAACCTGATAATCAAAGAAAATGGGAATACGGTCCTGTTTGCGGGTTGCGCTCATAACGGGATCGTAAATATACTTGAGCACTTCCATGCAGATAGAAACAGTCAGCCAAGCCATGTTATCGGAGGATTTCATCTTTATAACCGATCCACTGACCAATCTGAGAATCCAAGCGTGATAGCAGAGATTGGATCATATCTTCTGAGTACAGGTGCCATGTTTTATACCTGCCACTGTACTGGGGTTCAAGCATATGAAAGGTTAAAGTCAATTATGGGTGATCATGTAAATTATCTGTCAACGGGAAGTCAATTAATAATATCAAGATAAAGGAGTTAACCAAATGAGTGAGAATTGCAATCAAAATTGTAGCAGCTGCGGCGATGACTGCGCAGAAAGAAAAGAACCGATGGATTTTTCTGAGAAACTTAATGAATTAAGCAGTGTAAAAAAGGTCATCGGTGTTGTCAGTGGTAAAGGCGGTGTAGGAAAGTCATTAGTCACTTCTATGCTCGCTGTTACAATGAACCGGAGGGGTTACCATACTGCCATTCTCGATGCTGATATCACCGGTCCATCTATTCCAAAAGCATTCGGGATAAAAGGGAAAGCAACAGGAAGTGAATTAGGTTTATTCCCAATCAAGAGCAAGACCGGAATTGATGTTATGTCAACTAATCTTTTATTGGAAAAAGACACAGACCCTGTTGTTTGGAGAGGGCCAATCATTGCCGGTATGGTGAAACAGTTCTGGACAGATGTCATTTGGAATGAAGTGGATTTCATGTTCATTGATATGCCGCCGGGCACTGGAGATGTGCCGCTTACTGTTTTTCAGTCTATTCCTGTAGATGGAATTATTATTGTAACTTCACCACAGGAACTGGTTTCTATGATAGTATCAAAGGCCGCCAAGATGGCGGAGATGATGAATATCCCGATTATTGGACTGGTAGAAAATATGTCGTATTTTAAATGCCCTGATAATGATAAGGATTATAAGATATTTGGCGACAGCCATATTGAAGAAATTGCTGAAAAGCATAAATTAAAAGTTCTTGCCAAGCTGCCAATAGACCCTAAGATATCAGCCGCCTGTGACAAGGGCATGATAGAGCTTTATGACGGAACCTGGCTTGATCCTGTTGCAAAAATATTAGAAAAAATGGAGGAAAAAGAAATGATTAAAATCGCAGTAGCAAGTGAAAATGAAATGGTGACAGAGCATTTTGGACATTGTGTAAACTTTAATATATTTGAAACCCAAAATGACCAGATTGTAAAGAGCGAGTCCATAGCAAATCCCGGACATAAGCCTGGATTTCTGCCAAATTTCCTGAATGATATGGGTGTTAATGTTGTTGTTTCTGGTGGAATGGGAGGTGGAGCCATTGATATTTTTAATGAAAAAGGAATCGAAGTAATTGTTGGTGCAAGTGGTAATGCGAAAGCTGCCGTAGAAGCATATTTGGCGGGGGCTTTAAAATCCACAGGTTCTATTTGCCATGAACATCAGCACCACGATGAATGCGGTAATTAAAATAAATTTTTATCATCGACTTAATTTTGACACATATCTAATGTAAAATTATCTTATAATGCATTTAGAAGAGGTATCAATATGAAAACAAAAAAAGTTGCCTTAAATCTTAATCGACATTTAGCCATGGATTTTATGGTTTTCGTAATGGTAGTGATCAGCATATTTATGTTGTCAGGCTGTAGTACTATGAATGACACTGCTGGTAAAACTGCCCCGCTGGTTCAGGAAAGCACCAGTCAAGCACCATCAGCTACACAACCTGTTGATTATAATGTTGACATTGACCCAGCGCCATTAAATGATACTGATAAATCACTATCTATTGAAGGATATGGTGCAAAGGGCGCGCTCGCCGATAAAGATTTAACAATTAATGATATGCTCATGTATGCAGCTCAAGATGAATATTTAGCACGTGGTGAGTATTTGGCTATCGTAGACAAGTTCGGTAGCCAAAGACCTTATTCTAATATTATTAGTGCAGAGGAGACACACCTTGCTTATTTAAAAGAAGTTTATCTTGCATATGGACTGGATTTCCCTGTTGATACCTCTGCTGATCATATTGTTGTACCTACTAATTTGCTTGAAGCAGCAAAGACAGGTGTCCAGGCTGAAATAGATAATATTGCGATGTATAAACTTTTCTTGACATATGACTTACCTGAGAACGTCTTTGAAGTGTTCTCTGCATTGAAGAGCGGCTCTGATAGCCATCTGGCGGCTTTTCAAAAACAGGTAGATAAGCTAGAGTAAATATTGTCTCGCTTATCTACATAGATATGTTCTTCCTAACGTAAGATATCAACATTTTTTGAAAGTGGTTTAAGTTATAGATTTTGGGTGTGTTTTAAAGTGATAAGGTAAAAGAGGTGGATTGTACCCACCCATGCTAATGTAGTTTTGCTTTAAGGGTTAAGCCGTTTAGCAAAATAGCTACACCGTTGATTTCCTTACAAAAAAGTGAGAAAAGAATGAAGATCACAGGAACAGTTTACACAGATCCTTTCAGCGGTGGGAATAAAGATGAAACTGATATGGAGTGTGATGGGAAACAATACGGTATTAGCCGGCAGATTTAGATCTACGATCTGATAAGACGGTTGTAATGAGTCATGGGTAGACAAGTAAGTTAGCTGAGTTATTAATTGGAGAAACCTTCCTGGGCTCCACAACATGGATTTTTGATCCTGTGTGGAGTGTTCTATATATTGGTATTGTAATCACTTATGGTGTAACAGTTTAGATGTTTGCCAAATAGTATATAACTTGGTTAGAGTTATTGCTGTTCCTGCTTAACATTCCCTACTTACTGTGGGTTACTTTTATCATAGTGTTGCAATCGAGCATTACCTAGCTAAAGAGATAAGTGAGAGAGGGTCAGACCACCTCTTGAACAAACACCTATATAAGCATATAATAAGAGTATAAGAGAGTTATGAAACTTACCAAAAAA
>LGGM01000086.1 GCA_001509345.1 Clostridiales bacterium 38_11
GATTTTTTCATTTTTTATACCAAATTTATCAAAATATAGTGTGATACATAAAAAAAAGCTCCTTCTGTTAGATTTTGTTTGCATACTCATCCTAACTTGAAAGAGGCTTCCTTTTATCCAATAAATCTTATTCTATTAATCAAGAACTCCTTCAAATAACTTTGTCAGTTCGTTTATTTCGTTTAATAGCAGTTCCAGATTCTTAGTCAGGGCTTTCTGCGCTTCCAATATGTCGGGAAACATTGCCATGGCCTCTTCATAATTTCCTTCGGAGAACATTTGAGCCATTTCATCCCACATCTTCTGTCGTTCTTCACTTCTTGTTTTTACATATGCCTGATAGCTTTCCAGCTTTTCAATCTCCTGTTGTATCTGATTCAACTCTTTGGAAGTGAGTTCTAATGCGCCTTGTTTGTAGCCGTCCTGGAATTGCTCCAGAAGGGGCTTAAGGGTTTTCAAACCTTCATATATCTCTTGCATATATTGCTTATTGATTTCCTGGTTTTCTTTAAACTCTTTTTTCCATTCTACAATCTGCTCCTCATTCTCCTCTTTGTATTTACTTCCTTCCTCTATTAAATCGCTCAATTCAGATCTTCTCTCAGATCCACTATCTGTATTGTTACTTGATACCATCAGGCTGTTTACATCATTTTGCTGGATTTTGAGTTTACTTGCTGCACCAATGGCTTCTTGCAAGGAATTATACATCGCCTCTTCTTCAGCCGGTGGTGTTTCCTCTCCTGTTAATAGCTGCCAGGCCTTTTCGGCATTGGGCAATCCATAGCCGGACTTCTGGTCTTTTCCCTCTTCTAAAATGTCCTCGGCAGATTCATTTAATATGGCAACAAGTTCATCAACATCAATATCAGGTTTTTGGGCCAACATTATTGAAGCAATACCCGAAACAACCGGTGCGGCCATACTGGTTCCATCCCAGGCTTCATATTGATTTCCGGGTACAGCGCTTAGAATTTTCACACCGGGAGCAACAGCCTCTACGCTGTTCCCATAATTTGAAAATCTTGCTTTTGTCTTGAGTGGATTAATGGCACCTACGGTATACACATTCTCCAGCCCTGCCGGAGTATAGCTGTCAGAGTTTTGGTTATCATTTCCAGAAGCAGCTACCACAAGTACACCCTTTTCACTGGCATAGCGAACAGCATTGGCGATGTCCACATCCTCACCGGGTCCTCCCAGGCTGAGATTGATAATGTTTGCTCCCTGATCAACAGCATACTCAATACCTTTAGCAACGATATCCGACTGCCCATATCCTTCTGAGTCCAAGACCTTTATAGGGATAATCCTAACATCAAGTGTGCCGGCAACACCGACAATACCCTCGCCGTTATTCATTTCTGCAGCGATAATTCCAGATATATGGGTTCCGTGACCATTATCATCCATAGGGTCGGAGTCGTTATTTATAAAATCATACCCTTTTCCCAAGTCTACTCTGTTTTTTAAATCCGGATGTGTATAGTCAACGCCTGTATCCACAATGGCTACATAGATGGTTTCCTTTTGCTCAACCAAGGGCCACACATGATTGGCATTTGTATAGGACACCGCCCACTGGGATTTTACTCCCGGGTCGTTGGCTTCAATATCATTGGTTTGGGAGAGATTGTCAATAATAAAATCCTTGCCAACTTTTATTTTGGTAATAGGTCTGATTATACCTATATTTCTGGGCTTTTGAATGCGCCTTATGCCTTTCATTGCTGACAGCCTTTGTTCAAGCTCTTCTTCACTATCATTAGAGCTAATGATATATCTCCCGCCTTGAAGTTGCGCTATGTTAACATTACCTAAGATCTTTTCAATTTCAGAAATTTTTTGTCCATTCTCTAATTCCACAATTAGTTTATTAGCTCCAGCTTCTTCTAACCCTCTTGATCTAGTTGTACCGACTGCACAGCCGAATAGAGTTGTACTTAACATCAATATTGTCAAAAGCAAACTGCTTTTTTTTAATAGCATTGCCCTCATTTAAATCATCCTCTCCTTTTCTACATGTTGTAGCTGCCCGGCATGCATTGGCATTTATTGCCGAGCAGCATTTCAATTTTTTAGAAATTGAACCAATGTTTAATCTTAATCTTTACCTGTATAATTTTGGCCTTTATTTGTTTGTGATTTATTGTATCGGCATTTAAAACGTCTTCCGGTACGGTTATTTCGGTTTGATTAAAGCCTTCTAAAGTTATAGCACCGGAAACGGTTGCAGTTTTTTCTTCCTCTGTACTGCCATTAATGGTTACTTCAACCCGGTCCAGATAATGGGTCTCTTTTTGAACATAGAATGTATAATGGGCCTCGATTTCCAGCTCGTCAGGTAATTCAAAGCCTTTCCCTTCCAGGACTGTGGTGATATTTTCCTGTAGCTCACCCTCGACATGAATTACATAATGTGTATCATCAGTTTGTTCACTGTCCAGCACAAAGGCTGCAGTGTGAGAAATATCCTCTAAGTGATCCCTTGGATTAAATGCTCTTTGGAAAAACCTCTCTCTGTACCTATTTATCTTTGCTTTAACAAATTCTCCTGTTTTCCTGCTCAGCCTGTAAATATAGTCTCCCTGTATATAAGTCTCCCTGATTTTTTCTCCATCTTTAATTGTCTGCCCATGCAGGCTGTGATTTGTCTTATTCCTTTCAAACAAACGCTGGATTTCTACATTTGTACCATCTTTGTTAACAATATAGTTACCCTCTGCTTTAAAACTATCCAATTGTCTCATTGTCTCCATAGACTGGTTTATGATATCTTCTGCGGTCAATGCTGCCTCTGAAGTGTCTGTAGCGATTGCAGGAATCGATGCTGTTAAGAGCAGAACTGCAATTAATAAAAGTGAAATCAATTTTTTCATGGTAGAACCTTCCTTTCATTTTGATTGTTTTATCTTACTGATTAAATTCTACCAATGAATTATTAAATAGAAATACTAAAACAATTAAGAATTATTAAGAGATACTTTATTTTACCGGAATTGAGAAAGAGATTCCCAACCCACCGTCTGCCGACTTGTAAGCCCATATTGCGCCCCCATGAGCTGCAATGATTCTTTTACAGATTGCAAGCCCCAAGCCACTGCCTCCCTTGTTACTCGACCTTGATTTATCAACCCTGTAAAAATTATCAAATATCTTATCCAGTTCTTCCACGGGTACTCCTGAACCATTATCCTCTATGGAAATTTTTAGTTTTTTCCCTTCCAGGATACATATCATTTTTATCTTTAGATTCTCATTTCCATACTTTTTAGAGTTAGAAATCAGATTGTCAAACACCCTTTTGAGCTTATCTTTGTCAACCATCATGATCACGCCATTTTGCACATGATTTTCGAGTGCAAATTCACCATGACGTTCCTTTAATTCTTCCGCATATTTTTTAGATAATTCCTCAATAAATGGACCGAATTCAACTTTGATCTTTGTAAAAGCCGTATACTGTAATTCATTGATGGCAAATTCGTGAAATTCCTCTAAAAGGATATTCATGTCCTGGGCCTTGTCATAAATAATCGCAGAATACTCCCTGGTACGCTCCTCGGTCGGTCGTTTCCCCACCATCAACCTTTCAGAAAACCCAATTACCGATGTCAGAGGAGTTTTCAGGTCATGCGAAATAGACAGAATCACATCTACCTGCTCCTTTCGCGATATTTTTAACCGCTCTACCAGTTCATAAAACTTGTTGCAAAAATATCCTATCTCATCCTGACGTTTTGTGTAAGGAAGATTGATGCTTAAATCATTATAACTGAACTTATCCAATATTTTTTGAAGTGTGAGTAAAGGTTTAACAATAAAATAATGTAGGTATATTATGATACTGATGATTACGAACCCCAGCAATGTAAATCCTATCATCCGTAAACGGCCAAAGGATCCGACCCATCTGAAATTTCTGAGAGGGGAGGGGTGCATTATCTCCATAATGTATACAAGATTATTGTTATAAAATGCAGTCTCCTTCTGCTTTAATATCGGGACCTTATCGTCTTGGTCTCCGGTCTCCATAACTGTATTGCCATTGGTATCTAAAATCTTCACTCTAATATTCTCAGTTTCATAAATTTCCTGCAGGTTATTTCCCATTTCCTTTCTATCCGGATAACTGCTCATGATTTCCTCAACAATTCTTTGATTGATTTGATCATAATGCAGCCAATAATTGTCCACTCCTGCTCGAAGGTCATCATATAAAAACAGCTTGAAATAACCCAATAAGAGAACTACAAAAATGATAAATACTGTCAAAATATATAAAGGCATTTTATACTTGATACTCATTCGACTTCCGCTCTCCCTACAAATTTATACCCTACACCCCAAATGGTTTTAATATATTTCCCATCCGGGTCCAGTTTATCCCTGAGGTATTTAATGTGTACCGTAACCGTATTAATTTCTCCGTAATCAGTGTTCCCCCAGATGCTCTGATAAATCTTTTCACGACTTAAAACAATGTTTTGATTGCTTGCCATGTAGGCCAATATCTGAAATTCCCGGGTAGTCAAATCGATTTTCTTACCATCTTTCCAGACTTCAAAGGAATCTAGGCAGATTTTCAGCCCATCGAAGGATAACACAGGTGTATTGGATGACAAATTCTTCAACCGCCGATCCCTGCGTATATGAGCTTTTACCCTGGATACTAGTTCTATTGTGCTAAAGGGTTTTGTCAAATAATCATCTGCACCTAATTCCAGTCCGATAACCTTATCGATTTCCCGGCCTTTCGCACTCAGAAATACGATAGGACCTGAATATGTATCCCTAATCTTTTTACATACTTCAATGCCGTCCATTCCAGGCATCATAATATCCAACAGAACCAAATCAACCTGTTCCTTTTTTTGTATTACCTCTATGACCCCTGTGCCATTGTATGCTTTGATGACTTTAAAGCCTTCATCTTCCAGTGTATCAACTATTAGTTTCACAATTTCCTTGTCATCATCAGCAATAAGAATTACGTTGTTTTCCATATGCTACACCTCCATGAATCTGGGAAAAATCTTCATTGTCAATTACCCAACCAAACTTTACTTTATCGACTATTAATATCTCATCAACATCAGTAAAAAATGCGCCGCTAGTAAAAGCATTATTGTTTCAAACAATGCTATTTCCTTTTTGATAGGTGCATAACCTTCTGACATAAAGTTGTACAGATATCCTAGATCACGAATGACATAGTCCAACTATTTACGTATGGTTCTTCTGATCTTGCTTTTGCCTGGTCAATTTATTACTTGGTTCCAGTCTGATTGCGTAAGGATTCTGATCTTCATAAGGTGTTTTTACTTCGCCATCAAAAAGTGTTTTTTGACTGATATTTAGAACTTCACACTACTATATCATTTTTTCGGTCTTCTGGCATTAAGTTTAACGTATAAGATAGTAGCCGTATATCCTCCAGTTGTGCTGCTATATAATCATTAATTCAGTTTTTTGCATTTTGTTCATTCGTGGAAATGAGTCCGCTAAATACGCCTTTATAAGGGAACAAATCAACACTCTTCGCGTGCAGGTCTGCCGCCTTTCATTAGAATAATCAGCACAAATGCAGCTGCCAATGATAAAAATGCGCCAAATACAAACGGAGTCTCTGCTCCAAAAGAAGTCCATAAGACACCTGCAATAGTGCTTGCAGGTAATAACGCAATCCCAACAATTGTGGAATGCAATCCAAGCATTGTTCCCTTCAATTCTTGAGGGGAAATTTCAGCAATAAATGCTCTTTCTACCCCCGCAATCATCGCAGTATAAACGCCATAAAGAACAAAAAGTGCAATCATGAATGTTTTATTATAAGCAAAAGCAAAGCCTATATAAACTATGGCAAAAACTAGGTAGCCTGCGACTAGCAACCTTTTTCTGCCTACTTGATCAGATCTTTTTCCTAATGGGATTGCAAGCAAGGAGGCAGTTATATTGTATATGAAGTAAAGTAAAATAACAGAAGTATCATTAAATCCTACACTTTTGGCTCGTAGCAGCAAGAATGCATTAGATGAATTCCCCAGAGTGAACAAAAATGCGACTAACAAATATAGTTTCAACTGAGCATCAAGTTTTTTCACATTCTTCCAAAACGGTTCGCGTTCTTTTATGGTTCGATTCTCTTTCTTTTCCTTAATAAAAGGAATTATTGCTAGACTCAATAAAGCCGGAATTATTGAAATAAGGAACAAATTCTTATAATCAAAAGCTCCGTTTTCACTTGAAAGCAAAAGATAAGCTATTAATATTCCGATAGCAGATCCTGCCATATCCAAAGCCTTATGAATACCGAATGCTGTTCCCATCCGGTTTCTATCTACACTTTCACTTACCATTACGTCTCTCGGAGCTGTTCTAATTCCTTTTCCAATTCTATCAATGATTCTTGCACCAAGTATACCGCCCCATGAACTTGCGACAATTAATGCTATTTTGTAAATAAGTCCGGTTGCATATCCCAAAAAAGCAATCGGCTTTTTATTGTTATATTTATCCGTAATATACCCACTAAACACTTTCAACAGACTGGCGATACTTTCAGCAATACCTTCAATAATGCCTATCAATGCTGGAGTCGCTCCAAAAACAGATGTTAAATACAGAGGGATAATTGGATATACCATTTCTGCGCTTATATCTGCAAAAAAGCTGACTAAACCTAAAAAAACCACATTCCACATCAATATATCCCCTTTTTCAATTTTGTATTTCCTTCTCAATAATATAAATTTTTCATTATCACATGCTCCGTATCACCTGATTATCATTTGACATCTACATAGTGGCATTAACAAATCTGATTGAAACACGACATCAACGCTGTTTGAATCACACAATGTATCTCTACCATTTATCAGTTCACTGATAACAGCTTGTTTGTTCAGTCTTTTACGGTAAGGCCTATCTTCAAACATTGCAGATATTACATCTGCTACAATTACTATTTTCGAAAGCGTTGATAATTCATTAGAAGTCAATTGATTGGGATAGCTCGATCCATCTTC
>LGGM01000087.1 GCA_001509345.1 Clostridiales bacterium 38_11
CTTTATCAATGTTTCTATTGGAAGCCAGCTAAATAGCAATTTCCATTTATATCTTTTCTGAGTTTATTTTACACTGATATTAAAAAAGTCATAGAACATATGGGTAATGATTCCCTAATGTTCTATGACTTAAGTGGTATATATAAACGTAAAATTCTATCTACTCCCACTCTATCGTTGAAGGAGCATTATTGATTATATTATTTATTATATAGGTACTTTTTTGTATCTGTTTTATATGGATTTTGCTCTCCTATATTGGCTTTAAAGATATGTAGAAGCAAATTAGAAGCACGACTAACCTTGCATTCTCACCTCATTCCATTTGAGCTAAAGCGGTTGAAGACTGATCGATTCTTTAATGAAGGCCTTCTTCTAATCATCTGTTTGTCAATTTAAGTTTATAAGCTTTGTATTGAAAAATGCAACCAAGTCTTATATATGGTCTATGCAGGCATATCGTGTGGTCCGCACAGTAGGTAGACTTTTTATTATCCATGCTCTTCCGATCGCGATAGAATGTTCAATACGTTAATTTTCTAATCTAAGTCTGCAAAGGTAACTTTCAATTTTATTGGCCACTTATAATTGTATCCATCCAATGAAGTAGCGTAGATTCTTTCAGTATGAACCTGGCTCGGATTTCTTCGCTCTTGGGCTCTCTGTTTTCTAATATGTAATATTTGTCTCCATTACGGAGTATAATATCAAACGCTCCATGAGCAAATGCGTTTCTAATTGAAATAAACATGGAAAGTAGTTCGTGATCATGAAATTCTCTGTTATAAAAAATAGCAAGTTCGTCCGATAAGTCTAATTCCTTTAACATACTATGCTCAACCAACTAGTCATACAATATATCGAGATCAGTAGGTTGATAGTTATCATACCCTATTGTGGTTTTAAGTAATTTCGATTTAATGGTGTTAATGCATCCTTTTCCAGACCAGCCGTATTCTTTAAGCGATTTTGAACGACAACTAGTATTTTCTGCTGGAGTTTCAAATAAAAAGAAGTTGAGAATTCTTGTAAATGAAGAATCCTGAAAGTCTAAGGGGTTGCTGAAAGAACACCAATCATAATAATTCTCGAGCTCAGAATGTGATTCTAATTGTTTTTTTTCTTTCTGTCCTTTGGCCAAAGCATACTCCTTTCAGGTCTACCCTCACGATTTTAGATCAATAGACGATACCTAGCTAAAAATTCCATTTAATAGAGTTTTGAGGTAGAGATTAGGGCTTGTCTTCTTTCGTTCGAAAGGGAAAGGCAATTCATGAGTTGATTACATCCTG
Organism: Clostridiales bacterium 38_11; assembly: GCA_001509345.1. Taxonomy (GTDB): domain Bacteria; phylum Bacillota; class Clostridia; order Tissierellales; family Dethiosulfatibacteraceae; genus 38-11. The sequence goes on from LGGM01000087.1 coordinate 1,293, forward strand.
TTATCTAAATTGTGTTTCGCATATTGATTTGATACAATGCAAACTTCAACCACCAGCCAAGGCTAAGGTGTGCATGTTTTGTTTAATCAGGTCAAAATCATGATACTAGACATATCTCACACACTCTTTTTATCCAAGGAATATATATTAACCTTCGTTAAATAAAGGTCTATCCCATAATGATACAATAGATGACAACAATACTTATATTGATTCTATCTGATTTGATAACAGAAATATTCTAAAATACAGTTATTCTATTTTTCTCAATCAGATCAATCAGATCATTCACCTGCAAATCTATAATTCCCCAATCATCTCTACCATAAAATCCTAGTTTTCTCATTTTATCTCTTATGGGTTTTTGCTTTTTTGATTCTGTCTGATTTCTTAATTCAATTAATCTAATAAGCTCGTTAATTTCCAATTGTGTAAATTTATTTTTACCCTTCATTGTTACCTCCTTAGATTAAGAATTCAAGTTTATCTTGATCATCAGTTTGTTTAGTGATACAGATATAGTTTGATTTATAATCATTACAGAATGGTTTGCTATTTTTATTCTCCAAGTCATTCAGTCCATTTGAAGGTGCTTATATTATAATTTATAATCTTATTCCTTACAAGTAAAAAGAGCCATCTAGGCTCGATTTCAATATATTTCATATGACTAACTATTTCTTAAATCATAGGGTTTATCTAATATGTGTTGAAAGATGCAGCGAATTCTTATATATAGTTCTTTTAAAGGGGTATCGTATGTGGTCTTATAGTAGGTTATCTTCTGGAGACTTTTTATTATGTATGCTCTGTCGCTCCTGATAGAATATTCAATACCAGATCTAAATTGTATAATGTTCTTTCTGGGATAGATTCATTCTGATTCAGTCTTTCTAACTCCTCTGCAATCCTTTCCAGTTCGCTTTTACACTCTAAAACCACTTTTCTAGTCGCTACGGCCTTAATTGGGGCATTTAGGACGGCGTCCCTCATGAACTCCCTTACCTTTTTCCCTGATAGTGCAATCCGTTTATAGATGCGATCTCTCTCATCACAGGAAACCCTGAAGGCTATGGTAATACCTCTCTCTCTATTCTTATCACTTTCTGACCGCCTGAGCAAATCATCAATTTTCTCTTCTTCATCTTTGGTGAAAAGCTTCTCTTTCTTTGGTTCTACTTTCTTTTTTGAAGCCTTGACAGCTTCTTCATAACTCGGAAGTTTCGGTGCCTTGGCCATTAGAATCATCCCTTTCTCTATTTAGTCTTTTTGCCATTTCATCCTGTTTTGATGGAAACATGTGGGCATAGTCCAGTGTTATGCTGATGCTGGAGTGGCCCACCCGCTTGGCGATATCGACGGCTGAGAAGCCCATTTCAATCAGAAGCGATACATGGGAATGCCTTAGAGCATGGACCCTTATTCTAGGGACTCCAGCTATCTTTGATCCCCTGGTCATTTCTGTATGAAAATAGGCCTTGGAGCGAGGAAATATGGGCTTGTCATCTGGGGTATCCTCGATCAACAGGAAATATTCCTCCATCTGATCTGCCAGAAAATCAGGCATCGCTATCGTTCTGACACCGCTTGCCGTCTTCGGCTTCGTGACAATATCCTCACCCTTGATCGTCTGAGTGGACTTGTCGATTCTGAGTGTCTTCTTATTGATGTCAAAATCACCCTTTGTCAGAGCCCTCAGCTCACCTATTCTGATCCCGCACCAGTATAGGATCTGGAAGGCGTAGAAGCTGACATCCTTATCCATGATGGCCTTGGAGAACTTCAGATACTGCTCCTTGGACCAGAATTCTATCTCTTCGCCCCGATTGCTGCCGATACGCTCAACCGCCCTGCAGGGATTCTCATGAAGTCCATAGTTCTTGACGGCATGATTGAGCATCGCGCTAAGCTGGACATGTATGGTCTTCAGATAGGTATCGGCAAAATTCCCGCCATCTTCCTTTTTCGCGTTTAGCAATATGGTATGCCATTTGGTGATGTTCAGCGGTGTTATCTCTGTGAGCTTCATTTCCCCGAAAAAGGGTAGTATCTTTGTCTCAATCATGTGCTCCTTGGTCATCCATGTATTCAGGCGCATCCTTGAAAAGACATCTTCCTTGTACATGGAATAGAAATCTTTCATAGCAACATCAGCGGTACCCCCAGCTTTTAAAACAAAGTTGCGCTCCCAGGACAATGCCTCTCTTTTGGTCTCAAATCCTCTCTTCCATTTCTTTTTTCTTTTGCCATCCCAATCGGTGTAGTAGAACTGAACATACCATGTCTTTCGTTTTTCGTCTTTATAAGCAGCCATTTTCCCTCCCTTTACATGCGTGTTCCATAAAACTGATCATAGAAATACTTCTTATCCACTCTTCCCTTTACCACCAGGAAGCCTTTACTTTTCAAATCCTTATTCATATCTCGTATGATTTTATAAGATTTCTGGTCAGATACCTGCAAAGCTTCCGATACCTCTTTTGCCCTGATGAACACTTTTTCCAATTTGTCCCTCCTAACTATTTATTAGGTGCTTTTCGCGACCTGTTGTTATATGCAATATACGCTATTTTATTATAAATGTTAAGCACTTTTGCTCCTGTTTTTTTATTTAATGCTTTTTATACCATTTTTGTTTGAAAATAGATACTTCTGTGATACAATAAATCCTATATTGGGAGGTGGATAAATATGGCTTCAGGAAGTTTATTGAAAAAGTTTAGAGAACTAAGAGGGCTTACACAAAAGAGTCTAGGAGCAATGTTGGGATTTGATGATTCCAGGATAAGACAGTATGAATCTGGTAAAAGAAATCCAAAGGGGGACATCTTAAAGAGTATCGCTAATGCGCTTAAGGTAAACCCTGAATATCTGGATGATGATAAATATCCTTATTCAATGGATGAATCTGTGAGATTGCTATTTAAGATGGAGGATCTCTTGCCTGTCAAGATTCAAGAAATCGAAGTGTTGCTAGATGATAAATATGGTATCAAAGAATATAAGTATGCTCTTTATTTTTCAGGAGAAGAAGGAAAATACTTAGACCACTTCTTGAGACAGTGGCAACGGAAGCGCATAGATTATGAGGCCAATATCATCACCCAGGAGCAGTATGAGGACTGGAAAGCCAATTGGCCAGAAAGCGTTTATGAGGGTTATACGTTTAGTGAGATGAATCCAAACCGCAGATATCACGGTGACCTTTCCAATAAAAAGCATAATAAGCTGTAGCTATAAGATGATTAAGAAGGAAAGCATCAGGCGTAGTATGTGTGACTATAGAGATGATTCTCCCTCTTACCGCTACTCAAAAAACAGAAGAGCTAGAAGCTTAGCCTGGTACCCGGCAATCACTTCTAGCTCCTCTTGTCTTTGCTGGCATCTGTAACCTATCTGACCATTAATAGTGGCGGCGGCCATTCCCCCTCACTGTTCATGAGAGAGGGGTCTTCCACGGTTGAATCTAATGTATATAATTCCTCCCCGACCGCATCCTATGACAGCGTGGATGTCGTTTATCCTTGTGGATGTCTGTACAAGCTGATTACTGGTAGCTGCGTGGCGTCTGCTACAGCTAGGTGCCAATGCTTGTGCGTTGCCAGCATTCTGATTCTGTTCAGATGTCTCCTTATAATGGCCGAGGGCTTAAGCCGCGAGGTGGAGAACCGAGAAACATCCTAGCCCTTCATGTGTATTAATCCTACTTCCTAGCGGGGCTCCTTCATCTTCCAGAAACCCAATTGCCGCGGGACGTCCCAAAGACAATCCCATTTGCTTGACCATCTTGATAGCGTGCATCAGGAGTGGCAGGAGTCTAGCGGTGGTCATTCCCAAGTTGCAGATCCTGGGATATCGTTAGAGGTCCGGGTAATTCAAAGCTATTATAACCGTAGTAGTAGGCGTATATCTGTTTCAATCTTTCGTTTTCAGCTGCGTCATTTCCTTCCATTTCCATTAGACGCTGTATGTTTTCCTCTGTAGGGATTTGTTCAAACTTTCCAGTCGATTGATCGATGTAGTGTTGAAAACCTAGGTACTCAATCCTATTCCTACGAAGGTCTATTGAGTCATCGCATATGTACCTTAATCCCATCTCCCTGAGCAACTGCCTTGATGTTCTCAGTGATCTCATGGCCTTCTTTCTACCTTTGGCCAATATCAGTATATCGTCGCTATATCTAACCATCTTCGCGTGATCTTGATTGTCTGACCAGTAGTCATCAAAACTATGCATAGAGACGTTGGACAGTATAGGAGATATGTTGTAGCCTTGGGGAATGCCTTTGTAATCAGTTATAAGCTCACCATCTATGATTAGATAGGCGTTGATTATCCCTTCTATGGCTTCATATGCGTCATCATCCACTCTTCCTTGAAGATTCTTCAGGATTTCCTTCTTGTCTAAACTGCCAAAAAAGTCAACTATGTCTATTTTTACTGCCCAGTTATGGTCGTCGCCCACAATCCTTGCAATTTCTCTGAAGCACATATGCGGTGACTTTCCCTTTTCATACGCATAATTGTTGTCTCTAAGGGTAGGATATATTTGCTCTTCTATCACCTTCAACAGGTCCCTCTGGGTCATTCTGCTTTCCTCAGATGGTACAAGTATTTCTCTATACCCTCCATTCTTTTTCTTCTGTCGATGTCGTTCAATTTTCTGTGGAGCCCTGAGCTCCCTGCATCTTTCTTTCAAATTACTGTCCGTTTGGTGCCTCCTTCCTATTTTGTTGCCTATTCCTTTATATATTATTTAGGCTTTTAGGCATATTATAGCACCTTCAAACCTGTTTGTCAAATTTCTCTTATTGAAGTGCTCTGGGCTTTGTAATATAATGAGACCATCAGTAGTTCAGATTGTCTAGGAGGCTTAATTTGCATATAGTTAAAGAACAAGATAGAGAAGAAGATATGTTGAGAGCCAGAAAATTATTAGCAGATAGGCTTGAGTTTTATGCTAGAAATAAGGGTTACAGATTTGATGATCTAGCTAACGGTACAGGTCTTTCAAGGAGCTACCTTTCACGAGTATTCAATGGCCAGCGAACGCCTTCCATAGAAACACTGTATAAGCTATCTAAAGTTCTTGGATTCGAAGTAATAGATTTAGTGACCGAGACAGAATATTGGGTGCTTTCTAAGGGCTTTAAATCCAAAGGTGGGGATATTGACCTGGATAAATACCATGCTCTTATAGAAAAGAAAATAGATCTCCTTGAGTTTAATGACAGAATTTCTGAGCAAATCAAAGAAACCCTTGCCGAATACAAGACAACAAGAAATGATGATTCCTATCTCTATAAAATGCAAGAAATGGCGGATGACTTCAAAAGAGGGTATACCGGCCATCATTACCCTGCCTGTATAGATAACGACAGCGATGCGAAAGCTTTTTACGGCTTGATCCAGAACAGCATTGCCGGCGTGATCAAGGAGATACCGCCGGAAACGGATGAAGCCATGGGGCGGCTGGCCGTGGAGGTTAAGAAAGAGATATCTTCCCGGGCAAAAGTGGACTGGCGCAGCAATACAACCGTGCATAAAGAAATGGAACAGGCGCTGGATGATTTGATCTGGGATTTTACCGAAGAGCATGGAATAAAACTGCCTGTTGAAAAGATCGACCTGATGCTGGAAGGCCTCAAAACAACAGCGATAAGCAGGTA
>LGGM01000088.1 GCA_001509345.1 Clostridiales bacterium 38_11
AATATGAGATTGTTGGGGGCATCGTTTATATCGGCGCAGGGTTGCTATATATTGGCATGACTTTTACACAGGCTGATATTCCATGGTACATGGCTCTATCATGGAGTATATCGATAGCTCTTCCCGCTATATTCATTGGAGTTCTTTTTATGATAAACTGACATAAAAAAAGAAATAAAATTGATTGATATTTTAAACAATAGTTGATACAATGATTTCAACAATTAAATAATATTTTTGAGGAGGCGTTACAAATGGGAGATAAGAGTCCAAAGAAAAAAGAAAAGAAGAAAAAGAAAGCGGAAAAAAGCAGTCCATCTCCAGCTATACCGGTTAAATCCGAGAAAAAACCTAAATAATACACACAAGTGCACAGTAAACCTGTGCACTTGCTTTTTAATATTCAATAGAAATATAATAACAATTATAAGAATTATTTTATATATTTGACTTTAAATAATTATAAGCGTATGATGTAATTGAACAGGAGAGAGGAATTGGTGAAACTGGTGAGATTAATAGCAAAAGCAATTGTTTCAAACTCTGACATGATTAAGAGCTATAAATCGTGTAGAGCAAAAGCAGGCACTTTTGGTAAAATATTCGTTTTGAAGAACAATCAACCGGATGCTGTTTTGTATTCTATCGCAGAATATGAAAGAATATCAGAATTTATTGAACAGCTTGATGATGTTGCAGTAAAAAACTTAACAGATTTTGATGAGATTTTACCGAAAACAGGAAAATAATGATAGATTATCAGCACCATCAATTGAATAGTTAGAACAAGAGGGGCAGGAAAATTCTTGCCCTTAATTTATGATTCTTATAAGAAATCCAAATCCAGTAATAAAAAAATCATATTTTTTATTTGAAAATATATTCATACATTATATTGACAAATAATGGATAACACTATAACATATTTAACATAAAAGATTAATCAAGGAGAATAAACATGAAGATATCAACGAAAATGATCGTATCAAATTCGGACATGATTAAGAATTATAAAGACTGCAGGAATAAGGCTGAAGAATTGGGGAAGATATTTATTTTAAAAAACAATCGACCGGATGCCGTTTTGCTCTCTATCGATGAGTACGAAAATCTTTCAGCCGTTATCGAGTATCTGGAGAGTTTCGAAAGGGAAGAAATTGAAAGAATAACGGAATCCTTGAAACAAGGAATACAATAGTACTGTTGTAAGATTAAAGGAGCTCATTCACTGCACTCCTTTTTTTATGCAGATGTTTAAATGATAAAATACATAAATATAATATATATAATTACAATAATAATTTGATATATAATGGTAATTAGTATATTATGTGTCTATGAATCTTATATTTTCTAAAGTTGCTGATTGAGGTAAGAAATACATGTGACAAATACAGGTGTTGCAACATTGAACGGTATTTCTGTTATAGATGAAGTGATTGGGCTGGATGAAACAATAACCTCTACCCTCCTGCAAAAGGAGGTTTTTTTGTCTGATGTAAAACTGGATAAATAGGCAATGATGTAATATACTTATATAAAGTGTGTTGTACTTTTATTTGAAAGAAGGCAATTATATGATTAAATACATGCAGAAACATGAAGAATCTATGATGAGTTTTATAAACTCAGAAACATATGATAATTGGAACGCATTGATTGATTATCATAAGACTCAAATAGAATTTATCCAGCATGAAAGATTGATTCATTTGATCATAACAATCGGGATTGCCATTATACTTTCAATCCTTTTTGGTGCTTTAATGTTGTTTTTCAACTCAGGAATGCTCCTTATTATTCTAATGCTTATCGTGATGGAAGTTTTTTATATTATACATTATTACAAACTGGAGAATGGTGTCCAAAGATGGTATGAGATTTACAAGACCCTCATATTGAAATCTAAGAGAAATGAACCCTTATCTGACAGGAGGATGACTTAATGATTACATTGGATGAAATGGAAACAATGTTAAATGATATAGCCGAAAATCTTCCTAAAGAAATATTTAAAGGGCTTAATGGGGGAATTGTTTTATTGCCTGAATCCAAAGAGAACCCTATAGGAAGGCATAATGACCTGTATATTTTGGGAGAATACCACGGTGGTGGTGTTTTAGGACGTTACATTACGATATATTATGGATCGTTTATACGTGTATTCGGGCATATAAACAAAGAATCTACGCGAGAAAAGCTAGCCCATACACTCAAACATGAATTTGTTCATCACCTTGAATCAATGGCAGGTGAACGGGATTTGGAAATTGAGGATGCTGAATTTATTTCAGACTATTTAAAACGAAAGGACAAGGACTGATTAACTATTAGTTAAATAATATGTTAATAAATATATGTATAAAATAATTAAACAAAATTTGCAATTATTATTATATTATGCTATACTTGTGATGTAGAAATGCAAACAGAGGGTTGATCAATACGTTAAGGTATATGTACAGTGCACCCACATATTGAATCAGGAGTTCGACCGAATAAGGTCGATTTTGTATTAGACAGTCTTTATGAAACTTATGTTTTAAATGGAGGAAGTGATAGAAATGAAAGTTACCAAAAATTTAGGCATGTTGGTTTTAGGTGTATGGCTGGTATTGACGGGACTTCTGAAAGTAACAAGCATTGCAATTCCATCTGGAGATGTACTGATGGCTGTCCTTGCAATTGCTGCAGGCGCATTAATCCTACTTAAGAAATAAATTTAAAAAAAAGATTCCAGGAGGAATAATTATGAGTGATAAAATCATCAATTCACCTGAAAAAAAAGCATTTACATCAGGTCGAATGGTATATTATGTTTTAGGCGTATTGGAGTCATTGCTTGTTTTTCGTCTAGTATTCAGACTTTTGGGAGCAAATCCGGAAAGTGGTTTTGTGTCTTTTATCTATTCAATCACAAAAATATTCTTAGTGCCATTTGAAGCTATATTCAGGTCGGCGACAACAAATGGAATAGAGACCAGCGCCGTGCTTGAACCTGGTACTATCATCGCTATGATAGTATATGCGCTGATAGCTTGGGGCATTGTCAAACTTATCATAATTTTGACAAAAGGCCAAGACATAGAAAAGCCGCAACCGCAGGCATAAGAATAAAATTGACTATAATAATAAAAAATGATTATGAGTTAAATGAAGCTGATATCATTATGATATCGGCTTTTTCATATATAAAACTGGCGTTTTGTTGTAATGATTAAACCTAATATTGTGGCTATTGAGTCTGCAAGCATATGCTGATATAATAAATAAGATAATATTTTTTAATGAAGTTTTAAGTTTCTTTTATGGTGATTTTAATATTCATATCCTATTATAGATAAAGAGGAATGCGATGAGTAATCTTGCAGAATAAGCGGTCACATATTACAGTCAAGCCCATAACTTGAACTGTGCCGAGGCAACCATCAATGTTGCGAATGAAGTATAGAATTTGAAACTAAGCAAAGATACATTGAGAACTATGGCAGCTTTTGGAGGAGGAATGGGTGTTGGTAGTGTATGTGAAGCCCTTGCAGGAGCTCTGGCAGTGCTCGGTGTAATGTTTGTTCAAGATAAAGCACATGAAAGCACAGAAATCAAAGAGATGGCTTCGGAGTTCTTTAACAGATTTGTTGAAAAACTCACAACAGAAAATCGAACCACTTTCAAAGAAATGTATCGGGATGATATAACTAAATGTGATCTGGTTGTCAGATATGCCAATGAAATTTTGGAAGAGATGATAAATAAACGATTAACCAAGAAGTAGATCTAAAATAATGGAGGAAAGAATGGACTCATATAACATGAACAATATTAAAGATGACGCAAAAAAAATGCTTGAAGGTAATTGGGGGAAAGCTATTGCTGTTAGCATAATTATCTGGATTCTTACAGATGCATTTACACAACGGAATGCGAGCGAATCAGTTAGATCAGGAATTTATTTAAACTCTTTGCAGTTTGGCAATCTTTTGAGCCTCATTCTTTCAGGCCCACTTTCTTTAGGAGCAGCTTATTTTTATATGAAAATAGGCAGATCAGAAAATGTGAATGTGAGCACCATTTTTGAAGGGTTTAGTGATTTCAAGAGAACATTTCTTTTTCACTTGGTATCTGGTATTTTTATTATTTTATGGACTTTTCTTCTTGTTGTGCCAGGTATTATTGCAGCAATTCGCTACTCTATGGGTTACTATCTTATGGCTGAAAATCCTGATATAACTTTTATGGAGGCAATAAATACGTCGTCAACAATAATGTATGGGCATAAGATGGATTTCTTTACTTTCTTTTTATCATTTATAGGCTGGTTTTTCCTATCAATAATAACTTTCGGATTGGGATTTCTCTATCTGATTCCATATTATCAGATGTCCAAACTAAACTTCTATAGATGCATAACTTCAAGTGAGTATTAAAATAGCATTAATTATATAATATTCTTTTCTTTTATGGATCAAAGGGATATAATACAAAAGCCTGTGCAAATTAGAAGTTGCACAGGAAAATATTGATAAGCAGGGGAATTTTAATATGATAGGCTGTATAGTATACGTGGAAAGAAAACCTTCATGGTTTAATGATATAAGCCACAGGATCAATGACAAAAGCACCTTGTTGGATAAAATGATAGCCAGATTTGTGATATACAGGCATTATGGCATTATGATAGAAAACAACGAAATTGTCCAATTCAATTGTCCAAGTATCCTAAAACCGAATCTTGGAGTAATAAGTCAGGTTCCATTATCTGATTTTTTGAAAGCAGGTGGCATCATAGAGATCGATGAAAATGTTGATGTTATTTTTAGTAAAGATGAGATTATTAAAAGAGCAAAAATGCTTGTTGGGAGTGATTTTAACGGTTATCATCTGACTAAAAACAACTGCGAGCATTTTGCAATATGGTGTGGTACCGGTGAGAGGAAAATGTCTCAAAAGGCGAGAGTTACGACTTACAGAAACTTTTATTCAGTTTCCAGCACATTGAAAAGCAAAATTATTTCGGTTTTAGTTTAAGCAAAGGCGTGCTTGAAGTCAAATAACGTATTGGAGGTTCATATGAATAGAATTGAGAAGTATGCAGAATTGCTCATAAGAGTAGGTATTAACATACAGAAGGATCAGATTTTGGTGATAAGTTCACCAATCGAGATCGCTGATTTTACAAGAATTCTGACAGTAAAAGCCTATGAAGCCGGTGCTTGTGAAGTGGTGATCAGATGGCTGGACGAAAAATCAACCAAAATCAGGTATGATATGGCATCGGATGGAATCTTTGATGAAGTGCCTGAATGGATAAAGACGTTTTTTACAGATTACTCTAAAATGAATGCTGCATTCTTAACCATTTCCGCATCCGATCCTGAATTAATGAAAGATGTAAATCCAAAGCGAATCAGCCGACAGAACAAAGCCATGAATCAAGCATTGACATTTTGGCGTTCCAGGATGATGAGCAACCTGAATGTCTGGTGCGTTGCTTCAATACCTACCTTGGCTTGGGCAAAGAAGGTTTTTCCTAATGCTGGGAATGAAGAGGCTATGGAATCGCTATGGCATGCAATATTAAAATCAGTGCGGGTAGACATGGATAATCCGGTCGAAGCATGGAATCAGCATCAACAAAATCTTAATCATAGGACGGATTTTTTGAACAACAATAATTTCAAATCACTGCATTATAGCAATAAGTTGGGCACTGATTTGACAATAGACTTGCCAGAGGGGCATATCTGGTTTGGTGGGGGTGATGAAGGACCGAATGGGCAGGCATTTTTTGCCAATATGCCCACTGAAGAAGTCTTCTCAGTCCCTCACAGGCTTGGAGTGAACGGGAAGGTTTATAGCTCGGTGCCACTTAATTATAATGGCAATCTGATTGAAAATTTTTGGTTTAAATTTAAGGATGGCTTAGTTATCGATTTTGGAGCCAAAAATGGTGTTGATGTTCTGAGAGAATTGCTGGGAACAGATGAGGGATCCAAGAGACTAGGAGAAGTGGCCTTGGTACCGCATGATTCACCTATATCCAACCAGGGAATCTTATTTTTCAATACACTTTATGATGAAAATGCTTCATGCCATTTGGCACTAGGCAAGGCCTATCCAACTTGTTTGAAAGATGGTGCTTCAATGAATTTGGATGAGCTAAAGAAAGCAGGAGTAAACGATTCATTGATACATGTTGATTTTATGATAGGAACAAAGGATATGGAAATAGTTGGCTTGACTTGGGATGGCAATTATATTCAAGTATTTTCAAAAGGGAATTTTGTTATTGGAGGGAAGTGTTAATGAGCACAATTGCATTTCATGTTACGCTAACTCCTGAGGATGCGCTTAGATATATCAAACAAAACCATTCAGCTAGTCTTATCTATGACGAGTATATCGACTTAAACAATGAAAAAGGGATTGGGACTTTGATTTAGGAAAAATACTATATTCGTAATAGCAATCTGGCTGCACTTACTGTAATTTGTGACAATGTGCAGGGTAGAACTGAGGTACGTGCAATCGCTACAGGCGCGTCACAAAATATATTTATTAAGTTTGACTGGGGAGCTTCTGACGAGTTTGTCAATTCTATCAGCAGAATATTGAAGGATTGTAAAGGGGCAGGCAGATAGGCAGACGAAGTATATCCATTGACGAAAAAAACGCTAAGCAAAAAGAAGTGGTTTCCGCTATGAAAGATAAGTACGATTCAGCGCTTAACGAGTTGAATATTTTGATGAAAAAGAAACAGGAACTGCAAGGAAAAGAACTC
>LGGM01000018.1 GCA_001509345.1 Clostridiales bacterium 38_11
CCAGAAGCATATAGAGGAAGAGTTGCCATTTATGGCAACTGAAAACATTATCATGGAATCCGTCAAACAAGGTGGCGACCGTCAGGATCTGCACGAGGAAATCAGAATTTTATCAATGGAAGCCGCTGAACAAGTGAAAAAACATGGTAAGAAAAATGACCTGATAGACAGAGTCATCAAATCCGATAAAATAAAGCTGACTGAGGAAGAAATTTACAGCATCATAGATCCGAAGAAATTTATAGGTCGAAGCGCACAGCAAGTTGAAGAATTCATCTATGACAAAATCGAACCGATATTACAGAAAAACAAAAATATTTTGGGGATTGACATTGATTTGAAAGTATAGGCTGTGTACATTGCAGCTTATGCTTTTTTTGATTTATGATGAAAAATATCGATTAAATATTTTGAATTTAATAGACTTAAAATTATTTTGCAGTACTAACACATTAAAATGAGATAAAAATCCTTAAAATGGCTAAAAAGGGCTAATTCCGAGAATTCCGAGAAATAGCTTGAAATATATTATAAAAAGCATTATAATTACAATAAATAAACGTACTTTGTCGCAAAATAACTATTTTGCGACAAAAAATAAAGATAAGCAGGTGCCTTTCCATGGATAATTTCAATACCCCCTCTCTTCTATTTGACTTCATTAATTATATTGAAACAATTAAAGGCAAATCCAAACAAACTGTCAGCGAATATTTTTTGGACCTAAGGATCTTCTATCGCTTTTGTGCTATTCGATTCAAGCTGACCGACGAGAAGGTTTTTGATCAAATAGATATTAGTTCCCTTTCTGAAGATTTTCTCCAAAATATCAAACTGAGAGATCTCCATGCTTTTGTTTCCTTTATCGATAAAATGCGTGGCAACAACAATAAAACAAAAGCACGCAAAATCGCCAGTTTAAGGTCTTATTTTAAGTATCTAGAGAGCGTGGCCAACGTGATTGATAAAAACCCCGCAGAGAACCTGGAAACACCTAAGATTGAAGCTAGGCTACCAGTACATTTATCTTTAGATGAATCAAAGCGACTTTTGAAGTCAATCGACGGAAAATACAAGATTAGAGATTATGCAATCATTACTATATTTTTAAACTGCGGTGTTAGATTATCAGAACTGGTAAGCATTGATATAGATAAAATTAAAGACGAAACGCTCACAGTCATCGGAAAAGGCAATAAAGAAAGAACCGTATACTTAAATCAGGCTTGTGTAAGAGTCATTCGTGAATATTTAAAGGAGCGGCCAGATCCATTGGAAAGTGATAAGAAGGCTTTATTCTTAAGTTCCAGAAGAAAACGAATCTCTCCTAAAGCTGTGCAGCATCTTCTGAACAAACACCTGACTGTTGCTGGACTATTAGACCAGCACTATTCACCTCATAAACTGAGGCATACAGCCGCAACACTGATGTATCAATATGGTGATGTTGATATCCGAGCACTACAGGAGATTTTAGGACACGAGAGTGTCTCTACGACTCAGATCTATACACACATCAATAGTGAAAGACTAAAAAAAGCCGTCGATAGTAATCCACTGAGCGACATCGGTTCAGACGAAGATGAATATCAAGATATACAAGATATACAGGAAATAGATAAATAGGATTTTTAGATTAATCGTTTATGATGATTTAGAGGCTCGGAACAATGATTACCTGACCGGGATAGATAATACCATCTTCGATATTGTTTAACTCCATAATTGTGTAAACATCTTTAAGGATGGAATTAGACGTGCCATATTCTTTGGCTATATTCCATATTGTATCCCCATCACGTACTGGAATTTCAATGAAAAAATTGCTATTGACTGAAAAAGCCGTAATGTTATAAATGAGCACAGAAGCCGTTAGAACTATCAAAATAGCTGAAATTAGAACAAATAATCTGAATCTTTTGTAGTTGATCACTTTATATTTCCCGAACACAACCATATAGAACCTCCATCGAACATTTGTTTAATTCAATGATATCAGAACATGTGTTCGTTGTCAACTTATTTCAGAACGAATGTTTGATTTTATTTTTGAACTGTGTTATAATTAAAAAAAATTAGATTGAGGTGAAGCAATGAGCGAAGAATTGTCCCAAAATCAGGTTAGGATATTGAGCTATATTAAGGAAGAAATAAATAGCAAGGGCTATCCCCCATCAGTCAGAGAGATCTGCAATGCTGTTGGATTAAGCTCAACCTCCACAGTTCATTCTCATCTTACTGCACTTGTAAAAAAGGGTTTTATAAAAAAAGGAAATAATAAAAATAGAGCTATAGAAGTGATAGACCAGGAAACAGCCATGTATGACCTGCCTAAAAAGGAGATTGTCCACATCCCACTCATTGGCAGCATAGCCGCAGGACAACCGATATTGGCTACTCAGAATGCCGAGGACCTGTTTCCTATACCGATAGAATGGGTCGGTAATAATGATTCGTTTGTCCTTAAAGTAAAAGGTGACAGCATGATCAATGCCGGCATCTTCAGTGGTGATTATGTGGTGATAAGCTGTCAGAACACAGCTAGAAACGGAGACATTGTGGCCGCCCTGATAGAAGATGAGGCTACATTGAAGCGCTACTACCGTGAAAAAGATCATATTAGATTGCAACCAGAAAATGATAATATGGAGCCTATTTTGTCCACAGAAGTGGCAATTCTGGGTCTTCTTAAATGTGTTATCCGCAAGTATTGACAAATATATAAAAATAATAGCTATCTCAATCGGACATTAAAAAGGAAGTCATTCGACTTCCTTTTTAATGTCCTCATATGTTATGGCTGCAGCCAACTTACACTGGGTATAGGTGAGACCACCCTGAAAAAATGCGGTGTATGGCTCTCGCATCGGCGCATCAGCACTGATTTCAATGGAAGATCCTTGAACAAAGGCTCCAGATGCCATAATAATCTCATTCGTATATCCAGGCATAGCCCAGGGTTCGGTGAAGGCCTGTGAATCTACTGGTGACGATTTCTGTACCCCTTGACAGAACTTAATAAGCAGTTTTTTTGAATTGAACACAACACTTTGTATGATATCACTCCTCTGATCATCCAGGTCCGGAATGACTTGAAAGCCCAAACCCTTAAACAAATATGCTATCAGAAGAGATCCCTTAAGAGATTCAGACACTGCTGAGGGTGCCAGATACAGCCCTTGAAGCGTAGTTCTTGTCAGTCCGAAAGTCAAGCCTACCTCTTTTCCTATTCCAGGTGCGGTTAGCCTGTTGGCAATCATATTGATCAATCTAGCTTTTCCACAGATATAACCACCTGTCAGAGCGATTCCACCACCTGGATTTTTGATCAACGATCCAACGACAAGATCTGCTCCCACGTCACTTGGTTCTAATACTTCCATGAATTCACCGTAGCAATTGTCAACCATTATAATGATATTGGGATGTCTGACTTTTATCTTAGAGATGCATTCACCCATTTTGTCGATAATAATAGCTTTTCTGTCACTATAACCTGTTGAGCGTTGTATCATAATTACCTTGGTTGTCTGATCGATTGTATCGAAGATCCTATCGTAGTCGAAATCCCTTTTGTTTTTCAGGGAAACTTCCTTGTATGCAATCCCCTGTGATTTCAAACTATTGGCTTCATTGCCTTCCACACCTAGTACGGTCAATAATGTATCATAAGGTTTACCGGATATCGACAGTATGGTATCACCATATTCAGTGATGGCTGAGAGGGTCAGATACAAAGCATGCGTACCTGAGACGATATTCGGTCTGACCAGTGCATCTTCAGTATTAAATACTTTGGCATAGATCTCTTCGACCTTCTCCCTTCCAGGATCATTGTAGCCGTAACCCGTGTTCCAATAAAAATTGGAATAATTCAGATTTGATTCCTGCATAGCCTTTATGATTTTTAGCTGGTTAAATTCCTTTATCAGATCAATCGATTCAAAATTCGACAAAAGAGAGCCCTCAACTTCCAAAATGGCGTCTTCGGTCTCTTTATTGATTGAAAACAGTTTACATAAATTATATTTATTCAACTAATTTCACCTTATTCATTGTTGGATTGGATTCTTATATTTGTATCAGGAATAATGGTTGATACGGCATGTTTGTAAATCAGTTGCTGTTTGTCATTTAATTCAAAGATGATGACATAATTATCAAAACCCTTTACATACCCCTTCAATTTAACACCATTAGTCAAGAAAATGGTCAACCCGATTTTGTCTTTTCTGGCTTGGTTCAAAAATGAGTCTTGCAGATTAATCGATTGCTTCATAGTATTCCCCTCTCGCTCAAATAGTTTTGAACATCTTTTAATGTTTGATCTATATTAATTGGATCTACATGGATCCATTTAATCCTATTGTCTGCTTTGAACCAGGTAAACTGTCTCTTAGCAAGCCGTCTCGTATTGCGTTTCATAATTCTAACTGATTCTTCAAGGGTAATCTCATGGTCCAGATACTGCATGATTTCCTTGTAACCAATTCCCTGCATGGATGTGAGATTTCTGCCGTAACCTTGAGCTCTCAGCACCATCACTTCGTCTATGAGACCATTAGATACCATATCATCCACACGCTGATCAATTCTATTATACAGCAGTTGACGGTCCATTTCCAATCCTATTAAAACAAAATGATAATCATCCGACTCATCCCTGAAATCGGTGTTGGATGCGGAAAAAGGTCTTCCTGTTATGTGATAAACCTCAAGCGCCCTCATTACTCTTTTAGCATTGTTCACATGGATTTTGCCTGCAGCTATTGGATCAATGGACTCTAACATGCGATGTAGGGTTACTTTGCCTTTGGTTTCAAGTAATTGATTTAGCTCGCTTCTAACCCGATCATCTGATATAGTATTGGAAAAATTCAGCTTGTAGATCAGTGAATTGATATAGAGACCTGTTCCCCCTGCAATCACTGGTATTTTGTCATTAAGATGCAACTGTTCAATGATAGCTCCTGATTGAGTTTTGAAGTCAGACACTGTGAATTTTTCGTCTGGATAAACAAGATCTATCATATGGTGTGGAATTCCTTGCTTTTCATCCTCTCGAATTTTGGCGGTCCCGATATTCATCCCGATATAAATCTGCATGGCATCAGCCGATATCACCTCTGTATCCAAGAGCTTAGCTGTCTCAACTGATACACGGGTCTTACCCACTGCTGTCGGTCCGACAATCATGACTAATTTCTTTTTCATATTTTATCCTTGGTTTGTTCTATTGAATTGCTTCTCCAGTTCATGTCTGGTGAACTTGATCCATATCGGTCTACCATGTGGACATGTATGAGGAAAATCACATTCAGACAATTCTGCAGTCAAATGGGAAATCTCTTCCCTAGAAATCAGGTCACTCGATTTGACTGAAGCGACACATGCTTTTTTAATTAAATCATCAATTTTCATGATAGTATTCTCGGGTTGATCATCCATCGTATCTAGAAGTTGGTAGAACATTCCTTTGATGCTACCATCAGTCAATGTTAGTGGTATGGCTGTTATATGAATGGATTTGAGTCCAAAATCTTCTATCGAGAATCCTATTTTAGTAAATACTTCCTTGTGGAGTAGGGCTTTGTCGTATTCCTCAGAGCCTAAATGCACCACTTCAGGTATCAAAAGTTGTTGGATTTCAATATTTTTGTGATGATAAGCCTTTATAAGCTTTTCATAATTGATTCTCTCGTGGGCTGCATGCTGGTCCATGATATACAGCTCCTTGTGAAAGGTGTCCTCAAATATCAGATAACCGTTGAATATAGGACCAATAAAGTTTAGGTACGCATAGACATTTTTAATTGAGGCATCTCTATTGCTTTTTATAATCAGTTCAGGAGTTTCTTCTCTAAATGATCCAGAGGATTCATCACCTGCAGAAAGACCAATCTGATTGTCTTCCTGTTTCAAATCGAAAAGCATATCGGTATCATCATGAATCAGATTTTCTAATACTTTATCATCTAACTTAGTAGCCATTGATTTATTATCATTTTTAATAGGCATGCGATCAATACGTTTTGATAAGAATCGTTCCCTCAGGTGTTTGCTGATGATGGAATACATCAGGTCTTCAATCATTCTTATGTTGTCAATCTTCACGATGGACTTTTGAGGATGTATGTTCACATCAATATCATTTGGATCAATATTGATGTAGATTACAAAGCCTGGGAATTTGCCCTTTGGAAGGAGTGTGGCATAGGCTTTTTCTATTCCAGTTGAAATGCTCTTGTTGGAAACAAATCGCCCATTTACAAATATAATCTGCATTCTCCTATTGACCCGATAATAGTTCAAGTTGGTAACAAATCCCTTTATGTTGATCTTGTCCGATTGATAGGATATTTGGGATAACGAGCTGGAAAAATCAGACCCCATCACACTTGTGATAACGTTTAAAGTGCTGGTATTTGAAGGTGTCGATAGAATTACATGGCTATCCCTGACCAGTTTGAATGAAACACCGGTATTTAACAATGACAACTTTGAGATCAGATCTGAAATGGCAGATGATTCAGCTTGGTCTGATTTTAGAAATTTTTTTCTAGCTGGGACATTGTAAAATAAATCCCTAACAATTATTGTGGTGCCGTTTGTTGATCCTGTAACTCTTTCATCAACCAAAACACCACCATTGACCTTGATTGTCCTAGCGGTTTCCTCTTCTCTGGATTTGGAGGTCATTTCAAATCTTGATACGGCTGAGATGCTGGCAAGTGCCTCCCCTCTGAATCCCAAAGTGTTCAAGCTATTCAGATCCTCAATCCGGGTTATTTTACTGGTGGCATGTCTGATTACAGCCTTGCTGACTTCTGAATTGATCATGCCTGAGCCGTTGTCTGTGACTCTCATATATGACTTTCCACCATTTTTTATTTCAATCAAAATTTCATCTGCATTAGCATCTATTGCATTCTCAACCAGTTCCTTGATGACAGAAGTGGGGCTTTCCACCACTTCACCGGCAGCAATTTTATTGATGGTTGATTCATCTAATATATTTATTCTTTGCATCAATCATCCAGCTCCTTGGATTTTTGGATTATATCATTCAATACCGTCATGCACTGCAATGGTGTAAGATTATTGATATTAATATTGTAGATGTTTTCTTTCATGAAATCCTTATATTTGTTATTGATATTCCAGAAAGCAATTTGGTCTGAATTATCTGAAATTTTTTCGGATAATTTATGGCTTTTGTTCAAATCAGATTCCTCAAGCTTTTTTAGTATGCTGAAGGCTCTCTTGATCAAATCGTTTGGAATGCCGGCCAAACGAGCTACTTGAATGCCGAAGCTTTTATCAATGCTGCCTTTGGAAATTTTTCTGAGAAAAATGATGTCATCACCTGATTCCTTGATGAGTATCTTATAATTGCTGATGCCTTCAATCTTTCCCTCCAGCTCGGACAGCTCATGATAATGGGTTGCAAAAAGGGTTTTAGCTTTGATTTTTTGTGAGATATATTCAGTCACTGCCCATGCTATGCTCAAACCATCATGGGTGCTGGTTCCCCTGCCGATTTCGTCAAGTATGATTAGACTATCTTGAGTAGCGTTTTTGATAATATTTGAAACCTCTGACATTTCAACCATAAACGTGCTTTGACCGCTTGACAGGTCATCAGAGGCTCCCACACGGCTGAATACCTTGTCTATCATTGCTATATCTGCGCCTTCTGCTGGAACAAAGCTACCAATATGGGCAAGTATGACTATCAAGG
Organism: Clostridiales bacterium 38_11; assembly: GCA_001509345.1. Taxonomy (GTDB): domain Bacteria; phylum Bacillota; class Clostridia; order Tissierellales; family Dethiosulfatibacteraceae; genus 38-11. Next base: position 7,742 of record LGGM01000018.1, read on the forward strand.
CAATCTGTCTCATATAGGTTGATTTACCAGCCATATTGGGTCCGGTTACGATTGAAAATCTTTCCAGTTCATTATCCATATAGGTGGAATTTGGTATGAAACTTTCGTTTTTTAGCACTTTTTCAACTACCGGGTGTCGGCCATCCACAATGCTTATAATACCGTCAGTATTCATTTTAGGCCTTTTATATCTATTCTTGACCGCGACGATACACAGGGAATTGATGGCATCAACAGTTGCTACCATATCGGCTGTCTTCTGTATTCTCATAACCTGGTTTTTGATAAAAGTTCTGATGTTGTTGAATAGGTCAAATTCCAGCTTTTCAATCCTGGATTCGGCACTTAGGATTTTGACTTCCATATCTTTCAAATCCGGTGTAATATACCTTTCTGCATTGGCAAGTGTCTGTTTCCTTATGTAGTAGTCAGGCACAAGCTTCAAGTATGATTTGGTGACCTCGATATAATAGCCAAAAACCTTATTGTAGCCTATCCTCAGATTCTTGATACCAGTCGTTTCGCGTTCTTGTTCAATTAGGGAATTGATCCAATCCTTGCCATGTGTGGTGATGGTTCTCAGTTCGTCAAGTTCCTCGTTGTAGCCATCTCTAATGATATTGCCCTCTTTGACGGTTACGGGAGGATTCTCCTCTATGCTTGATTGTATCAGTTCCAGTATGTCTTTAAGTGTATCGATATTTTTTGATATATTTTCAAATATATCACCTTCGACTGATGATATATCAGATGTTAAATCTGGAAGTATTGCGATGGACTGTTTCAATGAATTCATGTCCCTTGCATTGCAATTACCGTAGACAATTCGACTGATCAACCGCTCAATATCATATACCTGTTTCAAATGTGTTGTCAGATGATTTGAAATCAGAATATTGTTATAGAGTTGATCTACTGCCTCATGCCTGGATTCTATCATTTTGATTTCCTGTAATGGCTCCAGTAACCACTTCTTGAGCTTTCTTGCACCCATAGCCGTCATGGTATGGTCAATGACATTAAACAGCGTGCTCTTCTTGTCTGTTCCCCTGATTGGTTCAAGCAATTCCAAGTTCCTGCGGGTGCTGTTGTCTATAACCATATAATCCTCTGTATGATATGGTACCAGACTGTTGATATGTGTCAAGGCCATCTTTTGGGTCTCATGCAAATAATCTAAAAGTGCACCGATTGAGTTGACAAGCGGCTTTTGGCTAGTTTGAATCCCCAATGTCTCTATGGAAATAACTTTAAAATGATCTATGATTAGGTTTACATAATAATTGGAATCGCTGGAATGATCAATCACTTCAGTGCTTCTGAATACGCTGTCGGTTGTACTTAAATGATAGTTTTCAAATAGTTTCAACAAATCCTTATTGGTGATAATCTCAGCGGGATTAATCTTCAATAATTCGTTATAGAGACTTAAAACTGTCTTATCAAGTGTATTTTCCCTGAATTGAGCACAATATATATTCCCGGTGGAGACATCCACATAAGCTATTGCAGCATCGTTCTTATAAAGTGCGACAGCGCATAGGTAGTTGTTTTTCTTTTCATCCAACAGGTTGTTGTCTGTGACAGTACCCGGTGTTATAATCCTTACAACCTCTCTCCTAACGATTGTCTTGGCTGTTGGTTCTTCCACCTGTTCGCAGATGGCGACCTTGATGCCATTTTCAATCAGCTTGGCAATATAGCTGTCGGCGGCATGAAAAGGTATGCCGCACATAGGTGCTTTTTCAGTCTGCCCACAGTCTCTAGCGGTCAGTGTGATTTCCAAAATTTTTGAGGCTTTAAGGGCATCGTCAAAAAACATTTCATAGAAGTCTCCCAACCTAAAAAACAAAATGCTGTCCTTATGTTTCTCTTTAATTTTCATATACTGCTGCATCATTGGTGTAAGTTTACTCATTTCATCTCACCTAAACAATTGTGCCTTCTATGTACCAGGTTCTGGCTTTTTCTATACGGACATTTACTATCTGTCCTATCAGATCATTGTCACCTACGAAATGCACCAGTTTGCCCGATTCGGTTCTACCTGTCAGGTATGTTTCCTTGTTTTTGCTCACATCATCCACCAATACAGCAACTGTCCGTCCTATATATTGCAGATTATTTGCTTCAAAGATAGGATAAAGCTTTTTGAGCAGACGGTCAAATCTTTCGTGTTTGATTTTATCATCAATCTGGTCTGTTCTCTTCCCTGCAGTCGTTCCAGGTCTGATGGAATAGATGAAGGTAAATGCCGAATCAAATTGAACCTCTTCCACCAAACTAAGTGTATCATTGAAATCATCCTCTGTTTCTCCGGGAAAACCGGTTATGATATCTGTCGAGATTGATATATCAGATATTTCAGCTTTTGCCATCCTGACAAACTCAAGATACTGCTCTCGTGAATATTTTCTGTTCATCTCTTGCAATACCTTTGTACTACCTGACTGCACAGGCAAATGGATCTGGCTGCATACCTTGTTGCATTCTTTTATGGCCTTGATGAATTCAAGATTAACATCCTTTGGGTGGGATGAAATAAATCGGATCCTTTCTATTCCTTCGACTTTATTCAGATCCCTTAGCAGGTCCGGAAACTGATACCGGTCATCTATATCATTTCCGTAGGAATTCACATTTTGGCCAAGCAAGGTGATTTCCTTGTACCCGGTTAGCCCCAATGCGATTACCTCCTCAATTATTTCCTGCCTGTCTCTGCTTCTTTCCCTGCCTCTGGTATAAGGCACAACACAATAAGAGCAGAAATTGTTACAGCCGTACATGATGTTAACAAAAGCCTTATGGCTGAATTTTCTGGATTTTGGAACCTCTTCTTTAAGATTGTCGCTGTTTTCGACTATGGAGATGACTTTTTTCTTCTTTTTCTGCTCTATGTCATACAGTAGTTCCGGTAGTTGATCATAGGTATTGGTACCAAATATAAGATCGACAAATGGATACATTTTGAGCATCTTTTCCCTGACCTTCTGATTTTGTGGCATGCAGCCACAGACAGCAACAATTTTCTCTTTGTTGGCAAGCTTGAGCCTCTTAACTTCTCCTAGATTGCCATATAACCTGTTTTCAGCGTTTTCCCTGATTAAACAGGTGTTAAAAATTATCAAATCAGCTTCATCTCTTAATGTCGTTTCCATATAGCCTTGAGAATTTAAGAGACCACTGATTTTTTCGGAATCATATTCATTCATCTGACAACCAAATGTTTCTATGTAAAATTGTCTATTCATTAAATCACCTTTTTTTGCAATATATTCAAACTATAACATTTTATCATATAATCAGATAAAATTAAATATCTATCAAAAAGTAAAAAAAAGCTGTTAGTGTGAACTAACAACTATTTCTTAGTGAACAAATCACCTATTGTGAAATTGTCATCTCCAAGGGTGTAGCTACTTAAATTTTCAACTCTGTTATCTTTCTTGTCATCGGCCTCATTTTCAATAATCATAGTAAGTTTGATGGTTTTTGACTTTCTGTTGATATCTGTAATCTTGCATTCAACTTCCTGGTCTTTTTCCAATATCTGAGCCGGCGTTCTAAGCTTATCCTTTGATACCAGTTTAGTCGGTACAAACCCTTCGATATCTTCAGCCAATTCAACCACCACACCTTCAGTTGTCATACTGGTTACTTTGCCTTTTACAACATCAAATCTTTTCAGATTTTTGGTGTATTTGACAAAAGGATCTTCTGAAAGCTGCTTAGCTCCCAGTGACAGTCTTTCTTTCTTGCTGTCTATTGCCAATATCTTAACTTCAAGTTCTTGTCCAACCTTCAAAACATCCTGTGGATGCTTGACCATATCCCAAGAGATATCAGACACATGCAACAATCCCTGAACATTATCTATCTCTACGAAAGCGCCAAAGTCGGTCAGAGATACGATCTTACCTGTCACTATATCACCGGCATTGTAGTTTTCAGTGAATAGTTCAAATGGTCTTTTAAGTGTAGCTTTAAGACTTAAAGACATTCTTTTTCTTTCAAGATCCTTTTTCAAAACCTTGACACTGATTACATCTCCCTCATTCAACACATCAGAAGGGTGTTTTATCCTATTCCATGATATTTCATTGATATGCAGCAATCCTTCGATACCATTAATTTCAACAAATGCGCCAAAATCTACAACACGATTTACTTTTCCTTCATAAATCTCTTTAGTGTCTATAGTTTCCCATGCTTGTTGTTCTCTTACCCTTGCTTCCTCTATCTCCAACACTTTTCGAGAAAAAATCAACTTGTTTTTGTTGTTTTTCATTCTAGCTTCTATGATTCTCACTTCAAGATTCTTGCCTACAAAATCAGCTGGTACTGCATTTCTCCCTTTAGACAGATGCGAACCCGGTATAAATCCACTGAATCCATTGAATTCAGCAATAACACCACTGTCATTTGAGTTGACTGTTTTGACAGTTACAGTTTCACCGCTTTTCATCAGCTCGACTATAGCGTCCCATTTGTGTTGCTCCTCAAAATCCTTGCGTGACAGTAAAATGTTGCCATCATCATTGGTGTTACTAGCTACTACGGCTTCAATCTCGTCTCCGATATTCAGGATATCTCTCAAATCCTCCACATCATCCATTGTGTAATCATCCTTTGTTATGATTCCGTCAGATTTGTAACCGAAGTTAACCAAAGCCTTATCCCTTTCAACAAGGATTACAGTCCCTTTTATTTGTCTTCCTGGATAAATTTTAATAAATTCGAAATTTTCTAACAGTTCATGCATTTCATTTTGTTCTGACATTAACAATAACCTCCTCGACTATTTCCAGTGGAGTCGATGCCCCTGCTGTAATGCCGATCTTCTTTGAATTTTTTATCAAATCATAAGGAATCTTGTCGGAGTTTTCGAGCCAGTGGGTATTTTCGCAGAGTTCCTTACAAATTTCATACAGTTTTTTTGTGTTAGAGCTTTGTTTGCCACCAATTACCAAGACAGAATCACATACTACAGCCAATTTTCTTGCCGCTTCCTGTCTTAGTTCTGTTGCCCTGCAGACAGTGTCCTTTACTATGATAGCATTATTATTTAAAGAATAAAAGTATTCTTTTATCTCATTATATTTATTTATATGATAGGTGGTCTGAAAGACGATGCAAGTCTTCTTTTCATCATGCTTATGATTAGTTTTATACTCGTTCAGGTCGGAATAGATGTAGACACTATTCTCGCACCAGCCCTTGATTCCCTCAATTTCCGGATGGTTCTTATTGCCGAATATAATAATATCATAACCTGCCTCACATTGCTGACGGACTATGCCATGTATCCGTCTGACCTTTGGACAGGTCGCATCTATGATACGGATGTTGTTTTTCATGCAATAATCATATACAGAATGTCCAACTCCATGGGATCGTATTACCAGATTTGAATCTTTTAGATCCTTTAGATCGTTGACTATATGCAAACCCTTACGCTCGAGGTTTTCCATAACGTCATTGTTATGGATCAATTCACCATAGCAGAATAGTTCGTTTTCCGATTTCAATGCATCGTTTGTTATCTTCAAAGCCCTGTCGACTCCGAAACAGGTCGCATAAAAATCCGCTCTAATTATTTCCATTCTTACCATCCATGAATACATTTTTCACAGCGTAGATTCTTCTCATGATGTCAATGCTTATGTCGGTATATTGCTTAGAATCAAGTGAGCCTTTTTCCAGATGATTGTAATCAAATCTCTCGCCGTAATAGATATCAACCCTGCCAAATAATTTGTATTTGGACTCGATATAAACGGGTAGGACGGTCGCTTTCGATCGAACAACCAGCATACCGATGCCGCCTTTGACAGAGCTTTCGCTAAAACCCTTGACCCTGGTTCCTTCCGGGAAAATACCCAGTGTTTTATTGTTCTTCAGTATTTTAAGCGAGTTTTTAAGAGCAGTCAAGGAATTGCCGTCTCTATCAACAGGAAAAGCCTTGATCCTAGTCAGAAAAAATCTTAGAATACTGTTCTCAAACAATTCTTTTTTAGCCATATAGCTAATCTCATCTTTGAATGTGATAGCGACAACAAAGGGATCGAACCAGGATGAATGATTGGCACATAATACCAGTGGCTCACCATCGTTGTTCAATGAATTTTCCTTATGATGTACTTTTATTCTAAACAGGATGTTTAATATGACAAATATTATTGCCCTGACTATCTTATAAAACATTAATCCTCCGTTCTGACATATCTGATTATGGTATCGATGACCTGGTCTATACCAATCTGCGATGTGTCAATCTCTACAGCATCTGCAGCCCTTTTTAGTGGGGCCAGTTCCCTGTTGCTGTCATTATTATCTCTAATCCTTATCGCTTCAATTGTTTCTTCGAGTGATGCATCTTTATCTGATTGTTTCAATTCCTGATACCGTCTGCGTCCACGTATCTCGTAATTCGCTGTCAGAAAAAACTTGAACTCTGCTTTTGGAAACACAACAGTTCCAATGTCTCTACCTTCCATCACAACATTATTGTTTTCAGCCAGCTTTCTCTGGAAATCAGTGGCAAAAGATCTGATAATCGGATTCTTGGAATAATCGGAGGTTTTGCTTGAAATGGTCTCCTCCCGAATTTCATCGTCGATGATAGAGCCTTGAAAATAAATATGTTGATTGGTATACTCAAGATCCAATCTGTGTAGATGGTTTTTCAACAGTTGCTTGTTGTTCAAGTCAATCCCGTCTTTGATCAGACTATAGGTAATAGCTCTATAAATAGCACCTGTATCTATAAACATAAATCCTAGAATCTCACTGACTCTTTTGGCAACAGTGCTCTTTCCCGCACCAGCCGGACCATCTATGGCAATAATCATATTTCCTCCACCTTCAGCTTTTTTAAATCCGGTCTTAGCTTTTCCGCACCTTTAAGATAAACATGTGTCGGGTTGGTAAATTTCGGGTGGTTGACAAATATCAGTACTCGAATACAAAAAGGCAGGCTGCCTTCAACGCTCATCTCCTGCACACACAGCAAAGTAGTGTTTTCAAACCCGATTTCACGAGCAAATTTTGCGGGATAGGCCCTTGTGATATCCCTAGTGGCAGTAAATATAATGCTTTCGACCTCTGTAGCAGTAATATTGTTGACACTCAATATCTCATCCAATAATGTGATGGTATTGGTTCTTATTTCAGTTTCTGAGTTATTTTTAACGGTTATAGCACCGCGTATAGTCTTCATAAAATCACCTTTAATATTATAGTATAATTTGACAATTAAAACAACAAAAAAAACCGGGATTATAACCCGGTTGTATTACTTCTTAAAATCATTCTCTTTATTGTAGATGCTGTACTTGTCCCAGATATCCTCCAAAAGGTCAAAATATTTCAGTATTTCATCCTTTTCTTTCATACCGACACTCATGATGAGTGAATTGATTACAGCCATTGGCGTAACCAGTGAATCTACGAACGATACCATATTGCTCTTGCCTAGTAAAGCAATATCTGCCAGTCGATAAAATGGTGATGCTTCTGTATCGGTGATGGCTAAGATTTTTGCCTTTCTGTCCATGGCGAAATTTACGGAATCCATCGTCTGCTGGGAGTAACGCGGGTAACTGATGACAATAAAAAGGTCATTTTCATTGATTCTAACCAGTTGTTCAAATACCGAATTGGTGTTCTGATTGATTATTCTGACGTTCTCCAGCATGACGTCCAAATAAAAGCCTAAATACAAAGCCAGTGCATATGAGCTTCTCATACCCAGAATATATATTTTTTTGGCGCTAAGTATCAGCGCTGCCGCATTGTCAAGCCGCTCCTGGTCAATGTCTTCTAGATAATTCTTCAATGAGTGAATCTCATTTTTCAATATTTTGTTGATGAATTCCTCTGAATCCTTTGGTGTCTCATTTAGAGAAATTCTTTGTACAGTAGTCAGTTTGTTTTTGATCATGACCTGCAAAGCCTGCTGAAGATCGGGGAATCCATCAAATCCCAAAGCAGTGGCAAATCTGACCACAGTTGACTCGCTGACATCAACCGTCTTACCTATCTTGGCGGCGGTCATAAATGCGGCTTTGTCATATTGCTCAATAATAAACTGGGCAATCGCCTTTTGTCCTTTACTGAATTTATAATAATTGATTTGAATAATTTTGATTAAATCTTCATTATTTTTGAATGCCATTTGCCCATCCTTCTCTTCAAATCATAGATGCTCCCTTATAAAAAGCTGTCTCGTTGATTACATCCGTACCGGGAGGAACCCTTTTCAAAACAGCTTTAAGGATATTCTCTTCTTTGACAATATCTAGTACTTTGCTGATGACACCTAAAGAGATGATATTGGCAACCATAGGTCTTTTCATTTCGATATTCGCGGTTTTTAGGATTGGCAGGCTCAAAATCTTAAACCCATTAGCTCCTCTTAGCTCGATGCTGTCATCTATTATAAGTATACCATCATTTTTTAAGGATGCAATATATTGATCATAAGATTTTTGTGTTAGACAAAGAAGCATGTCACATTTTTGAACCTTAGGATAATTGATTTCTGTCTCGCTGATGATAACCTCAGACTTACTGGCACCACCTCTAGCCTCAGGCCCGTATGATTGGGACTGAATAGCGTTGATACCTTGCAACAGGCTGGCGTCCGCTAATATGATACCTGCTAGAATTAGCCCTTGTCCGCCTGAACCTGACAATCTGATTTCATATTTTTTAGGCATGATAACTCTCCTTCTTCAACATATCAATGATTTTCTGATATTTTTCCGTGTATTCTTCATCGGGTTTATTGTAGAACTCGCCCATCAAAATTTTGGATTGAGCCAGATCAGGTCTTTTCTCGGCAATCTTGATATCAATGTAGTCATCCTTCAGACTTTTCATCATTTCAACTGCGTCGCCTTTTTTGTTTTTTCTGCCATAGTAGGTTGGGCATGAACTGACAGCCTCAATAAATGAAAAACCCTTGTTTTGGATGCCATTCTCTACCAGGGTTGTCAATTGTTTGGCATAATAAGCTGTTGATCTGCCGACATATGTTGCACCAGCAGCTTTGGCCAGATTACAAAGGTCGAATGTTTTATCTATATTTCCGTAAGGTGCTGTAGTGCCAAAATCGCCAGTTGCTGTTGTAGGTGAATATTGCCCGCCGGTCATACCATATATATTGTTGTTGAAAGCTATCGTAGTGATGTCAATGTTTCTTCTGGCTGTATGGATTAGGTGATTTCCGCCTATTGCAGAACAGTCTCCATCACCGGTCAAAACCAGAACTTCCAGACTGGGATTGGCCATCTTGACACCTGTCGCAAAAGCTAAAGCCCTGCCATGAGTTGTATGAAGGGTATTGAAATTCATATAGCCGGATGCTCTGGAAGAGCAACCGATGCCGGAAACGATACAGATTTTCTCAGGGTCCAGTTTCAGATTGTCGATAGCCCTGACCACAGCGTGCATGATGATGCCATGTCCGCAACCCGGACACCAGATATGAGGTAATTTATCTTCTCTAAAATACTCTTTTACCAATGCACTCGTATTCATCTCAGCACCTCCATTGCAAAATCATAAATCTCGTCGGGGTTGATCGGTTGACCGTCGAATCTACCATAGAACTCTACACTGCAGTTTTTACAAGCAACTCTTTCAACCTCGTTCACATATTGTCCCATATTCATTTCAGCAACAATTATTTTATTAACTTTTTTTGAAAGACTGATCAGTTCATCTTCAGCAATTGGCCAGATGGTGATTGGTCTGAAGAGTCCAGCTTTTATACCATCCTCTCTTAACCTGTTAACCGTGTCTTTAGCGGCTCTGGATGTTGCACCGAATGCAACGATGGCAAAATCAGCGTCTGCAAGTCTATATTCTTCGTATTTAACAATATCTTTTTTATTGATCTCTATTTTTTTCATCAGCCTGGTCATCATATCAAGAGCGACTATAGGACTGTTGCTTGGAAAACCGGTTACATCATGGGTAAGCCCTGTGACATGCTGTCTGTAACCAGTACCGAAATCAGCCATATTCGGAATCAGATCCTCATCAGCCTTGTAGGGCAGATAGCCTTCCTTAGGGCCGGTTGGTCTCTTTCTGTCGATGATTTTGATGCTATCTTTAGATGATAGATCCACCTTCTCACGCATATGGGCGATAATTTCATCCAGTAAAAGAATAACAGGCGTCCTATATTTTTCAGCCATATTGAAACACTCAATTGTTATATCAAATATCTCTTGGACGGAGTTTGGGTACAGTGCTATTATAGGGTGATCTCCATGGGTTCCCCACTTTGCCTGCATAATATCGCCCTGGGATGGAGATGTTGGTAGTCCGGTGCTCGGTCCACCTCTTTGGACATTCACGATGACACAAGGTATTTCAGCGATGCATCCATAACCTAGATTTTCCTGTTTCAATGAAAATCCGGGACCGCTTGTGGCAGTCATTGATTTTTTGCCAGCTAATGAAGCACCCAGTGTTGCAGCCATACCTGCGATTTCGTCTTCCATCTGTATAAAATGGCCTCCGATAGCCGGCAATTTCTGTGCGGATATTTCAGCTATCTCAGTAGAAGGTGTTATGGGATAGCCTGCATAAAATTCCATGCCCGCTGCTAAAGCACCTTCGACACAAGCTTCATTTCCCTGAAGCAGCTTTATTTGATCAGACATTTTCAGGTACCTCCTTTAAATATATTGCAAAATCAGGACATCTCAATTCACATTGTCCACATTTTATGCAATCCTCAGATCTTGCGATACATACAACTTCATTGACTAACTCTAAAACATTTTTGGGACAAAATGCGACACAAATGCCACACCCTTTACACCATTCTTTGTTGACGACTACCATTTTGGGCGTACCCATATGATACCTCCTAGCATTGAACAAATTAATTTCTTTATAAGAATATCAAATCTAACCACATTTTGCAAGATATACTTCATAATTAAATAAAATTGCAAGATGAACATCATTTGATGCATATTTTTATGAATTCATAGTGTTATATATGCTCTATTACAATAAAATGCATGAAACCATCAATCAGTTTCATGCATTTTATGGATGATAAACAACTCAGGTGTATAATTATTGATGTTGATTATTCTATGATTGACTACCTTGAACAGCTTATCATCAAGTTTTTCCAGATAATCAAACAGCGCATTTCTCTCCAACCCCTTGTCATGGCCTGTATAGGCAGTTATTAAAATGTAACCTTTCAGCTTCAATATTTTTAGTATTTTTTCCAGTGCGAAAATAGTGGTGTCCGGATTGGTGGAAATGTCGGATTTACTTTCTGGCAGATAGCCAAGATTAAAAACAGCAAGCTGTACTTTTTTGAGGATGTATCGATCAACATTCACGTGGGAATCGTGAATAACTTTGTAATTATTGAATTTACTGGATTTCAAAAGAAGTTTCTGCGTTTTTTTTATGGCTTCTTCCTGAACGTCAAATGCATACAAAAACCCTTTGCCTTTCATGGCGTTGCATAAATATAAGCTGTCATTTCCATTGCCACAGGTACAGTCTATATTGATACTGTCTTCCGTGAGAAATTCAGAAATCAGAAAATGATAGTATTGAACAATGTTATAGATATTGACACTCATATTCGTTCCTTCAGATAGTTCACCTCGCCAGTGGTAAGATGACGCCATTTGCCAACAGGCAGATTTCCCAGCTTCAATTCTCCCATGGAAACGCGTTTTAAATCAACAACACGGCATTTGAATTTTTCAAACATCTTTCTGATCTGACGGTTTCTACCCTCGCTAATGATTACTGAAAGTCGAGTTATATGCTCTATTTCTCCGATGACGTTTATAACACAAGGCTTGGTTCTATATCCGTCAATATAAATACCTTTTGAAAGCTTGGCTAAAATAGTGGCATCCAGATTTCCCTTTACCTGAACGAGGTAGGTCTTCGGTACATCATGACTAGGATGAGTCAATTTGAAGGTAAGACTTCCATCATTGGTCAGCAATAAAAGCCCCTTGGAATCATAATCGAGTCTTCCCACGGGATAGATTCTATCTTTCAAGTCGATGAGATCTATAACGGAGGGTCTGCCAAATTGATCCTTTACGGTAGTGATGTATTTTTCAGGCTTATGGAGCATAATATAGATGAAATCATCCTGTACAGCAATAGGCTTGCCAGAAACCTCTACACGATCAAGCTTTGAGTCCACCTGATATCCCGGTTCAATGACCACAACACCATTTACTGTGACCTCACCATTAAAGATAAGTTCATCAGCATTTCTTCTTGATGTGTAGCCTGAATTGCTAATAAATTTATTAAGCCTTGTGTCACCCATGAAAAATACCCTCCTGGTCACCTGTCAAAGAATCTGGTGTGATTTTCAGAGGAGGTAGATCTTGAATGGATTTTAATCCGAAATAGGCTAAAAAATGACCGGTCGTACCGTAAATGATTGGTTTGCCCGGTTTATCGAGCTTGCCCCTGGTCTCAACAAGATCCTTGTCCATCAATGTTCTCAGAATGTAATCGGATTTGACCCCTCTGATCATGTCCATCTCGATTTTTGTGATCGGTTGCTTGTAAGCTATAATGGACAACGCTTCCAGAGCTGAATTAGACAGATTGGAACGGGTGTTGGTCCTGAAAAGCATAGCAACGTAATCATAATTGATATCTTTGGTCTTGAATTGATAAGTATCACCAAAGGTTTTCAATACAATCCCTCTGGATTCCGATAAATAATCCTGTTCCATTTCCAACAGAATGTCGCGTAAATGTGATTCCTTTATCTCAATAATCTTGCTTAGCTCTCCCACTTTGATCGGGTCTCCCCAGGCAAACAATATGCTTTCAATGATGCTTTTGACTCGCTCGTTTTTTATCATTATCATCTCCTAAGTCTTCTGAATAAATATCTCGCCGAAAATTCTATCCTGGACCAGTCTGATGTTTTTTAACCGGGACATCTCAAGTATACTTAGAAATACAGCAATCACAAATTTTTTTGAATTATGGAGGGAGAAAATCTCCACAATATTTACCTTCTGGAGGATCTCAAGCTTCTTGCTAATTAGATCAATGCAGTCATTGATGGTGAATTCATCCTTTGACAGCTCCATTATATTATCCTCTGTCTCAAAATGACTTCTTTTTAAAACATTCTTTAGAGCATACAGCAAATCATAGGCACTGATCTCCTCAAAGAGAAGCTGTTCGCAGACAGTATCCTCCTCCACATGGAAGTCCTCTGCGGGCTTCGCTATGAATCGGCTTTCTTTCTCCTCTGAAACCTTTAAATCCTCAGAGGCCATTCTATATAATCTATATTCGAGTAGCTGATTCACAAGCTCCTCTCTTGGATCCTCCTGCTTTTCCTGATTGGGAAGCAGCATTTTGGATTTGATTTCAAGTAACGTTGAAGCCATCAGTACAAATTCGCTGGCTATCGCCATGTCAAACTCCTGTAAGACATCCAAATAAGCGATATACTGTTCTGTGATTTCAGCTATCGGTATGTCATAAATATCCACTTCATTGGTTTCAATCAAGTAAACCAGTAATTCAAACGGACCATAGAATTTGTTGATATGAACAATATACTCCAAATTATCCCTACTTTCTCATATCGATAAAGCCATGATCATCGACCATGCCTATAATGACATTGTTTTTTCTCACCGGCTCGGAGCTGAATCCAAAGGCCTCATAGAACGATTCGGTGAGTGCTTCCTTTTCATCGCTTTTATTGGTGTAGATGACGCCTAAAGCATCACCGAACGCCACCTGGTCTCCAACCTTCTTATGCAATATGACGCCTGCTGTGTGGTCAATCTCCTCTTCCTTTGTTGCACGCCCAGCTCCAGCCACCAACGAGCACAATCCTATTTTCTCAGCGTCGATTGTTTTTATGTAGCCTTCCGAAGTACTAATGACCTTGTAGGCATATTTCGATTTCTCAAATTTTGTCAAATCTTTAATATAGGTTGTATCACCCTTTTGTGCATAAACAAAATCAACAAATTTAAGAAAAGGGTCATCGGTTTTTAAAAGGGCTTTGGTTTTTTCCAATCCCTCCTCAAGCGTATCACAGATGCCAGACAGCTTCAGCATAGTTGCATTAAGAAACACACACAAAGTCGTGAAATCTTCCGGACCTTCATTGCTCAGTGTTTTGACAGCCTCAATGACTTCCAATGAGTTGCCGACTGCAAATCCAAGGGGCTCCTCCATGTTGGAAAGGACTATCCCCACTTTTCTGCCGAAGCTTTTGCCGATAGAAACCATCATTTCCGCCAGCTGTACCGCATCGTCAACATTCTTCATAAAAGCACCGCTTCCCACCTTCACATCTAGGAGTATGATGTCGGCACCGGATGCGATTTTCTTGGACATAATGGAGCTGGCAATCAGCGAGAGGTTGTCAACAGTTGCAGTCACATCCCTCAGGGCATACAGTTTCTTATCAGCGGGAACCAAATCAAGGGTCTGCCCCGATATCGCAAAGCCGAACTTCTCAACAATATAAAACATCTCATCTCTATCAAGGTTTACGTTAAAGCCCGGAATGGACTCCAGCTTATCGATGGTGCCACCAGTGTGCCCTAGACCTCTACCAGACATCTTGGACACCTTCAAGCCGCATAAAGCCATCAGGGGGAGCAAAACCAGCGAGGTCTTATCTCCCACTCCGCCTGTACTGTGCTTATCCACCTTGATACCGTCAATGAATGAAAGATCGATTGTTTCACCGGATTCAACCATGGCTCTAGTAAGCGCAGTGGTCTCGGATAGATTCATTCCTTTGAAATAGATGGCCATCAGCATAGCTGACATCTGATAGTCAGGAATATCACCCTTAACGTAGCCATCAATCAGAAACTTGATCTCTTCGTCTGATAGCTGTCCGCCATGTTTTTTATTGTTGATCAGATCATAAACTCTCATTTCAATCACCCTATATCCAGTGAATTTTTAAGGCTCACATTGTCTATGTTGTTGTCTATATCCAAAAAATCAAGAATAGTTTTTGCGATAACATTGAATCCCTTTATGTTTCCAAGGTTTTTAGGCTGCATATCTTTATGATAAACCAGCAATGGCACGTACTCCCTGGAGTGATCTGTGCTCACTGTGGAGGGATCGCAGCCATGGTCGGCGGAAATCATGAGGAGATCTTCGGGCTTCAAAGCTTCCAGTATTTCTCTAAGTTTCTTGTCAAATTCCTGCAATGCATTTCCATAGCCTACAATATTGTTTCTGTGACCATAAAGCATATCAAAGTCGACAAGGTTTGTGAAGATGAGTCCCTTGCTGTCTCGATTGATCTCGCTTAGTGTCGCCTCTATTCCACTTTCATTATTTTTTGTGTGAAGGGTTTTTGTAATCCCCCTACCAACAAATATATCCTCGATTTTGCCGATGGCGACAACCTCCTGCCCAGATTCGGAGATGTAATCAAGCATTGTCTTACCTGTAGGATCCAGGGAAAAATCCTTGCGGTTCTCGGTTCTTTTAAAGCTTCCGGGAATGCCTACAAATGGTCTTGCAATGACCCTGCCTACAGCATGTTTACCGGTCAGAATTTTCCTGGCCTTTTTGCATATCTCATAAAGTTCATCGAGTGGCACAACATTCTCATGTGCTGCAATCTGGAAAACACTGTCTGCTGAGGTATAGGTGATTATTTTTCCTGTTCGGACATGCTCCTCTCCCAGCGCTTCAATGATAGCTGTACCGGAGGCTGCCTTGTTGCCGATGATGCCTCTGCCCGTTTCCTTTTTTAGGGCCTCCAGTATCTCATCCGGAAACCCGTTAGGATATGTAGGAAATGGATGTTTCAGAACAACCCCTGAGATCTCCCAATGCCCGGTTGTCGTGTCTTTGCCCGGTGAAATCTCCTCAAGTCTTCCATAGGAAGCTATTGGGCTTATGGTGTTTCTCTTGATTTCGGCTAGTCCTTCGATATGTGTCAGGCCCATTCTTTCAAGGTTCTCGAGCTTGAAATTCTCTATATTCCTGTAAATATTCAGAATTGTGTTGCTCCCCTCATCCCCATATAGATGGGCATCAGGCATTGCGCCGATGCCGACACTGTCTAGAATGATCAGAATAACTCTATTAATCATATAACCTCCTTAGGCTCTAGGGTGTGACTTTCTATAAATCTCAAAAGTATGCTTTTCTTGTGTTTTAAGATACATTTGTATGGCACTGATGCTATTCTGACCAAACAATATCTGCAAGGTATTGATGTCCGAGCCATTCTGCAGCAGATGCACCACAAATGAATTTCTGATAATCTGAGGTGTAATCCGTCTATTGATTCCTGCTCCCCTGGCATATTGTCTCAGAATTTTCCAGAAGCCCTGTCTGGACATGTGGGTTCCGGACAGATTGACAAACATCACATCTTTCGTATCCGCATTGACAAGGGCGTTGCGCCTTTCAGACAAATAGGTTTCCAGATACAGCTTTGCCTGGCTTCCTACGGGCACACGACGGGTATTGTTTTTTTTGTTGATGCTGAGGCTCTCAGAGGACGGATTATAGTCCCCGGTTTTCAGATCCAACAGCTCACTGACCTTGATGCCTGTTGAATACATAAGCTCCAGCATGGTCTTGTCCCGATAGCCTTTGGCTGAGTTGATATCGGGTAGTTCCAGCAACTTGTCTATTTCCTCTGATGACAGGTACTCAGGCAGTTTCATTTCAATTCTCGGGGCATGAATGTTGTTGGATGGGTTCTTGGTGATATCACCCCTATCTTCCATAAAACCATAGAATGATTTGATGGAAGATAGACTTCTGGATATGGTAGCTGCGTTTTTTGATTTTTTCTGCATATCCAGCATATAGGTCAGTATCATGGTTTTTGTGACACTCAAAATATCCTTTTTGTAGGTTTCCTGAATATATTTGTAAAAAGCGATGATGTCGCTTATATAGGCTGATGACGTATTTTCCGAGATATTCCTTTTATTCCTTAGGAAATGGCTGAATTCATTGATATGTTCGCTCATTCAAAACCTCCATACTATATCTATGATTCCAAATATATAATACCACAATTTATAGTGTTTTATAAGTGGTCTCAAAAAAAACTTCCCTTTTCAGGAAGCGCTATGATACATTTTATAGTATAAAAGACCAATGATTGTTTTAGAGTCAACAATCTCTCCGGAGACGATTTTTCCTAATGCCTCATCCAGATCCAGTGTGATCAGATCGATAAATTCATCCTCATCATTTTCCAGATAATCGACAACCAGATTGTTGGCGACAAATAAATGGATTTTTTCAGTGCAGAATCCCGGTGAGGTAATGATTTCCATGACCTTCTTCAACTGATTTGCCCGAAAACCAGTCTCCTCGATCAGTTCCCTCTCAGCACAGTCATAGGGTGTCTCTTCCTTTTCCAACTTACCCGCAGGGATTTCTATCAGAACCCTCTCCACGGCTTTCCGGTATTGTCTCACCAGCAGTATCTTATCATTGTCAGTGACTGCGACGATAGCAACAGCGCCATTATGTTCAACAATCTCCCTGAGTGAGGTCTTGTCATTGGGTAACAGCACCTCATCCACACGAAGATTCAGGATTTTGCCTTCATATATCTGTCTGCAGCTGATTGTTTTTTCTATCATATCATTTCTCATTTGCTCTGACCATTTCCTCTGCGTTTTTCATCGATATCTCTGTGATGTCTAGACTGCTCAGTAGTCTTGCTACTTCCCTGATCCTATCCTGATAGCCAAGCCTAGTGACTGAAGAATAGGTCCTTTGACCGTCAGTCAGTTTCTCTATCACAAAATGTGTATGGGCTGCTGAGGCTATCTGTGGTGAATGGGTCACACAGATTACCTGATGGTTTGTCGAAATCCTCTTGATTTTTTCTCCTACCATGTAAGCGGTTTTTCCACTGATACCCGTATCAATCTCATCAAATATCATGGTCGGTATATCATCAATCTCATTGATAATGGACTTGATGGCCAACATGATTCTGGACACCTCACCACCAGACAATATTTTATCAAGAGGCATCAGATCCATCCCTGGGTTGGTGCTGATCAAAAACAGAATGTTGTCCTTTCCCAACTCATTGAAGGATGACATATCAGTAATGTTAATACGAAATCGAGCGTCTTTCATATTGAGAGAGTGAAGCTGCTTTTCAATTTCTTCCTCCATAATTGCTGCCTTGATTTGTCGGATGCTGCGCAGATTATCAGACAGAGATTCCATCTCGGCCGTAATCGATTTCAGACTCATATGAAGTGTACTGATTCTAGATTCAATATTTTTCAGAAGCTCCAGATCTCGAACGGCTTTGTCCCTATACTGAAGCAGATCTGAGATTTCCATATTGTATTTTCTTTTGATGTGATTGATGTCTTCTAGACGTTGCTCCAAAAAAAAGAGTCTCTCATTATCCAAATCCTTGCTATTGGCATAGTCTATCAAAGCAAATGACAGCTCCTGGCTGGAATCAATAATCAATTCAAGGGCTGATTCGAACCCTTTGATTGTATCATCATAATGGGACACTTTCTTGATAGCTTTGAGAGCCTCAGTAAGCATGTCAGTTACAGAGCGGTTTTCATTGGTGAAATAGTCGGCTGCTTGAAAAACATTCATTGTAATGTCATTTAAATTGGACATGATATTGTACTCGCCAAAAAGAGATTCCTCTTCTCCCGGTTTCAATCCTGCACTGCTGATCTCATTGATTTGAAATTCTAGAAAATCCATCCTGTCATTCTTGTCCTGATTGCTTTTCTCAAGGGCTGCGATCTCATTTTTCAAACCAAGATAGTCCTTGTAAAGCGATTGATAGCTTTCCAGTAAAGCTTTCAGCTCTATACCACACATCTTATCCAGAATCAGAATATGCTCACCGCTATCCAAAATGGACTGCTGCTCATATTGACCATGTATATCAAGCAGGTACCTGGCTATCGTTTTGAGAAAGGATATATTGATCAGCACATTATTTATCCTGGCAGTTGATCTGCCATTGTCCATGATCTCTCTGGTAATGATGATTGTGCCGTCCTCAGTCCTGATGCCCTGCTCAGCAAAAAGAGCCATCAATGGAGAGTTTTCCTCAATATAAAAACTACCTTGTATAGTAGCTTTATCGCAATCTTTTCTTACAAAACCTTTGTTGGATTTTCCACCAAGGAGCAGATTCAAAGAATCTATAATCATGGACTTTCCAGCACCGGTCTCCCCCGTAAAAACGTTGAAACCATCTGTAAAGTCCAGAAATATTTTTTCGAAAATGATAAAGTTAAGGATGCTTAAATTAAGCAGCATAAAACCTCCGTTCAGTTAATCAGGGCGTATAGGTTATTGATAATATCATCCACAGATTCTAGTTTTCTGACAGCTACAAAAACAGTGTCATCTCCAGCAATGGTCCCACCTACATCAGGTATCTGAAGCGAGTCAATGGCTGAACCGCAGATCTGAGCCGCACCTGGAATTGTTCTGATGACCACAATATTCATTGAGGCATCAATCGATATAATAGAGTTCTTAAATATTCTGACTAGTCTATCGGATATAGAATTCTGGCTTTCTTCTATCGTGCCATACTTGTATTTTCCTGTGTTGGAGGTAACCTTAATCAGCCTCAATTCCTTTATATCTCTCGAGATAGTTGCCTGCGTAACATTAATCCCCATACCCTTCAATGTTGAAGCCAAATCTTCCTGAGTCTCAATTTCTCTTTCGTTGATCAATTCTAGAATCTTTGATTGACGTGCGTATTTTTTCATATTATCTCTCCCGATAGTTCATATACTATATTATTGCATATTTATACACTGTTTTCAATTGTTTAATTCGATATTTGCTAAATTTACTATT
>LGGM01000089.1 GCA_001509345.1 Clostridiales bacterium 38_11
GGCACAACAATGGCATTGATTGCTAATGAGATACGTGTCAGCAAGAAGTTCACTAATCTACTTGTTGTTCCTGGAAGAGGGGGATTAGGTGAGAATCTTGAGATACAAGCCAACTCTATAGCGGCTAAAATGGCCTATAACCTAGGTGCCGGATACAAGCTGCTTCATGTGCCGGATAATATTGGGCCTGATATCTTGCAAGTATTAAAAGCCAATACCCAAATAAAAAATGTTCTTGATGAGATTAAAAAGATTGATATGATCATTTTTGGGATTGGCACCGCAGAAGAGATGACCAGAAGAAGAGGGTTAAGCGAGATCAAAAAAGACGAACTAAAGATGAAAAAAGCTTTTGCAGAAGCTTTAGGTTACTATTTCAATAAAGAAGGAGCACCGGTTCTTCATACTGATTCGGTGGGCATAGATCTAAATGATTTAAAAAACATTAGACATGCAATCTGTGTTGCAGCGGGAGCTAGCAAAGCTGATGCTATCTATTCGTTTTCAAAATATCATAAAGATTATACCTTAATTACAGATGAAGTGACTGCAAAAGAAATATTAAATATAAAATAAGGAGTGTTATTATGGGTATTAAAGTAGCAATTAATGGTTTTGGAAGAATTGGAAGACTGGCGTTTAGGAAGATGTTTGACGATGAGAGCTTTGAAATAACAGCTATCAACGATCTGACAGATGCTGAATCATTGGCGTATTTGTTGAAGTATGATACATCTCAAGGTAATTACAAGACAGACAATATCTCATTTAAAGACAATAAGATTATTGTTGAAGGAAAAGAATTTAAGATTTACTCTGAAAAAGATCCTGTAAATCTGCCTTGGGGTGAGCTTGGAATAGACATTGTATTGGAATGCACAGGGTTTTTTACGAAAAAGGAAGACGCTGAAAAACATCTCAAAGCTGGTGCGAAAAAAGTGGTTTTGTCAGCACCTGGAAAAGGCGATATGAAAACCATTGTGTATAATGTCAATCATGATATCTTGGATGGTACTGAAACAGTTGTTTCCTGTGCTTCTTGCACAACAAATTGTCTGGCTCCCGTTGCAAAAGTGCTAGATGACAATTTTGGCATTGTTAAGGGATTTATGACTACTGTTCATGCCTACACCAATGATCAGTCCACATTAGATGGACCTCATAAATCAGGCATTTTCTCTAGAAGAGGCAGGGCGGCGGCAGCCAATATTGTCCCAACCTCTACAGGCGCAGCGGCGGCAGTTGGACTGGTGTTACCCAAATTGAAAGGCCGACTGGATGGTATTGCGTTGAGGGTGCCGGTTGTTACAGGTTCAGTGGTTGACTTAGTTGTTGAGTTAAAAAAAGATACAACCGTTGATAATATCAATGCTCTTATGGAAAAGTCAGTCAATGAAACCCTTGGCTATACCAAGGATCCAATTGTTTCCAGTGATGTTATCGGATCTTCCTATGGAAGCTTGTTTGATTCTCTATCTACCTTGAGCGTAGAAGTGGAAGGCAAAAAGATGTTTAAAGTCATCTCATGGTATGATAATGAAATGTCATACACCAGCCAATTGGTCAGAACATTAAAACACTTGGCAACTATATAGACACACCAGTGCTGCGGTTAAATCTGCAACCCTATTAATCATTGGATTAAGGAGGTTTTGATTTGAAAAAACAACTAAAGGATTTAAATCTTGCAGGAAAAAAAGTCTTGATGAGATGCGATTTCAATGTTCCAATGGACGATTATTCGAATATAACAGATGATATTAGGATAAAAAGTTCACTACCTTCCATCAATTATATTTTGGAGAATGGCGGAAGCGTTATTTTGATGTCTCATCTGGGTAGACCTGATGGGAAACCTGATGAGAAATATTCTCTGATTCCCATTGCTAAAAGATTAGCTGATTTATTAAACAAAGAAGTGGTGTTCGCAGACTACGATGAGGTCATCAATGATCAAGTCAAAAAGATGGCGAAGAGATTAATTCCGGGAGAAGTCATGCTGCTCCAAAATACTAGGTTTAGAAAAGAAGAAACAAAAAACGGGGATGAATTCTCCAAAGAATTGGCTTCTCTAGCTGATATATTTGTCAATGATGCATTTGGTACTTCCCATCGTGCACACGCCTCGAACGTAGGAGTAGCGAAGTACCTTCCTTCAGCAGTTGGTTTTTTGATTGGTAAAGAACTTGATGCCATCGGGGGTGCTTTATCAAAGCCCAAAAGACCTTTTACCGCTATTTTGGGAGGAGCAAAGGTTTCAGATAAAATTGGCATTATTGAAAACCTTATTGACGTGGCTGACAATATTCTGATTGGTGGAGGGATGGCATTTACTTTTATAAGGGCCATCGGTTATCCAGTCGGCAAGTCACTTCTAGAGGAGGATAAGATTGATTTGGCTACGGAATTATTAAAGAAAGCGGAAGATAAAGACGTAAACATTTTTTTGCCTCTAGATTTCAAAGCGACACAGGCATTCAAAGACACATCGGACTTTCTGGTAGTTGGCTATAAAGAAATTCCCGAATTGTATATGGGTCTGGATATTGGAGAAAAAACCATCATGCTATTTGAATCGGTGTTGGAAGGGTCACAAACAGTGATTTGGAATGGACCTATGGGTGTTTTTGAGTTTGATAATTTTTCTCAAGGAACCAATGCAATTGCAAAAAAATTAGCAGATTTGGATATAATAACCATAATAGGTGGAGGCGACAGTGCCGCTGCTGTAGAGAAAGCTGGGTTAGCAGACAAGATGACCCACATATCTACGGGTGGTGGAGCAACGCTTGAATATATGGAAGGAAAAGTGCTCCCCGGGATTGACGCCATTGAGGATTTGGAGGAGGTATCATGAGAAAACCTTTAATAGTTGGAAATTGGAAAATGAATAATACACTTCAAGAAAGCCTTTCGTTGATTGAAGGTCTGATAAGCAATAGATTATCGGTTGATAGGGATTTTGTTGTTTGTCCGCCCTATACGGTACTGAGTTTGGCTGGAAAATTGCTTAAGGAAACAAAAATTCAACTGGGTGCGCAGAACATGCATTTTGAAGAAAAAGGCGCTTATACAGGAGAAGTATCCGCATTGATGCTTAAGGAGCTGGATGTAAGCTATGTTATTATTGGACATTCGGAGAGAAGGAAATTTTTTGGAGAGACAGATTTGCAGATCAGCAAGAAAATTTTTACCGCTTTGAATAATGAATTGCTGCCAATCATGTGCGTCGGTGAGTCACTGGCCCAAAGAGAAGGCGATTATCATCATAGGATCATCAAAAAACAGCTTGTAGAGGGACTTAAACTTGTCGATTCTTCAAGAGCCTCTGATGTCACTGTTGCCTACGAACCCGTATGGGCTATAGGGACTGGCAAAACAGCGACCAGTGAGCAGGCAAATGATATGCTTGGATTTATAAGGACAATTTTGATTAATCTATATGGAGAATCTATGGCGGAGAATATCAGAATACTATACGGTGGTAGTGTGAACTCGTCCAATGTGGATGAATTGATGATTCAACCGGAGATTGATGGCGTACTGGTAGGAGGCGCCAGTCTAAAATCCGATGAATTTTTGAAAATTATGACTTACTCAGATAGAGGGTGAAATGATGAATAAAAAAACAATTGTGTTGATGATTCTAGATGGTTGGGGTAAAGGAAAAGACTACATAGGTAACGCTATCATGAGGGCCAGCAAACCGAATTTCGACACTCTGATCAGCAGATATCCCAATACATTGGTTAAGACCAGCGGTTATGATGTCGGATTGCCAGATGGACAGATGGGAAATTCTGAAGTAGGCCATTTGAATATTGGCGCAGGCAGAGTTGTTTATCAGGAATATACTAGAATAACAAAGAGTATGGAGAGTGGAGAAGCCAGAGATAATCCTATATTAAATCGTGCATTCAATAATGCCTTGAAGAATAATTCGAAGCTGCATCTGATGGGATTGGTATCCGATGGCGGTGTTCATTCTCATAATACACATCTTTATCACTTAATCAGGTACGCGAAGGAAAAAGGTGTTAAAGACATTTATGTACATTGCTTTTTGGATGGTAGAGATGTTCCCCCAACAAGCGGCGCCAGTTATATTAAAGATTTGCAGAGTGAAATGGATATAATTGGCGCTGGCAGGATTGCGACGGTTATGGGCAGATACTATGCCATGGACCGCGATAACAGATGGGAAAGGACTAAACTTGCCTATGACGCCTTGACAAAAGCCGAGGGCAATTATGATGGTTTGCCTGTTGATGGTGTTGAAAAATCTTACCTGGAAGGGATCAATGATGAGTTTGTCAAACCGATCATATCCGATAGAAATGGTATGGTTGAAGAAGGAGACAGCATCATCTTTTTCAATTTCAGACCTGATCGGGCAAGACAGCTGACAAGGGCTTTCACAGATGATTATTTTATCGGTTTTGACAGACAAAGAATACTTACAGAATTCATAACGCTGACACAATATGACATAACAATGCTGAACGTATCTGTTGCTTACGAGCCCCAATCTTTGGATAATACCTTCGGAGAATATATAAGCCGATTGGGATTGAAACAGCTTAGGCTTGCCGAGACGGAAAAATATGCCCATGTAACCTTCTTCTTTAATGGGGGGGTTGAAAAGTCTGTCGAAGGAGAAGACCGGTTACTGATACCATCTCCTAAGGTGGCAACCTATGATTTGAAGCCTGAGATGAGTGCCTATCTAGTTAAAGATACGCTCATGGAACAGCTCAAAAGAGATTACTACGATGTGATTGTAATCAATTTTGCCAATGCGGATATGGTGGGGCATACAGGTGTCATACCAGCAGCCATTAAAGCTATAGAAGCGGTGGATACTTGCCTGGGGGAAGTGGCATCTTATGTTATCGAAAAGGGACTGACGATGATTGTGACGGCAGATCACGGCAATGCTGAAGAGATGATTAATGAAGATGACAATTCAATACTGACACAGCATACAACGAATATGGTTCCCTTTATTCTAGTGAGTCCTAATAAAAATGCGGTACTGAAGTCAGATTGTAAATTAGCTGATATAGCACCGACTATCCTGGATTTGATGGATATGATTAAGCCTGACGAAATGACAGGGGAATCAATGATTAAAAAATAATTTAAAATATAAAGTGAGGTAATTGTATGACAATAATCAATGATATCCATGCGAGAGAAATATTGGATTCCAGGGGAAATCCTACAATTGAAGTGGAAGTATGGACTGAAAGCGGTGGCTATGGTATAGCTGCAGTTCCTTCGGGGGCATCGACTGGTGCCTTTGAAGCGGTTGAACTGAGAGACGGGGATAAAAAGAGGTATCTGGGTAAAGGTGTTTTGAAGGCTGTTGAAAATGTCAATGAACTAATTACCCCGGAATTGATTGGAATGGACGCAGCTAATCAGGTAGTGATAGACCAGATTATGATCGAGTTGGATGGCACTAAAAACAAAGGGAAATTAGGTGCAAACGCAATTCTTGGTGTCTCCATGGCTTCTGCTAAAGCCGCAGCGAGTCACTTTGGCTTGCCACTCTACCAATACCTGGGAGGTCCTGGAGCAAGGACTCTACCGGTTCCTATGATGAATATTCTGAATGGAGGTGAGCATGCCGACAATAACATAGACATTCAGGAATTTATGGTTATGCCAGTTGGCGCTGAGTCGTTTAAAGAGGGCCTAAGAATGGGTGCGGAAATCTTTCATAACCTTAAGAAAGTATTGCAATCCAAGGGAATGAACACAGCGGTAGGTGATGAGGGCGGTTTTGCGCCCAATCTGACATCAAACGAAGAGGCTCTTTCGACAATTGTTGAGGCTGTTAAAGTCTCTGGATATGAGCCGGGCAAAGATATCCTACTTGCAATAGATGTTGCTGCTTCAGGGCTCTATAGTAAAGAAACGGGTAAGTATATGCTGAAGGGCGAAGGCAAGGAATTCACAACCGATGAGATTATCGACTATTATGAGGACCTAGTTAACAGATATCCAATCATATCAATAGAAGATGGTTTGGACGAAGAAGATTGGGACGGCTGGAAGTTATTGACTGAACGACTAGGCTCCAAAATACAGTTGGTTGGGGATGATTTATTTGTTACCAATACTGAAAGACTTGCAAAGGGTATCAATAATGGTATCACCAATTCCATCCTGATCAAACTCAACCAAATCGGTACGATCACTGAAACCCTTGAAGCTGTTGAAATGGCAAAAAAAGCCGGGTTTACAGCAGTCATATCCCATCGATCCGGTGAGACAACAGACCACACAATTGCAGATCTTGCAGTTGCAGTCAATGCCGGACAGATAAAAACCGGCGCACCATCAAGAGCAGACAGGGTAGCAAAATATAACCAGTTGCTTCGTATAGAGGAAATGCTGGGAACAGCTGCACTATATAAGGGGATGGACACTTTTTACAACCTGAAAAAATAATGCGGAGGTGCTCGGAATAGAGCACTTCTTCAATCCCAAAAAAATTATAATATTATAGTAAATTTTA
>LGGM01000090.1 GCA_001509345.1 Clostridiales bacterium 38_11
AAGGCAAAAAAAAACAATATTGCCATATTGACAAGCCCGTCATATGGTGATATTATTTTCATATTCTATTAGGGAGCTACTCCAATGAGAAAATTATTGATTCGACAACCGAGACAATTCAATGTACATCATCATAGAGGCGAGAGTTTGCTGTAGAACGTTTAAGTTCACGGATGCAAGCTCTATTAGTTTTTACTAAGAAGACGGCATCTGTGATGGAATAAAGAACTTTTATGCCATTTGGATGCCAAATCCGAATGGCATTTTTAATTCGCAAAAATCAGGAGGAAAATATGAGGTTTACCAATATTAAAGACGAAATGGCATACTCTGAAAAACGCCATACCTTGAAAAAAGACATCGAGGACATGGTCATGAAAAAAGACTATAAAAACTATGAACCGGGAATCATAGAGGACTATGACAAATACATCCAGATCAACACCAGATCCAATAAAAAATCTATCGTCAAGGTCATGAATGCCAATGGCAGTATTTCAATACTCAGACCGGATATCACTTCAAATCTTTTGAACAACCTGCTTCCCAGGTGGCAGGCAGGCCTGAAACTCAAGATATTCTACTACGAGAAGATATTCAAGCAATCGGGAGAGAGTATCAAGGAAATCAGACAGATGGGGGTCGAATGTCTTGGGATGAACACCGTAGCCTCAGACAGGGAAATTATTCTTTTGGCCAATGAGATTCTTAGCAGATACAGAACCAATTATGTGTTGGAAATCGGAAGCTCGGAGTATCTGAAAGGATTACTGAACGAGTTTTATCTAGAAGAGGATGAATATCATCAGATTCTGTACTTTATAGACAGGAAGAACAAACAGGATCTGAAGAGGTTCATCAAGGGATTCGAGAAAAATGAAGCATATGAAGCATTAATCAATCTGATTGACCTGAAGGGGGAGCCTTTTGAAGTTATAGAAAGGGCAAAAACAGGATTTCTGAATGAAAAGATGCAAAAGGGACTGGATGAGCTCACAGAAATCATAACTTTTAAAGACACTTCAGATTTCAAGGAGACCCTATGTGACCTGTCAATGGTATCGAGTTTGGGATATTATTCAGGTATTATGCTGAGAGGCTATTATAGAGATTCCAACAGGGAAATCATAAAAGGCGGTAGATATGATACTTATACAGAGCAATTCGGAGATGTCATACCGGCAATAGGATTTTCGGTTGAGATGGACGAGTTGCTGAGAGTTTTGTATGAGGGAGGAGAAATCTGATGGATTATTTGACAGTAGCATTGGCAAAGGGAAGGCTTGGAGAGCAATCGGCAGAGCTATTTGGGAAAATTGGCATCGGGAAAAGTCTGGACCTCAATTCAAGAAGGCTTGTATTTGAGGATGAGGAAAACAAAATAAAATTCATGCTTCTGAAAAACTCAGATGTTGTGACCTACGTGGACAACGGTGTTGCCGACATTGGGATTGTAGGAAAAGATATGGTTAAAGAAAGCCTTTCAAAGGTATTTCAGCTGCATAATCTGAGCTTTGGATACTGCAAGATGTGTATTGCCGGAGAAAAGGGCAAAACAGTATACCGAAACAACGCTATACTCAAGGTTGCCACCAAATTCACCAATTCAGCCAAGGCTTATTTCGATTTGAAGGGTCAACGCATACAGATCATAACACTCAACGGATCGGTGGAACTGGCGCCGAAGCTGGGGTTGGCAGATGTCATTGTGGACATTGTAGAAACGGGCAGTACCTTAAGAGCCAATGGACTGGAGGTACTGGAGGAAATGTTTGACATCAACCCAGTGATTATAGCCAATAGAATAGGATATAAGTTCAAAATGAAGCAGATTGATGGAATAATCGCTAAAATTGGAGAATTGGAGAGAAAACATGATGTTAAAAATATATGAAGCCTCGGAAAATATAAAATTCTTAGATGAGTTGAATAAAAGAACCAACGCTAATTACAAGGAAGTCTATAAAGTAGTTGAGGAAATCATAGAGGATGTCAAGCTCAAACAGGATGAAGCCCTTTTCAGATACACTGAAAAATTCGACCGTGCAAAGCTGACAACCTTGGAAGTCACCAAAGAAGACATGAAAAAAGCATTTGATCGCTTGGACGGAAATCTGCTTAAGACACTTACTAAAGCTCACAACAACATTAAAGACTACCACGAAAGATTTGTCAAAAAATCCATGACATACAAACTAAATGGCGAGAACATTGTTTTGGGCCAGATTATCACACCGATAGAAAAAGTGGGCATCTACATTCCTGGAGGAAAGGCCGCATATCCCTCGACAGTTCTGATGAATGCAGTTCCGGCTAAGATTGCAGGGGTCAAGGAATTGGTCATGGTCACACCTCCAGACGCACAAGGGAAAATAAAGGATTCCATACTGGCTGCCGCATATATAGCCGGTGTTGACAGGGTTTTCAGTCTGGGTGGTGCTCAGGCCATAGCCGCCCTGGCTTTCGGTACTGAAAGTGTCCCCAAGGTCTATAAGATAACAGGTCCCGGCAACCTATATGTAGCGTCTGCGAAAAAACTTGTCTCTGATTTTGTGGGAATAGATATGATCGCCGGGCCTAGTGAAATTTTGATCATAGGGGATAAATTCTCAAATCCTAAATATATTGCAGCTGATCTGATATCCCAGGCAGAGCACGATGAGATGGCGGCAGTCATACTCGTTACCGATTCTCCAAGGTTGGCGAGAGAAGTCAATAAAGCCCTTGAAAAAATGACGGAACAAATGGATAGAAAGGAAATCATCAAAAAGGCTATTAATAATTATGGAGCAGTCATTATCACCAATTCACTGGAGGAGTCAATCGGTATCGCCAATGAGATAGCGCCTGAACATCTGGAAATCGCCACCAGAAATCCTTTTGAAGATTACAAAAAAATAAAAAACGCAGGCGCCATATTCCTTGGAGAATACACACCGGAACCGGTGGGGGATTACTTCGCAGGTCCAAACCACACACTGCCAACAAGCTCTACGTCCAAATTTTCTTCAGCCTTGAGTGTGGATGATTTCATCAAAAAAACATCCCTGCTCTATTACAGCAAAGAAGCCTTGAAGGATTATGAGGAAGACATAGTCAGATTTGCCAATGATGAGGGCTTCACCGGACATGCCAATGCCATAAAAGTCAGATTTGAAGGAGAGATCAATGATTGAACTGAAGCGGAGTGTAAGAAATCTTAAACCCTATTTCGTCAACCAGGTACCTTATAGAGTAAAAATGGATGCCAATGAAACCAAGAATTATCTCTTAAGTCAAGAGCCTCTTTTAGAAAAAATTGAGGCAAATATCTACCCGGACAGCGACGCCACGATATTGAGACAAAAACTGGCTGGGTATTACGGATGTAAACCAAACAACATCATGGTTGGCAATGGATCAAGCGACATGATCAACCTTGTCATCAATGGCTTCTGTGAGACAGATGACAGTGTCTTGAGTTTCACACCGTCCTTCAGCATGTATGAGAACTACTGTGTCATGGCGGGAGCCAAGCTGGTCAAACTGGAGTGCAATGCAGATTTCTCCGTAGATATCACTTCGTTGGTGGATAAGGCGAAAGAAATCAAGCCGAAGATAGTGATCATCTGCAATCCCAACAATCCTACAGGCTATTACATAGAGAAAAGAGATGTTATTGAAGCCATTGAGGAGTTAAAGGATTCCATTATCATACTGGATGAAGCCTACATCGATTTTGGAGGCGAATCCTGTGTGGATCTGATCAATCAATATGACAACCTGATAGCCATGCGTACACTATCAAAGGCGTTTGGCCTTGCGGCGCTTAGGGTCGGATGCATGATCGCAAATGAGGCAATGATAAACAGAATCTGGGCCATCAAATTCCCATATAATCTAAATGCCTTATCCCAGTACTATGGGGCAATGGCACTTGACAGAGCATACGAAGTGGCCGGTTTTGTTGAAGAGATAGCAACACAAAGAGAGAGACTGTCTGAAAAACTCAAATCACTGAATTTTGAGGTCTATCCAAGCAAAGCCAACTTCCTTTTTGTAAAGCACAATCGACAGGATTTGTTTGAACTGTTAAGTGAGCGGGGCATACTAATCAGAAAAATGCCGATAAATTCAATCACCTATTATCGCATCTCTGTCGGATCAGAAAAAGAGAACAAAATCCTAATCAAAGAATTGGAGGAGATACTATGAGAGCATCAACAGTTGAACGCAAAACCCTGGAAACGGATATATTTGTCGCATTGAATATTGATGGCACTGGACAGGCTGAAATCAGCACAGGAATTGGTTTTTTTGACCACATGCTTACTCTAATGGCTTTTCATGGCAAATTCGACCTGACCATCAGATGCCAAGGCGATCTGGAAGTGGATACCCATCACACAGTTGAAGACATAGGGTTGGCTCTGGGACAGGCCTTTCTTGAATCCCTCAATGATAAAAAAGGTATCAGAAGATATGCCAATGCATTTATTCCAATGGACGAATCATTGGCAAGAGTAGTGCTTGATATCAGCAACAGACCCTATCTGATCTATAAAGCGGATCTGAAAAAAGACTATCTGGGTCAGATGGATACTCAAAATTTTGAGGAGTTTCTGAGGGCATTTGTCATGGCAGCCAAGTTGACTTTGCATGTTGAAGTACTATATGGCAATAACGACCACCACAAAATCGAGGCTGTTTTCAAGGCTCTGGGACGCGTTTTGTCAGAAGCCTCAGATATTACAGGCGATAGGATCTCTTCATCAAAAGGGGTGCTGTAGATGCACGTGATATTGGATTATGGACTGGGGAATCTAAACTCGGTGCAAAAGGGATTTGAGAGAGTCGGTCTGGACACTGTGATTACAGATGATCTAGCCCAAATCAGGAATTCAAAATCTATCATACTACCGGGCGTAGGTGCTTTCAGGGATGCCATCAACCTATTGAGAGAAAAGGACATGTTTGATGTCATCATTAACGAGGCTAAAAAAGGCAAGCCCATTCTGGGAATATGTCTTGGGATGCAGCTTCTTTATGATAAAAGCCACGAGTATGGCGTGTATGAAGGGCTCGGTCTGATTCAAGGGGAGATTAAAATGATGGACATTTCTCTTAAGGTGCCTCATATGGGTTGGAACTCCCTCATCTTCGACAGACCTGAAGACCCCTTGCTAAAATATATTGCTGAGGGGGATTACGTCTACTATGTCCATTCATATTATGCCCATTCAGACAATAAAGAAGTCATAGCCCACTCAAACTATGAGATTGATATTCCGGGAATTATTAGGAATGAAAATGTTTATGGCATACAGTTCCATCCCGAAAAAAGCGGTCTGGTGGGGCATAACATACTAATAGCTTACAAGGAGTTGATCATATGATATTGTATCCAGCGGTGGATATAAAAGATAATAAATGCGTGCGACTAACACAGGGAGATTTCAACAGAATAAAAGTCTATTCGGACAACCCTGTGGATATGGCTATCAGATGGGAGCAGGCTGGTGCTGAATACCTTCACGTCGTCGACTTGGATGGTGCTGAGTCCGAGTCCCTAATCAACAAACAATCCATTAGAGAAATTGCGAAAAGCATCTCCATTCCCATTCAAATCGGTGGGGGAATCAGAACCGGAGCAAGAATAGAGGAATTGCTATCCTTGGGTATCAGCCGCGTCATATTGGGTACCATAGCGGTTGAAAATCAAGAGCTGCTGATGGAATTAGCCACAAACTATGCCAATCAAATGGCGGTTTCTGTCGATGCGGTAGAGGGAAAGGCTGCTATCAGAGGTTGGAAGGACGCAACGTCTGTGGATGTCATCGATATCTGTGAAATTATGGAGAAATCAGGCATTAAAACACTGATTTATACAGACATATTGAGGGATGGGATGCTCAAAGGACCCAATACCGCCATGTACAAAAGACTTCAGGATATGACGGATCTGGATATCATAGCATCAGGTGGCGTGACAACGATACAAGATATTAAAGACCTGAAAGCAATAGAAGTATATGGTGCCATCATCGGAAAGGCTCTGTATGACGGCAATCTGGATTTCAAGGAGGCACTGAAATGCTTGCAAAAAGAATAATTCCATGCCTGGATGTCAGAAACGGAAGGGTTGT
>LGGM01000019.1 GCA_001509345.1 Clostridiales bacterium 38_11
CGAAGAGAAGTTCCAGGAGCCGTGTACGGCAAACGTACGCACGGTTCTGTGAGAGCAAAGAAAGTTGGACTAATTATCCAACTTTCTAGCTACTCGATTGGTTGAAAATTCAGGTCTGGTTATAAATAATGACCTTTAGGTACTTTTTTTTATTTTCATATTATAATATAATAAACAATGAGTATAAAAATGAAATAGTAATTGGCTGGAGGTTAAGATGAATATATCATTTATACATACCGCAGATCTACACATTGGCAAGAAATTCAATGTTAATTTCAATAGTGGGGAAGGAAAAAAGAGAAGAAGAGAAATCTGGGAAACCTTTGACAAAATTATTGAAGTATGTATCAGAAATAATATTGGATTCTTACTGATAGCTGGAGACTTGGTTGATGCAAAGTATTGTACATTTGATGATATGAAGAGACTATCCTCCAAATTTTCAGAAGCAAAAAATACGGAGATTATCATTACAACGGGCAACAGAGACCCTTATACAAACTACTCACTTTACAGATTTATTGATTGGTCCGACAACGTTCATATTGTTGACACAACAGACCAGATAAAAAAGATTGGATTCAAAGATAAAAGCCTTTGTATTTTTTCTGTCGGGTTGGACACAAAAGAAAAGCAAAACGAAAGAACATGTTTGTATAACATTGAGGTAGACCCCTCTGATATCAATATACTACTTGTACATGGCGATATTTTTGACAACGATACCGCTGATGTGAGAATCGATATAAAGAAAATTGAAAACTTATTTGATTATGTAGCCTTAGGACACGTGCACCAATATACAGAGTATTCTGAGAAAGTCATTTAT
Source organism: Clostridiales bacterium 38_11 (assembly GCA_001509345.1). Lineage (GTDB taxonomy): Bacteria > Bacillota > Clostridia > Tissierellales > Dethiosulfatibacteraceae > 38-11. The sequence continues at coordinate 833 of LGGM01000019.1, forward strand.
CCCGGAACACCGGAACCCCTCGATTTTTCGGAAAAAGGACAACATGGAATAGTATTCTGCAAATTGAATAAAAGTAATTTAGAAAAGGTTTTTGTACCTACTGCCAAGAGTAGATTTATTACAAAAGAAATATTTTTGCAACCGGATTTCAACTATGAAAAAATATTGGATATAATAAAATTTTCAGGGGATTATATATCAGCATCAAAGGATTATTACAGGATTGTATTGACAGGCAAAGTAGACATGGCGATTGATATGAACAGGTTAAAATCAGAGGCTTCCAGCTTTTTTCAGTACATTGAGTTTGTTGATGACTACCTTTATCAAATAGATTACGATTATTGGATTGAAGAAAATAGCGATAATATTGTAGGTCAGTATTTCAAACAATTTAAAGCTTCTGAGACAGAAAATCTAGACAGACAGAAATCATTGTTGTTAGGGCTGGGAGTTTTGTTAGGGGAAAAGGAGAACGACAGATGATAATTAATGAAATCAGATTGCTCGATTTTGGAAAATTCAAAGATATGTCAATCAAATTGGACAAAGGAATTAATGTTATTTTTGGCCATAATGAAGCTGGCAAAAGCACAATCCATAGATTTATTGAAGGGATGTTTTATGGATTGTCAGATACTAGCAAATACAAGCCTTGGTCAGGTGAATCCTTTGCTGGGCAGATAATCTACTCAACCAATGAAGGCAAGGTGTCCTTGACAAGAGATTTCAAGAATAAAACAGTCACTGCTGAGGATGTCGGGACAGAAGAAGACATCCGGGATTTTTTTTCGAGAAATAAAAAAACAGGTCTAATAGAACCGGGAAAGACTATATTTGGTGTGAATAAAAGGGTTTTCAAGAATAGCTTCAGCATCAATCAACTTGGTAGTAAAACAGACGATGAGTTGCTTGCTGAAATAAAGGAAAAAATAGAAAATCTTGCTAAATCAAGAGACGAAACCATCAAGATGGCGGAGGCTTTCAATGGATTGAAGAAAATGAGCGATGAGATAGGCAATGAAAATGATATCACAAGTCAGTTGGGATTTATCAGACATAAAATCGAAGCATTGATGGATGAAAAGAAAAAAAGGAATGATCTGAATTTGAGGTTTAACAGAAAGTTGGTTTTAGTCGATGTCTATAACAAACAGTTGAATTTCAGAAAGGAAGAGCTTTCCAAAATCAACGAAATAGTGGATGAACTAGAAAACGAAAAACTATCAGCAACATACGATAAAGCTGTTCAATTACAGAAAGATATTGATGCTTTAAATGCTGAAATTGGCAATTCAAAATCCATTCTGGAAATAACGATGGAAGAATATGAAAAACTGATTAGAACGATATCCAGAATCGAACAATTGGAAGAACTTGAAAATGATCTAAAAACACAAATGGCTGAATTAAAGAAAGAAGTTGATGATATTAAAAGCAGCTATATTGTCAATTTCGACTCAGATGAATACAAAAAATTGGAAACAAGTTATGAAATGTATCAAAATGATAAAGATGTTTTGGACCGACTTGGGTCCAGAATAGATACCATTAAACAGGAAATGGCGGTATATGAGAAAAAAAATCACGGTAAAATCCTTGAATCGTTTGAAAAATTCAGTGACAACATCAGGGAAATCAGATATCTGAAAGGTATAATGGACAGTGACATCATTACCGTTATGACCCAAAAACTCAAGAAAGAAAAAAGAAATAAGAATATCAAACTGATTGTTGCTTTTTTTCTGGCTTTAGCCATTGTTGTTGGCACATATTGGTCTGTCATTTATTATGGCGCTAATATGTTCTATGCCATTCTTGCTAGTCTTATAGTGCCAATGCTCATTGTTAAAAACACAACAAGAAGTACGAATCTGATCAAATCATTAAAACTTGAGATACACACAGCCAATGAGAAAAAAGTGAACAGCAAGGAGTTGCTTAGCTATCTGGTAGAGGAAAACAATCAGTTGATAATAAATACGGATTGTAGTAATTTCAACGAATTAAGGTCAAAGTATAATATTTCGCTGAGTGAGATCCATAACACTGAAGAACGAAAAAAAACACTAGAAACCTTGAAAGAAGAATATAATTTTGTTAAAAGAAAATTTGACGACAAAGAAGTTGGTTTGCTTAAAATTTTGAAACCGTTCGGTTATGAAAATCTCAGTGATGATATAATTCGGGATGTGACGGATAAAATACAGGAATCAAACATCAAATTCGACCAATTAAACTCATTTGAACAGAATTTCGAAAATTTGGAGAATGAACTGGAAGTCACTATCAGAGAAAGAGAAAATCACTTCAGCTTGATTGAAGTGATACTTGAGAATAATAATGTCGAATCCATTGAAGAGTTGAAGCATCAGATCAGTGAGCAAAAAGACCTACAAGGTAAAATTGTTGAGAGAAAGGATAAGAATTTGGAACTGACTGCTTTGCTTGGCGGACATTCCATGGAAGAATTACGTGAAAAAATTGAACGTTCAGGTAAAATATTTCAAGAATTGCCATATAAAGACAAAAATCAAGTTTACAACAAAAGGGATGACATTCTTGAAGATATCATAGCCTTGGAAGAAAAGTATGATAAGTTGATAAACAATTTATCTGATGAACGAGACCAGGCAAGAGTGCTTGTCGAAATCTTGGAGGAGTTAGAATACTATACTCACCTAAAAGAACAATTGATTTACAATAAGCAACTGATAGATGAGGCAAACAGAAATATTTCAGGATTGTCTGCAATTATTCAAGAAGAATTCCTCCCGAAGCTAAACAGAAAAATAAATTACTATATGAATATCATAACCAATGGCAAGTATAAAGAAGTCTTGATAGGCAAGGACCTTCATCTGAGTATTTTTGATGAATATAACAATATGGTGGTAGATATCGACAATCTGAGTGCAGGAACAATCGATCAGCTATTCTTCGCCGTCCGTGTAGCGTTAATCGATATCATATCCAGGGATAAATCATCCCCAATCATATTGGATGATTGTTTCACACAATATGATGATGAAAGGCTTCTCAATGCATTGAAAATACTTAGAGATATTGGAACGAACCGGCAAGTGCTTTTGTTTTCTTGCCATAGAAGGGAAGGAGATATGTTAAGGGACATGGAATCTGAATTTAATTATGTGGCCTTATCGTAGGTGATTGGATGAAGATATTTGGTATATCAGACCTTCATTTAGATTCAAAAAAGGAAAAACCGATGGATGTATTTGGTAAAAATTGGGAAAACCATGATTTGAGAATATTTGAAGATTGGTATCAAAAGGTAAAACCAGAGGATATAGTACTTATGCCTGGAGATATTTCTTGGGCGAATTCTTTGAAAGAGGCAGAATCAGATTTAAGAACAATAGACCTTCTTCCAGGCAGAAAAGTGATCAGCAAAGGTAACCACGATTATTGGTGGACATCATTGAAAAAAATGAAATCCTTTGAGTTCGACTCTATTTTTTTTCTTCACAATAACTGTTATCAAACAGATGAATTGGATGTATATGGAACAAGGGGATGGTTGGCGCAAGATGGAGATGATATCAAGGCAGAAGATTATAAAATAATTAGAAGAGAGCTCATACGATTGAATAATTCGTTGAAATCTAGCATCAAAGATAACACCAAGGTTAATATCACATTGCTTCATTTTTCTCCTTTTGATTCTAAAGGAAATTTGAATGTGTTTGGGGAGTTGATATGCAAACAAAACATAGATTTTTGTCTTTATGGACATCTCCATGGGATAGATGGGCATCGAAATGTCAAGGAAGGCCTGGTGGAGAAAACCAGGTTTATCTGTGTAGCTGCCGATTATGTGGATTTTAAGTTAAAGGAGATAATTGAGTTTTAATGATAAATGAGATTGAAATTAAGATATTGAATATAGATCCTGAAGAAATGGAAAGAAAATTGATTACTTTAGGGGCTTTCAAAGTGAAGGATGAAAAACAAATCAACATGATATTTGACACCCATGATTTTTATTTGGACAAGAGCTCAAATGGCTATGCTAGAATCAGAGTGACTGAAGATATGTTGAATGATAGACAACAGAAAACATTCACATTGAAAAAAAATATTACAACAGATGGAATCAGAAAAAACATAGAACACAACATGGAATTGACTGACGATGAAAATATGCTACAGATATTGTTTGGCTTAGGCTACGAGCTCAAGCATACAGGCAAAAAACATCGTACATCATATGAGTTTGAGGACATACTGTTTGAAATTGATATCTGGGACAATGACACTTATCCTTATCCTTACATGGAAATAGAAGTCAAAAGAGAAGAAGACATCAATAGAGCAATAGAAATGTTAGAAATTGATAAAGGTAATGTTACAACAAAATCTATTCAACAATTAAGAAAAGAACTGGAGCTAGGAAATGCTTGAAATAAAGAAAATGGATTTTAAAAACAAGGAAGAACTATATGCTTATTTGAATAGAGGTATAGCAGCTATTCTGAAGGATGAGTCAGATTGGCTGGCAAACCTGTGCAATACAATTGCTTTGATTTGGGACATGGTGAAGGATCTCAACTGGGTCGGTTTTTATCTCATAAAAGAGGGCCAGCTAGTTTTAGGGCCATTTCAAGGAAAACCGGCTTGCACAAGAATCAAAATTGGAGAAGGAGTATGTGGTACCGCAGCAGAAAAACGCGAATCCATTGTAGTTGAGGATGTCCAAACATTTTCAAGCCATATTGCCTGTGATAGCGCTTCAAACTCTGAACTGGTTGTGCCACTTGTATCAGAAGATAGAGTGATCGGTGTGTTGGATATTGATAGCCCTTCGTTTGGCAGATTTGATTTTGCGGATAAAGTGGGATTTGAAAAAATCGTGGCAACAATATTAAAACATGTGGAAATTCCCCAAAAATACTGATTAAGGTTATCGGTTGATACCAAATTTGTGCTATTGACAAAATATTGATGATATAATATGATTCTTTAGAACTAAGTAGTACAGGCTTAGAAAGAAAAAAGTGGTAAAAATGCCCTAAAATGAAGAGAGCAGTCTGGGTAGGTGAAAAGATTGTAGAGCATTGGTATGAATTATGATTCTGGAGCCTCCACGGGGAACTGTGGCGGAGGTAGGCGATAAATACTTTAAGGCTTCAGGCGAATTAAGGTGGTACCACGGGTCAATGCTCGTCCTTGAAATTATTTTAAGGGCGTTTTTTGTTCGATTATAATTGAGAAGAGGTAAAGAGATGGAAAGAAATGTTTTTGATGTGTTGCAAGAAAGAGGATATATTGAGCAATGCACACATGAAGGCGAAATCAGAGAGTTGCTCGGAAAAGAATCGGTAACATTCTATATTGGATTTGATCCTACAGCGGATAGTCTACATATAGGCCATTATATACAAATAATGGTTATGGCTCATATGCAGAGACATGGACACAGACCCATTGCTATCATAGGTGGTGGAACTACGATGGTTGGCGATCCCAGTGACAGAACAGGTATGAGGTCATTGTTGACCAAAGAGGCTATTGCTTCAAATGGTGAAAAGTTTAAGGAAGTGTTTAAGAAATTTCTGGATTTCAATCAGGATAAAGCCTTGATGGTGGATAATGCTGACTGGTTGCTTAATCTGAATTACGTTGAATTCCTAAGAGAGATTGGCGTGCATTTCTCTGTCAACAGAATGCTGGCAGCAGAGTGCTATAAAAATAGGATAGAGAAGGGGCTTACCTTTCTCGAGTTTAATTATATGATTATGCAGGCCTATGATTTCTACATGTTGCATAAGCTATATAATTGTAAAATGCAATTCGGAGGCAATGATCAATGGTCCAATATCTTAGCGGGGGTTGATTTAATAAGAAGAAAGCAAAGCGACAGTGCTTTTGGCATGACTTTCTCACTCCTGACCAATAGCGAAGGCAAAAAAATGGGAAAGACGGAGAAAGGAGCCTTGTGGTTGGATTCTGAAAAAACTTCACCCTATGATTTTTATCAGTATTGGAGAAACGTTGACGATGCGGATGTCAAAAAATGCCTTGCTCTATTGACATTTATTCCGATGGAGGAGGTAGAGAGGTTAGGGACAAAGAAAGGATCAGAAATCAACATAGCCAAAGAGATACTGGCTTTTGAGATTACCAAACAGATCCATGGTGAGATTGAAGCTGAAAAAGCCCAGGAAGCTGCAAGAGCACTGTTTTCACAAGGTACCGATTCAGAAAATATGCCATCAACAGATATGGATAGATCACTCTTAAACGAGAATCCAACAATTATTGATATCCTTAGATTGACAGGACTGATTAGCACAAACAGTGAAGGGAGAAGACTGATTCAGCAGGGCGGAATAATGCTGAACGATGAAAAAATCCAGGATTTTGCAAGACCGATCGTTCTTGAAGATTTTGCAGATGATAAGATAATTGTGAAAAGAGGAAAGAAAATATTTCATAAAGTCAATTTAAAGTAAGGGATGATAAACATGCCAAAGATTAGATTAGCAGTGGTCTGTACCTTTGGACTTGAAGCTATAGTGAAACGAGAACTTATACAAATGGGATATAGCAATCTGACAGTCGATAACGGATGGATTTTTTTTGACGCGGAGATTGAGGATATTATCAAAACCAACATTAATCTAAGAAGCGCTGAAAGGGTCTTGTTGGTAATGGGAGAATTCAATGCAGTCACATTCACAGAATTGTATGACAAAACCTATGATTTGCCATGGGATGAGTGGATAGAGAAGGATGGTAGCTTCATAGTCAAGGGCAAGTCGGTAAAATCGACACTTTATAGCGTTTCTGACTGCCAATCGATTGTCAAAAAAGCGATTGTCAATAAACTCAAGAGCAGATTTGATGTTGAATGGTTCACTGAAAAAGGTGCTGAATTTACAGTACAGGTTTCAATCCACAAGGATAATGTAATATTGACTATTGATACCACAGGTTCAAGAGAAGGATTGTTTAAAAGAGGGTATAGAAAAAGTGCTGTAGAGGCACCTCTGAAAGAAACAATGGCGTCAGCTCTTGTGCAACTTAGCTTTTGGAACAAAGACAGAATCTTATTTGATCCTATGTGCGGGTCTGGCACAATTGCAATTGAAGCGGCATTGATAGGGACCAACACACCACCAGGACTATTCAGGCAATTTGCATCTGAAGAATGGCAGGCTATACCTGCAGTAGCTTGGGATGACATGAGATTTTATTACGAGTCGCAAATTGATCATGAAGTCAAGCTCAAGATATTTGCCTCGGATATCAATAAAGATGCCATTGATTCAGCGATGAAAAACGCCATAAGGGCAGGGATGGAAGAGCATATATTTTTTGAGACAATAGATGTAAAAGATATAATTTTGCCTGGAGACTATGGTGTCATGATTACAAATCCACCATATGGTGAAAGACTAGGAGATGAGGAATCAGTCATTGAAATATCTGAGTATTTAGGCAAAGTTTTTGGCGGTAATAAAACATGGTCTAACTATATTATAACACCATTTGAGAAATTCGAGACCTACTATGGTTCAAGAGCTTCCAGAAAAAGAAAGCTCTTTAACGGTAATGTTAAGGTGAATTATTACCAGTATTTCGGAGAAAAAAAAGAGTAAAGCAGTTGCTTTTTTTCAAAACCAAATCTATTTGTGATATAATTATTACTGTAGTACAATCTAAAAAATAAGTTCAGGAGGATAAAATGATAATTGGACATAAAGAAGATATAGCGTTTGTGAGATCTACCGATTCCTCGGTAAAGGGTGTAGGAATGAAGAAAATCATTGGATCAGAAGAAGGATGGCAAGATTATGTCATGAGAATTGTGAAACTTGAGCCAAATGGATACAGCTTCAATCATAATCATCCATGGCCTCATATTAATTACTATATAAAAGGGCAGGGAGTTCTGATCATCGAAGGCAAGGAGTATCCTGTCGAAGAAGGTGGGTATTCACTTGTTCCTGCAAACAAGCAGCATCAATGGAAATCCACAGAAGATTCAGGCTTGGAGTTTATCTGTATCGTTCCAAAAGAAGGACACAAGTAATGAGAGTTTAAGTCTATTGTAAAAGGGTGAATCAGTCTAATGAGTAACAATGATTTCAAAGTAACAATAAATTCTCCTCAATTTAAGATTCTGGACAGCATGATAGATGGTGTTAGATTACTCAATAAATTCAATACGGTCATCCACACCAATCTATATCTTGAGCAAAATATCATTTCCCATACAATCGGTAAGAAATGTTATGAAGGTATTGGTAAAAGAGAGGCATGTCAGGAATGTATTTCTGAAGAGGCATTTTCATCCGGAGCGACACTTCGCAAGCTTGAGATAATCAATGATAGGCACTACCTTGTGATTAGTTCACCGGTTTATGATAGATATAACAACATCAGTGCTGTTGTGGAAGTCTTTAGGGATATAACAAAAGAAAAAGAATTGGAAGAGTCATTGATTATTAAAAACGAAAAGATGCGTAATGACATAGAGTTCGCCCAAAAAATGCAAATCAATATGCTTCCAATCAAGGGCATCTATAATGACCTGCAGATAGATTATTATTATAAACCTTCAGAGCTGTTGAGTGGAGATATGTTTGACGTCTTTAAGATTAACAATGATTGTACTGGATTCTATATTTGTGATGTTGTTGGACATGGAATCTCTTCTTCAATGATCAGCATGTATGTTAAACAGACAATGAGGGCAATCAGCAAAAAATTAACAGATATCAACGCCATTATGAGTGAGTTGCACAGAACATTCTTGGCATTGAATTTTGAAGACGACAAATATTTTTCAATATTTTTTGGCCTGTTTGATAAGAATACGCTGGAGTTCCAATACATTAATGCAGGACATAATTGCGAACCGCTGATGAAGCGCAATAATGAAGTAAAAAAACTGAAGGCAAGAGGATATCCGATATGCAATATTTTTGAAAGTGTTAGCTATGAAGTGAAAAAAATCAATCTGAGAGTTGGGGACAATATTCTATTCTATACAGATGGAATAACAGAAATGAAAAATACCATTGGAGAATATTTTGGAGAAAAAAGGCTGATTGACTTATTCCAAAATGAGCAAAACATCATAAAAAGAATTAAAGAAGAGATAGACATATTTGACGGATTAAATAGTGACGATTTAGCATTATTGGATATCAAAGTGATTTAAATGGAGGTTACTATGAGTGTTTCTGTTGATTTGAAAGGATCGGGGATTAATTTCAAGTTATTGAAGGAGTTTGAAATTGAGATTAAAAAAGCCCATAAAAAGCTTTATGATCGAACAGGTGAAGGCAGTGATTTTTTAGGCTGGGTAGATTGGCCTATCAGATATGATAAGCAGGAATTTGAACGAATCATTAATACAAGCGAGGTAATCAGAAAGAAATGCCAAGTCTTTCTGGTAGTCGGAATAGGTGGTTCATATTTAGGTTCAAAAGCTGCTTTGGAAGCTATCAAAGGCAACTTTTACAATCAAATGATAAAAGACACACCTGATATTTTTTTTGTCGGAAACAACATCAGCAGCAGATATCTGATGGATATTTTAGAGATTATCAAAGATAAAGAAATTTGTGTCAATGTGATTTCGAAATCAGGAACCACCACTGAGCCTGCTATTGCCTTTAGGATTATAAAAAGAATGATGGAAGAAAAGTACGGCAGAGAAGAGTCAGCTAGGAGAATTTTTGCTACAACTGATAAAAGCAGAGGTGCATTGCTTGACTTGGCAAAAAAAGAAAATTATGAAACCTTTGTAATTGGTGATGATATAGGTGGAAGATTTTCGGTGATAACCCCCGTAGGGCTGCTTCCAATGTCAGTGGCGGGTATCGACATCAAGAAATTTATGCTTGGTGCAGCGTCTGGATATGAAAAATATAAGACACCAAATATAGACGATAATCCATGTTTTAAATACGTTGCTTATAGAAATATCATGTATTCCAAAGGTAAAAAAATAGAAATTCTGGCTAATTATGAACCGGCGTTATCCAATTTTTCTGAGTGGTGGAAACAGCTATTTGGTGAAAGTGAGGGAAAGGATCACAGAGGCCTCTATCCATCTTCAGTAAACTTTACATCCGATTTGCACTCAATGGGGCAGTACATCCAAGATGGTGAAAGGCATCTATTTGAAACAGTCATAAGAATTGCTGATCAAAACCATAAAATTATAATGCCCAAGGATGAGAATGACCTGGACGGTCTAAATTATTTAAGTGGAAAGAGTTTAGAGGATATTAATGAAAAGGCACTTGAGGGTACATTTTTAGCACATGTTGGCGGTGGAGTTCCCAATTGCATCATAACGGTTGATACTCTGGATAGTTTTACACTAGGCAGTCTCATGTATTTTTTCATGGTCAGTTGTGGGATCAGTGGATATCTTTTGGGAATTAATCCTTTTAACCAGCCAGGAGTGGAAGCCTATAAGCAAAATATGTTTGCTTTGTTGGGAAAACAAGGATATGAAGAACTTCACGAGAAACTTTTGAGTTGATTCTGATTAATAAAAATGTTAAAATACTGAAATTTTCAGAGCAATGAGAGGAGTTAGAATGGGGCAATTTATTAAAGTTTTTTTGATATCCCTTTTATGTTTTGCCTTGACGATAGGGGCTGGTATTTACACCTATATCAGATTCTTTAATCCATATGATGGAGAGAACTACACATACGTGGAAAATCCCGCATGGGACAAGAATTTCAACGAGATTGAGGAAGATGATTTGACACCATTAGAGAAAGCAATCAGAACTTCAAAGCGGGTCAATATTCTGGTTATGGGACTTGAAGGGCTCAGAAGTGATACCATGATGGTTGTGAGCTTTGACAGAGCCACAGCCAATGTCAATATCATAGCCATACCAAGAGACACCTATTTTTTTAGGGAAGGCTATGAAGCACAAGGACAGAAAAAAGTCAATGCAATCTATTCCGCCTCTGGGGCACAGGGCGTCATGAAAGTATTTGAAAATATTTTGAAGGTTCCAATCCATAATTTTATAACCATAGATTATGAGGGTGTCCGAAAATCCGTTGATGTCATCGGAGGCGTGGAGGTTGACGTCCCATTCCATATGGAATATGAAGATCCATACGATGACCCACCTCTATCGATCAATATTCCGGAGGGGTTGCAGGTGTTAAATGGAGAAAAATCACTCGAGTATTTGAGATTTAGACATAACAATGATTGGACAGTAGGATATCCAAATGGAGATTTGGGAAGGATTGAAGCGCAACAGAAATTTATAAAAAATGCACTTAAAAAGACATTAAGTTTCCGATTACCTGTCATTCTTCGAGAAATCTATCCCTACATCAAAACTGATCTCAATTTGGCAGAAATGCTTTTGTTGGCTGGTGATGCCGTCAACTTTTCAATAGAAAAATTGGACACTGCCATGATTCCAGGTTACACTACCATGATTGATGGTCTCTCCTATTATGTACATGATCCGCGATTGTTAGGTGATATGATTGATGAATTATATGGTGTTGAATGATATAAAAGAACTCTTCTTGGAGTTCTTTTATATGTCGAAAATCCAAACCGCATGGAGGATTAAATGATTGTAATGGCATGTGAAATAGAATTGCTGATATATGAAAGCAATTCTTTGAAAGACAAAAGACAGGTGATTAAAAGCATCATCAATAGATTGAGGGAGCGATACAATATATCAGTCAGTGAAACAGATTATCTGGACAAATGGAACAGATCCAAAATCGCAGCGGTAACTGTATCTAATTCTCTTGTATTTGGAGAGCAGGTAATTGACAAGATAATAGGCTTTGTCAATAAGGACACAAGAGTAGAAATAATTGGTGTGGAGCGAAATGTCTATTGATTGAGATCAATCTTATTTTTGAGAAACTAAACGAATGCTATCCAGATGCCAGATGCGAACTTGACTACAAATCACCGTTTCAACTTCTGATAGCGACAATTCTCAGCGCGCAGGCTACCGATAAAAGTGTGAATAAATTGACAACAAACCTGTTTCAGGATTACCCTGATCTTGAAGCTTTTTTAGAATTGTCTGAAATGGATATCAACGAAAAAATCAGGGAGATTGGACTGTACAAAAGCAAATCAAAGAATATTTACAGACTATGCAGGATTCTAAAGGATGGCTATAATAGTAAGGTGCCAGAAACTATAGAAGAGTTGATGACTTTGCCTGGAGTCGGCAAAAAAACAGCCTCAGTAGTGTTGTCGGAGGCGTTTGGTATCCCGGTTTTAGCTGTTGACACACATGTGTTCCGGGTAACGAGACGGATAGGTTTGACTAAAAAGGACACCCCAGACAAAGTGGCGGATGATCTCATGTCCAAGATTAACAAAAACAACTGGATAATAGCCCATCATCTATTTATCTTTCATGGCAGAAGGACTTGTAAGGCAAGAAAACCTGATTGCGGGAATTGTATTATAAATAAAGAATGCAAAAAAATTGGTATATGATATAATTAATAGTTGTGGAGGGAAAATGCCTTTTAATATTGTTTTATTCGAACCGGAGATACCGCAGAACACAGGGAATATAGTCAGGACATGTGCCGCAACAGGTACGGATTTGTATCTCATCAGACCGCTTGGCTTTTCAGTTTCAGATAAATATCTAAAAAGAGCCGGACTGGATTATTGGAAATTGGTCAATATATTTTATTGTGACAGTTTGGATGATTTGATTGATGAAAAGGGAAGTGAGCGGTTTTATTTTGTGACCACTAAAGGAGAAAAGTGTTACGGCGATAATACATATTCCAATGGTTGTTTTTTTGTGTTCGGAAAAGAAACAGCAGGGTTGCCCGAAAAAATTCACAACTCATATTCCAGTCAAAGAATTAGAATACCAATGATACAGGATGAACAGGCCAGATCTCTGAATTTGTCAAATTCTGTTTGTATTGTATTGTATGAAGCATTGCGACAGGAAGGATTTAAGAATCTTGTTTGATTTGAGGGTTAAGGTATGATTCAAGTAATCGGTATTGTTGGTGGACTGGGGCTATTTATTTTCGGTATGATATTCATGAGCGATGCCTTGCAGCGGTTGGCTGGGTCACAGTTAAAAAGCCTCTTGGCAACGCTGACCAAAAAAAGATTCAATGCAGTCCTTATAGGTATTATAGTTACCATAATCGTCCAAAGCTCCTCAGCTACAACGGTTATGACGGTTGGATTTGTAAATGCCGGCTTGTTGAATCTTAACCAGGCTATTGGGATAATAATGGGATCCAATATAGGTACAACTGTTGTGACTCAATTGATTTCATTTAACTTTGAAATTTTTGCTCCATTAATCATTGGAGTTAGCGTTGCCTTATTTCTTGTTTTTAAAGATAAAAAGCGAAAAAACATAGCGAACATATTGATAGGTTTTGGTATTTTACTTATGGGTATGGGTTTGATGAAAGATGCTCTAGGTCCGCTACGAGATTCACAGGTCTTTGCGGATGCTATTGTTAGATTTAACAATCCATTTTTCGGTCTTATGATTGGACTGATCATAACTGCAATACTTCAAAGCTCAGCTGCAACAGTAGGGATATTGATTGCAGTTGCAGGAAGTGGTCTAGTGAACATAAGTATGGCATTTCCAGTGCTACTCGGATCTAACATAGGAACCTGTGTCACGGCGCTTTTATCTAGTATGGGAACGAATAAAACAGCCAAAAGAGCAGCAATTATTCATGTTATGATAAAAGTTTTGGGTGCTCTTGCTTTTCTGGTATACCTCAGATACCCAGTTCAAAATTTTGTGTCGATGGTTGATCCGTTTAGAATTGAAAGACAAATAGCCAATGCCAACACTATTTTCAATGTATTAACTGTATTGATGCTCTATCCTTTTTCTGATAAAATTGTAGCGTTGTCCTACAAGATTATTAAAGGTACTGACGAACTCAAAAGAGAAGACTTGAGATATGTCAACGATGAACTGATTAAAACACCCGATTTGGCTATTGTGCAATTGAAAAAAGAAATAATGAGAATGTTCAGCATTGTTGAAAAGCAATTATTGTTATCTAAGAAGACACTTCTGGAATATAACGAGAAATATTGTCATTTTGTGACTGAAAATGAGACAGTCATCAATAAAATTGAAAAAGAGCTATTTGATTACATTATAAAACTAACAGGACAAACTTTAAGTCCCTATCAGATTGATAAAGTAGCAGTTATGTCAAAAACTGTGACAGATTTGGAAAGAGTCGCAGATTTGGCGGAGAATCTCATGGAGCTCTCTATGGTAACGCATGACAATAATATGGATTTTTCAGAAGATGCGAGGAAAGAGCTCGAAGCTTTATTTGATAAAGCTATGGAGATTTATCGATTGGCTAGACATATATTTGAAACAGAGGAATTATTGAAAAAAAACCTGGTTCTATCTTTGCATGACAATATTGAAAGTTTGTCAGAAGAGTTTCAGATAAGCCATTTCAACCGGGTGAGAAATCAAATCAGCAACACACAATCAGAAATTGTTTTTTTGGATGCTTTAAGCAACTTGGAAAGGATAAGCAACCATTCTAAAAATATTGTTCAATCAGTAGCAAGAATTGGTGATTAATTTTTAATTATTTAGGAGGGGTTATGAGGGTTGCGATAGAATTAATTGGGGGGCTTGGTTTATTCCTCTTTGGCATGAGCTTTATGGGTACCGCTTTGCAAAAGACTGCTGGGTCCAAGATGAGAGGCATCTTAGCTGCCTTGACGAACAACAGATTAATTGGGGTGCTGGTAGGATGTGTTGTTACTATGGTTGTACAAAGTTCATCGGCCACTACAGTTATGACGGTGGGTTTTGTAAATGCTGGATTGATGAATCTTAGTCAGGCCATAGGGGTCATCATGGGAGCTAATATAGGGACAACTGTCACAGCACAGTTGGTAGCTTTTAAACTGACGGATATCGCTCCACTGATAGTTGGACTTGGAGTGGCTTTTTACTATGGATCCAAGAAAAAAAGAGTTAAGGAGATTGCAGAGATATTTATTGGATTTGGTATTCTGTTTCTTGGTATGGATTATATGAAAAACTCCATTGAACCATTGAAAGAATCAGCGGTTTTCATGGATGCGATTTTGAATTTCAAAAGTCCTATCATTGGAATCATCACAGGATTTGCTATTACAGCTGTTCTGCAAAGTTCGTCCGCCACGACAGCATTACTGATAGCAGTGGCGGGGAGTGGTGTAATGACAATAGAGATGGCTTACCCGATTCTTTTTGGTGAAAACATAGGGACTTGTGTCACAGCAATGCTGGCCAGTATTGGTGCCCAAAAAAATGCGAAAAGAGCAGCATTGATGCATTTAGTTTTCAACGTGGTAGGGACAGTTATGTTTATGTTATTTTTGAGAATACCAGTTCAATATGTGGTTGAATTAATCTCCCCTACACACATAGAGAGACAGATAGCAAATGCACACACATTGTTCAATATTATTTCAGTTATCATCATGCTTCCATTTGCAAACCAAATTGTCAAGTTCTCGGAAAAACTGATTAAAGGGGAAGATGTCGATAGAGAAAGCGCATTTAAATATTTGGATAAAAGGCTGCTTGCCACACCTTCCATTGCATTGGATCAGTTTTCCAGAGAGGTTTTGAGAATGGCAAAAATGGTTGAGGAAGAATTTGTTGATGCCCGCTTGGCGCTGCTTAACAGCGATGAGGATATGGTTTATTCGGTGTTTGAGAAAGAGAAAATTGTCAACATTATGGAGAAAAAACTACTGGATTACATTGTTGATCTTTCGAAGTATCCATTAACTAGCGCACAGAGAGATAAAATAACTGCTCTGATGAACACAATAAACGACGTTGAGAGAGTGGGAGATCACTCCGATAATATTGCGGAATTGGCATTGTATAATATAGAGAATGGTGGTGGCTTCTCAGCACAGGCATTTGAAGAGCTAAATTTGATGATAGATACAGTACATGAGGCATATAAGCTTGCCATACTTACCTTCAAAACTGCTGACAGCGAGTTGGGCATGGCTGTTTTTGAAAAGGAAAAGTTAATCAACAACATGGAGAAAAAGTTCAGAAAGAATCACATGGACAGATTGAATGATGGATTATGTACAACGAGCACTGGTATTGTATTCCTTGACACGCTAAGCAATCTCGAAAGGATTGGAGATCATTCGACCAATATGGCAGAGTCAATAATTGAGGTAATCAATAAAGGAAAGGTCTTGGTTGATATTCATGGAGATCATTAGATTATAATAAAAATATGACAAATAAAAAGGTGGTATTAAAAATGAGTAAATTATATGATGTCATAGTTCTTGGTGGTGGCCCAGCAGGCTTGGCTGCGGGACTCTATGCGGGAAGAGCGAGATTGGAAACACTGATTATTGAAAAAGAAAAAGAAGGTGGAATGATTATCCAGACAGAAGAGGTCGACAATTATCCAGGCGCTGTTGAAGGAGAAACAGGCCCTTCTTTGATTGCAAAAATGATAGCTCAAGTCGATAGATTCAAGACAGAAAGAGTTATTGACACTATTCAAGAGGTGAATTTGACATCTAAGATTAAAGTGCTGAAAGGGAAAAAGGAAGAATATCAGGCTAAATCTATTATTATAACTACCGGAGCCAGACCCAGATTGATTGGTTGCCCTGGAGAAAAAGAATTCATAGGCAAGGGAGTTTCCTATTGCGCCACATGTGATGCCGCTTTTTTTGAAGACCTTGAGGTGTTCGTGGTTGGTGGTGGCGATACAGCTGTGGAAGAGGCGATTTTTGTTTCTAAATTCGCCAGAGTGGTACATGTTATTCATAGGAGAGATGAGTTAAGAGCCGCCAAATCCATTCAAGAAAAGGCTTATGCAAATAAAAAGATAGATTTCATTTGGGACTCAGAAGTAATTGAGATAAAAGGAAAAGGCTTAGTTAGCGGAATTTCAATCAGGAATATTAAAACAGGAAAAATCACAAACATTGAAGCAAGTGAAGAAGATGGTATGATGGGCGTATTTGTGTTTGTCGGTTATGATCCTATGACTGAGCTGTTTCAAGGTGTTTTGGAGATGAAGGATAATTATATCATGACAGATATTAACATGAAAACCAATATACCCGGCGTTTTCGCCGCAGGTGATGTCAGAGAAAAATCTTTGAGACAAGTTGTCACGGCTACTGCTGACGGCGCGATTGCTGCGGTTCAGGCAGAGAAATATGTCGAGTGTTTAGAGTAGGACATTTCTAAGTTTGACTTTTTTGTCATTATATATATATTGTATTTTGGAATGGGAAAAGATATAATGAACTCAACGACATTTGTCGAAAGAATTTATTTGGGGGTTTTATGATGAAAAAAGTTATAGCGATTGTTTTAACAGTAATGTTGATGAGCATGATGTTTATGGGGTGTACCAAGCCACCTGAAGAAACCAAGTCTGAGATCATTTTGATTACTGACAAAGGAAATATTGACGATAAATCATTTAATCAAGGAGCATGGGAAGGCGTTGTAGAGTTTGCTACAGCCAACAATAAGACACATACTTACATTAAACCGGAAGAGGCTTCGGATGCTGGCTATCTGGCGGCTATAGATCTGGCAGTTACTGCTGGCGCAAATGTAATTGTAACACCGGGATTTTTATTTGAGGTTGCTGTTTATGAAGCACAGACCAAATATCCTGATGTAAAATTTATTTTACTGGATGGGGCACCTCATACAGCAGACTGGGCTACCTTTGAGACCAAGGATAATGTAGCAAGTATCATGTATGCGGAAGAAGAATCTGCTTATCTTGCTGGATATGCCGCTGTTATGGATGGCATGACCAATCTTGGATTTATGGGTGGGATGGCAGTTCCTGCTGTGCAGGCTTTCGGATATGGATTCCTTCAAGGTGCGGAAGATGCGGCGACAGAGCTAGGCCTTGATGATGGAGCTGTGAAAGTAACCTATCACTATACAGGAAACTTTGAAGAAAATGACACCAATAAAGCTACTGCCAAGACCATGTATCAGGAAGGCGTAGAAGTTATATTCGCTGCTGGCGGATCAGTTGGAAAGAGCGTCATGTCAGCTGCCTCTGAAGCGGATGCAAAGGTAATCGGCGTTGACGTTGACCAGAGATATGATAGTGAAACCGTTATCACATCAGCTATGAAAGGATTGGGAACTTCCGTTATAGATGTACTTGATTCCATATACAACTCAGATAGCTTTGACATATATGGTGGCACAACAACATACTTCAACGCAGCCAATAACGGTGTCGGATTGCCAACAGTTGTTATCGGGGAAGCCAATGGCGACGCTTTCGATAGATTCGATACTTTCGACAAGGCAGCTTATGATGAACTGTTTGCTAAAGTAGCAAGTGGCAGTATTTCAATATTAAGAACGATCACTGTGGCTGATGCAACAGGAAATGCTACCGCAGAAGAGTTAACGACTCAATTGGGGTTGGCAAAAGTTTCCGTTACCACAAGATAATCTTGTAACAATCATTACCTGACATATTGGCCTTAGCCTTATGTATGTATGAACTAAAAGATGGGGGAAGGCAAGAGCTTTTCTCCATTTTGTCATATGTTAAAACCACATAACAGATAATTTATACCAAATCAATTAGAAGAGGTCAAAGTGGAAAACTATATTGTTGAAATGAAAAATATCACAAAAGAATTTCCTGGCATAATTGCCAATGACAATATCACCTTAAACCTTAAAAAGGGAGAGGTTCATGCGTTACTTGGTGAAAATGGAGCAGGAAAATCGACTTTGATGAGTGTTTTATTTGGCTTGTACAAAGCTGAAAAGGGTGAAATCAGAATTCATGGTGAAGCTGTCAATATCAACAACCCCAATGATGCAAATGCTATGGGGATTGGTATGGTTCATCAGCACTTCAAGCTTGTAGAGGTTTTCACCGTTCTTGAGAATATTATCCTCGGTGTTGAACCGATCAGCAAGGGATTTCTGGATAAGTCACAAGCTAGAGACAAGATTATTGAACTTAGTGAGAGATATGGATTGAAAGTGGATCCGGATTCTCTTATTGAGGATATATCGGTCGGTATGCAACAAAGGGTTGAAATCATTAAAATGTTATACCGAGAAAATGAGATTTTGATTTTTGATGAACCAACTGCGGTTTTAACACCACAGGAAATAAAAGACCTTTTACAAATTATGAGAGGATTAGCGGAAGAGGGGAAATCTATCCTATTCATAACTCATAAGTTGAATGAAATTGTAGCAGTGGCGGACAGATGTACAGTCTTGAGAAAGGGTCAATGTGTAGGAACTGTTGATGTAAAAGATACAACGAAAGAAGAACTATCCAAAATGATGGTAGGACGCGATATCAGCTTCAGCATTGAAAAGGGAAAGAGAGAATCTGGGGATGTGGTGTTGTCTGTCCGAAATGTAACTGTAGCATCTAAAATTCACAAAAATAATGCGGTCAAGAATGTTTCCTTTGACGTAAGAGCTGGAGAGATTGTTTGTCTTGCTGGTATTGACGGCAATGGACAGACAGAATTTGTATCCGCTTTGACAGGATTGGAAAAGATCAACGACGGTACCATGCATCTTTGTGGTCAAGACATAACAAAAGCCTCCATCAGACAGCGTTCAATCATTGGTATGAGCCATATACCGGAAGACAGACATAAACATGGACTTATTCTTGATTACACGCTAGAGGAAAATCTGATCCTTCAGAGATACTGGCAACCGGATTTTCAGAAGAATGGGTTTATTCGGTTCAATGAAGTAAGACATTATGCTGAGAATTTGATTGAAAAATACGATGTGCGGAGCAGTCAGGGGCCTGTATCAATAGTTAGGAGTATGTCCGGAGGAAATCAGCAGAAGGCTATCATAGCCCGTGAAATCGATAAAAAACATGAGTTGTTGGTGGCGGTCCAACCTACGCGAGGGCTTGATGTAGGTGCTATTGAGTATGTTCACAAACAGCTTGTAGACAGACGCGATGCTGGGAAAGCTGTCTTTTTAGTGTCCTTAGAACTTGAAGAGGTTATGAATGTCAGTGATCGTATTTTGGTCATCTACGAAGGAGAGATTGTCGGTGAGCTTGATCCCAAAGAGACTAATATGCAGGAATTAGGACTGTATATGTCCGGTGCAAAACGAAATACTGATAAGGAGGCCCAATAATGCAGAACAGGAATGATCCAAATTCAAAATTTTCATTCAGCATTCAAAGCATAACCCACAGTAAAGGCTTTTCTGCATTGGGAGCAGCATTGATGGCAATCATTCTGGGACTGATTTTCGGATTTATTGTCATGCTAGTTTCAGCACCTGATAATGCTATTTCAGGTTTCAGCTATGTTGTTTTTGGCGGTCTAAGCCGCATAGGGGATGTTTTTTATTTCGCAACGCCAATACTTATGACCGGTTTGGCGGTAGGCTTTGCATTTAAGATGGGACTCTTCAACATTGGTGCTTCCGGTCAGTATACTATGGGCATGTATTTCGCTCTATACGTCAGTTTTATGTGGGATCTGCCAGGAGGAGTACACTGGATAGCAGCTATTGTTGCAGGTGCGTTAGGCGGCATGCTGTTTGGTCTGATACCGGGTATTTTCAAAGCCTTACTAAATGTAAATGAAGTCATAACCTCAATAATGTTCAACTATATCGGCATGTACCTTGTCGATATGTTGATTCAGGGCAATGCAATCATGTACTCATCTACTACCACACGGACCAGATACATACCAATAGATGCTCAGATTCCTTCTCTCGGTATTGCAGGATCAAATGTGAATCTGGGGATAATACTTGCGGTACTGATTGGTATTATACTTTTCATAGTTCTTCAGAAAACCACCTTTGGTTATGAATTGAAAGCCACTGGCTTTAACAAGTATGCCAGTGATTATGCAGGGATGCAGGGCAAGAGGAATATCATTTTAACAATGGCAATAGCAGGAGGGCTTGCAGGAATTGGAGGAGCCTTTGCGATTCTGGCACCGTCAGCCATACCGGGCAGCAGCATGACCTATGAACCAATCAATATCATTGCAGCGAATGGTTTTAATGGTATAGCGGTTGCATTATTAGGTCATTCTCATCCGATTGGTATTATTTTCTCATCAATTTTCATCTCACACATACAAAGAGGTGGTACATTGACGAGTCTGGTTGGTTACAAACCTGAGATTATAGATGTCGTTATAGCAGTCATTATCTATTTCTCAGCCTTTGCAATAATCATGAACAATGCTCTAGCAAAATTTGTGAAGACTCGGTTACTGAAAAAAAATGTGGTTTCTGATGCATCTGATCCGGATATTAAGGAGGCAGAATAATGGATACAGTATATTATTTGGTGCAAAACATGCTACCGGTAGCTATTCCGTTGCTTCTGGTTGCTCTTGGAGGAATGTTCAGTGAAAGAAGCGGGATTGTCAATATCGCATTGGAAGGGATTATGCTATTTGGTGCTTTCTTTGGTGCCTTATTTGTATTGATAGTTCAAGGATCGTCCATGAATCCCCAGACTATACTTATTCTAGGAATGGTCATCGCCGCACTATCTGGATGGATTTATTCATTGCTGTTATCCTTTGCATCTGTCACAATGAAAGCCAATCAGGTTATTGTAGGGACAGCGCTAAACATGTTGATTCCTGCGGTTATTCTTCTGTTTTCTAAAATGACTTTTAATAGTGATGGAATCACAACCAATATAAGTTTTTACATCCGGGAGATACCCATACTCAGCAAGATTCCCGTTTTAGGTGAGTTGTTTTTTCAGAGAACCTATCTGACTGTACTTATAGGTTTTGTGTTTTTGATTGTTTCAACAGTTGTACTTTATAAAACAAAATTCGGATTGAGACTTCGTGCATGCGGAGAACACCCACATGCCGCTGATTCTGTAGGTATCAATGTATATTTCATGAGGTATGCAGGTGTCAGCTTGTCGGGTATATTGGCAGGTATTGGAGGATTTTTCTATGCTGTTGGAATTACCGATGGGAATGTCAGTGGTCACTCGGGTGTAGCAGGTTTTGGATTTTTAGCACTGGCAGTTATGATTTTTGGGCAGTGGAAGCCAATTAGAATTTTATTTGCAGCTATGTTTTTTGCTTTTCTTCGAACCCTGGCATACTCAGTCTCGCTTATCCCGTTTCTTTATAATTTGGGGATTAACCAGACCTATTATAAAATGCTGCCTTATCTGGCTACCATGGTTGTGCTGGGATTCACCTCGAAGAAGTCCAGAGCACCAAAGGCAGAGGGCATACCTTATGATAAATCACAAAGGTAATGTTAAAAGATGAAATGGAAAAGGTATCCCTTGCGAAAAACTGTTGAAGTATGAAGAACCACCTATATGATGAATAATTTAAGGGGCTGGAGACAGTCCTTTTTTAACATTATAATCATGAAATTATATAATATTATAAAATTAACTTTATTTTTTTGTCTTTTTTTGGTAAAATTAGAGAAGTAACGTACCAGAATCAAAAAGTTGGTATGAATCTTGAATGTAGGGTTATGATAATATGAAGATAGGCTTCGAATTAAATCTACAACAAACACAAAAGCTGATAATGACACCAGAACTCAGGCAAGCTATTCAAGTGCTTCAATATAATAATATTGAATTGAGGGAGTATATAGAAAAACAGATTGAATCGAATCCATTTCTGGAGGTCGGTGAGAAACCCGAGATTATCCAGGACAAGCAAATTGATAAGTTACAAGAAACACCTGAAGCAAAGAAGGATGAGATTGACTGGCAGGAAGTTATTGAAAGATATGACGACATCAGTTATAAGTCATACAATTATGACTATTCAGAGAATAAACAGACATTTGAATCCTATACATCTAAAGCACAATCATTAAATGATCATCTCAGATTTCAACTGGGACTTTCAGTCTATACCAAAAAAGATAAAATGATTGGTGAAAGAATTATTGATTCATTGGATAAAAAAGGATATCTTGCAGTACCCGTTTCAGAAATCGCAGAGCAGTTGAAAGTGGAAATCCAGGAAGTTGAGAATGTTTTGGAGGTTTTCCACACGTTTGATCCTACTGGTATAGCAGCCAGAAGTCTTAATGAGTGTTTGAAGATACAACTAAAGGAAAAAGGAGTCACTGACGAAAAGATATTTGCAATAATTGATCACCATATAGAGAATCTAGCCTGCAATAAAATTCAATGTATTGCCAAGGAGTTGAACATTTCTGTAAAAAAAGTGCAGGAAATATGCGACATGATAAGATTTCTTGAGCCTAAACCTTCCAGGGGTTTTGTCCAGGACAGCGATAATATAAAATATATCTCCGCGGATGTTACGATCAAAAAAATGGGTGATGAATATGTGATCATCGTCAACGATTCTGATATACCACTATTGAGAATTAGCACTTACTACAAAGAAATCATGAAAAATGTTGATGATAAAGACACCAACAAATTTCTCTATGATAAATTCAACGCGTCCATGTGGCTGATCAAGAGCATTGAACAACGAAGAAACACAATGTATAAAGTAACTGAATCAATTCTTAAATACCAGATAGATTTTTTTGAAAAGGGTGAGCAGCATCTTAAGCCACTAGTTCTGAAGGATGTTGCAGAAGACATAAGTGTTCATGAATCTACAGTTAGCAGGGCGACTAATGGCAAATATGTACAGACACCAAGGGGATTGTTTGAATTGAAATACTTTTTCTCAAGCTCTATTTCAAAAGAGGGAGATGAAGATGGCATTGCTTCAACTAGTATCAAATCACTAATCCAGGAATTGGTGAATAATGAAAACGAAAAGAAACCCTTAAGCGATCAGAAGATTGCAAATGAGCTCAATAAAAATGGTATTGATATTTCCCGTCGGACCATTGCCAAGTATAGAGATGAAATGGGTATATCCGCTTCATCTATGAGAAAACGATTCTAATCTGATTGACTAACGATAAAGCATTTTTCCATTCAATAGTTACAATAAAATATAAACATGGCTTGTAAAATTTTACTTGGAGTAGTATACTCTAATTGGGACGTAGAATTTATAATAGGGATAAAAAAAGACCCGGAGGTGCTAATGGAATTAGATAAAGCGTTGATAGTACTGAATTTATTGGTTCCTGAAGCAACAGACCTTGTATTGAAACGATATAATGTTTTGCGAACCATAAAGAACTGTCAACCAATAGGTAGAAGACTTTTAGCCATCAATCTGGGGGTGACTGAGAGAGTGTTGAGATCCGAAACGGATAGATTGAGGAATTTAGGTTTGGTAACCATAGAATCTTCAGGGATGAGTTTATCTGAACTGGGTGAACGAATGATTAGCGACACGGAAATGTTGATCCACAGGATAAAAGGATTGTCAGATGTTGAAAATGCCATTCAGGAAAAGCTTGGTATAAAAAGAGTTTGTATTGTTGAAGGTGATTATACACGCAATGATATCGTAAAAAGAGATGTCGGAAGGAAAGCTGCAGAAATAATTGTCACATTGTTGGAAGACAATATGCGCAT
>LGGM01000091.1 GCA_001509345.1 Clostridiales bacterium 38_11
TCTGAAAAACTATGGTTATCGGTATTGGATTAAGCGAATTGAACGAAAAGGGAACCTAGTTCTTATGAATCCCGTCCAATTTTACGTTAGACAAAATTATTGGATGTTCAAATGGGTAGCGAAAAATTAGCTGAAATTCAAAGCGTATTTGATAGAGTGCAACCGCATTAAATAGTACGCCTAATGAATAAAACCGAAGGAGGCATTTAAATGAGCTGTTTTCTGTTTCAACTGATGAATTGCTCAAAGAAAGCAATACTACGGAATCCACATGGTTACTGCGGCTGTTATTCTGATAGGTATAGTATTTATGTTAAAAGGGTATTTTTACAAAAAACATCACTCAACAAAGTGAGTAACGGAGCATGATAGCTTTCCTCGCAATGGGGGAGGCTGTTTTTTTATTGCGAACATTTCCAGAGTGCCATTGGGTGGCTACTTATGCGTTCTAATATCTCGTTGGATTGAAATAGAAGCTCCAGTCGGTAGTCTTTATTTCTAAAAGCCTTAAGGAATTTCCACTCATTGTCCTCTAGCTTCAATAATTCGACAAGCCATGTTTTTACTTGAATTTGAGATACTTGAAGATCAAACTTCTCATCATTTCGTAAAAGAGGATAAAGATCAGTTTTGATACGGTGTAGGGTTAACTGATCAATGTTGGATAACTCAAACTCTGAAGGTGGGATTCTTGAACTTATAGCACTATAAAAAACGACACACTTCCTCAAAATTGTTTCTTCAGATTTCTCCAACAATTCGAATTTCAACAAGTTACTAATGTCATAAAGGTCTCTTGCAGCTGTTCTATTGAGTAATGCAACGATTTTACTAGCAAATATCTCAATAGGAGCTACACTTAGAATTGAGACTCCTGCAGGTTCCCAGGTAGATTCGAACCTTTTTGAACCAATTGGCAGAATATGACAGCGAAGCATATAATTAATTTCAACCTTGATGTTATCCTTAGCACCACCAGAATTTGAGTATTCGTACACTAATGAGTCCAATGCATGGTATTGTTTTGATTTCATACTCAATTTATATCCGTTGGCTGTCATAAATCTGCCGATGCGATCATTTATCCCGGCTCTTGAAGCCATCATTTCATCACGATCAAGATTCTCTAAAAAATCCAGATCGATATCCACAGACAATCTTGGCAGATCAAATATGGTAAGATTGATTGCAGTTCCACCCTTTAACCTACAGACCTTTTCATAGGTGTCACGTACAAAACCAAGCTCTTTAGCTTGTTTTCCCAGAAAAAATCTGTTCCAATCAGCCATCGAGATCAACTCCCTTGTTCATTATAGATTTTAAATTTTCAGGTGCATAAAGTTGCCAATCCTCATGTAAAACAAACTGCTTTGCAAGGGTATCTTTTTCAGCATATAGATATTTTTTAGATTTCGGGACTTTGCTCATGCAATATTCAAAAAATGAGGTTGGCAGACTAAATTGTTTTTCGAATTGCATTAATATATAACCTGTCTTTTGAAATAGGTTTGCTAACCCATAGTCGTCAAGATATCCAATAAGCTTATCAGTACTCAACGAAGGAAAAAGCGACAGACAACGTAGCAATTCCTCCAAACCTCCAATTTTCTCAAATCCATAAATACTATCGATTACAGTCCTTTCCAAATCAGTGATCCTGATTCCGGTATTTGTTTTTATAACTCCAGAATCAATGCGCGGAGAGATTTTCTTAAATGTGATACCATCGTATTCAAAGTCCGTGAATCTGCTCACAGTAGTCACATAAATCTCATAAAAAACTTGATTAGCATAACCGTAATATTCGAATGCGCTATGGAATGAAACGCAAGCATCTTCAGCTATATGGGAGGCTATCATAAATCGATTTGCAACAGGTTGCTTCGTTTCAAGGCTAATAGCAGTATAAAGGTCTCTTCGAATACGTTCAATATATCCAGAGTTGATATAATCATGAAGCAAGGAATGTGCCGCCTGATTGTTACCTGTCAATGCAACAACATCCTGACGTGTAAAACATCCTAACTCATAAAGTTTATTTAAATATTTCATAACAACACCTCCATTCTCATTATTGCACAAAACATTACTTTTTTCAAATGTTTTGTGCAAATTCAGGAATGAATATTCTTGAATTTGAACGTAATATTCCTAAAAAGAAACATTACGCGTAAAAACAGGAACAAGATTCACCAATCATCAATTTAACGTTGTTAATGCCAATGAATTCAAATATAATTAAAAAAGAGGTGGGCTAAGTGAAAAGAAAGAAAGAATATTTTCAAGGATGTCTGATTGGTGGAGCGATCGGCGACGCTTTAGGCTGGCCGGTTGAATTCATGAGAAACGCGGAAATAAGACGCAAATATGGTCCGAATGGAGAGGACCTGGAAACACGTGGCTATCAGCACTTTTGAGCAGAAAGCTATAATTACTGACCATGGTTTTTAATCATTAAAATCAAAGAATGCAATGAGATTTAACACTCCTTAGAAGAAACATTACGTGCAAAACAGGAACTGAAAGATAGGCAGCTTTCTTCAATGAAGGAGGCTGTTTTATAATTGAGCAAATTAGCAACTAGGTTGATCATGAAATAATGACCGCTTACGATGATAAATCGCAGATAATGGGATGTTTTGATACATTTTAGAATTTCATCATGTTATAATAAAATCAATGGTGTTTAATCAAATTCTAACCACCTTGAATTATGATATACGATATTTTATAGGATTTATGCAAATACAGATAAAGCGAGGAAGTTAAGTAATGGCGAATAACAAAAAAGAGCAGGAAAGAGCGGAACTGCACCGAACAATTTGGAATATAGCTAATGATCTTAGAGGAAGTGTTGATGGATGGGACTTCAAGCAGTATGTCCTTGGCATGCTCTTCTACCGATACATATCTGAAAACCTGACGGACTACATCAATCGTGGCGAACATGAAGCGGGGAATCCAGGTTTTGATTTTGCAAGTCTTTCTGATGCGGAAGCGGAAGAAGCCCGCGCGGATTTGGTCCAGACCAGGGGATTCTTTATCCTGCCAAGCGAGCTTTTTCAGAACGTAAGGAAAAAGGCATATCAAGACGAAAACCTCAATGAAACGATGGAAAAGGTGTTCCGCAGTATAGAAAGCTCCGCCCAAGGAGGTCCAAGCGAGGACAACTTCAAGGGGCTTTTTGATGACATTGATGTCAACAGCAACAAGCTTGGTGGCACGGTCGCAAAGCGAAACGAAAAGATTGTCAAGCTCTTAAATGGTGTAGGCGAGATGAAATTGGGAGACTACCAGGACAACACCATTGACGCCTTCGGAGATGCCTATGAGTTCTTGATGGGGATGTACGCATCAAACGCCGGTAAGAGCGGAGGTGAATACTATACGCCACAGGAAGTGAGCGAGCTGTTGACCCGCATTACCCTTGTGGGAAAAAGAGAGGTCAACAAGGTATATGACCCGGCTTGCGGTTCAGGATCTTTGTTACTAAACTTTGCCAAGATCCTCGGTAAAGAGAATGTCCGACAGGGCTTTTTCGGTCAGGAAATCAACATCACTACCTTCAACCTGTGTCGCATCAATATGTTCTTGCATGACATCGACTACGATAAGTTTGATATTGGATTGGGCGATACGCTGACAGATCCATTGCATTGGGATGATGAGCCTTTCGAGGCCATCGTTTCAAATCCACCATACTCATCAGATGGGACGGCGATGCCAACCCACTATTAATAAACGATCCCAGGTTTTCTCCAGCTGGGGTACTGGCACCAAAATCAAAAGCAGACCTTGCCTTTGTCATGCATGCACTGTCATAGCTTGCAACCAGCGGTACAGCCGCCATTGTCTGCTTCCCTGGTGTCATGTATCGAAGCGGTGCCGAACAGAAGATACGCAAGTACCTGATTGATAATAACTATATCGACTGCGTCATTCAGCTGCCCAGCAATCTGTTCTTCGGCACGAGCATAGCGACCTGTATCATGGTATTGAAAAAGTCCAAGAAAGAGAACAGCACCCTCTTCATCGATGCGTCCAAGGAATGCGTCAAGGTCACCAACAGCAACAAGCTGACACAGAAGAACATGGACGCGATCATCGATGCCTATACGAAAAGGGCTGACCATGATCACTTCGTAGTGAAAGTATCAAATGCTGATATCGCTGCCCAGGACTACAACCTATCCGTTTCCACCTGGTGGGTGTAGAGTGCTGTGACAGTATAATCTTTTCTACTTCCAACCTGTATCTGGATTCCAACTTTTATCAAGTATAACCTCTGCTTCTATTGATTCTATAGGTTTTGACACAAATTCTACAACTACAGAAATAACTGCATCAAACTCAATATCGGCATTCAGGCTTTTTCTGACAAAGACACGCCATCTCCTAGACATATCTTCATTTTCATGCATACTTTTTATGCGAGCAAGCGACTTACTATCACAATTTGCTTTTCTATTAATAAACGTTTCATTTATTGCCGCCTTTAACACTGCACCTTCAAATTCATAATGAATAGCAAGGTAATAAATATCATAGTAATCTTTCATTCTACTTGTTGTTTCCATCCTTGAAAACATAGCTTCTAACTTCTCTGCAATTGTCGATTCAAGAGAATAAGATCTTAACACAGGTCTCCTATACCCATCTAATTGGGTTGGAATTTCAATCATATTTATAGATGGTACTATAACATCACCTATGCCGATGTCAATATCGAAGGGAGTTCTTGTATTCCCAATTATTCCAACCATCTTGATTCTTACACCATGATAAGCTTTTTGTTCTGTAATGTTTTCTACTGCGTTAATCATAAAATCTATATATTGATTATCGCCATCTTGCTTCATGATTTTTTCAATAACATCTTTCATTTCAACTTGTGAATTAGAAATATTTTTCGCCAAAAAATCAATGTCCATTGTTGGTCTACCTTCAAAACCATTATATGAAAATAAAAATAATCCGCCTTTTATAATTAAATTTTCTTTAAACTCAGATACAGATAATCGTCTCAGAAATTCTTCTTGGCAAAACAACTGGAGAACCAATTGATAAGGTAATCTTTTTACTCTCGCTCTATTTTTAAGTTTTTGTAATATTGACTTTTCATTCTTCATTACATCCACATCCCCATTATCCTACTTACTTTTTTCTTTATATTCATCAATTCTGCATAGTCCATAAGATTTGTAATATTTCTCTTTGAGTCATTAACATAAGATTTAATCGCTTTATTAAATACTTCTTTGTCCATTTTTCTTTCAAATCTCATGATATCACAAATTGTTCTTTCTCTATCAAATACCGGCAATGGTTGATTCTCAAACAGTACTTCTGACTTCCCTATTTTCATGAATTCTTCCTTAATAAAATAAAATTTCATCGGTAAATAGTCTATTTTGTATTTGCTCTTCGATTTATTCCTACTAACTGCAATATGCCATGTTAACGGTGTCTTATCTGTATAGTCGTAAATGAAAAGCGCCGAATCCATACACACAATACCTTCTGGAAATAATTTTGTTATGATCACTCCCTCCGATACAGGCTCTTCGTAAAGCCATTCATAATAACCTGTCTTCAACTTATTTACATAACCATCATTGATTAGTCTATCCAAAACTGTATTATGGTATCCTTCAGCTGTGAAATCAGCTAGTTTTATCACACCTTGTTGGGCATCAAATATTCTTTTATATTTTTCAATCTCCATACGTAAAATCACCCTCTAGTATAATAATGTCATAGCCATTAGCTATGCAAAGTACTTAATTTCTAAACAAAAGTTGAACAAGGAGTTTTTCCTACATCTAGTCTTTCAACTTTT
>LGGM01000092.1 GCA_001509345.1 Clostridiales bacterium 38_11
GATTATTACCAGGTTGGAGATCGAGTCAGGCATCATGGCGGGCTAAACTCCTATGAGAAATTTGACAAATCAAAAGACACCATCATATTTTGCAATGCCTGTGCTAGCCTTAACAACATACAGGATGATGTGTGTTTTCGTTGCCACTGTCCTTTATTAAAATAAACTGAGCGGGGTGAAATTTTGAAAACATCGACGGATGAGAAAACCTCTTGGCAAATCAATGTTCCGATTTTCAAGAATATCCTGATTCTCAAACAGCTAATGATTGCGATTGGCATACCATTTGGGATTGTCATATTGGTTTTATTTTTCACATCAATTGGCAGTGGCTCGAGAGACGCATTCTATGGTATCGGCTTGATTATACTCCTCATGCTTGTCACTGCTATGTTTATCATGATTGTCTTCGGTGGCAAATATGCTGTTGAGTTTGAAATGGACGAAAATGGCATTACCTGCAAGAGTCAGGAGCACTATAGGCAAAAATCAACAATAATTGGATTTCTGACCATCATTCTATCAATATTCAGCAAAAACCCAACCACTGCAGGTGCCGGACTACTCAGTCAGACCAAACATGTTGTTAGAATTAGATGGTCCAAGATACGAGAGATAAAATTCTATCCAAAATACCAAACTATACTAATCAAAGAAGATGCCTTAAGTAGCCTGGGCATATTCTGTACCAAAGACAACTATACAGCAATTGCAGCCTATATCAAAAATAGGGTCTGATACTTGTTAAATGACATAAATTTGTTTTCAAGGGGTGGTAAAATGTCCGACTTTATCAATCATTACTATTGTGGCGATGAAGCACTTAAGCTGGTCGATGATCGAATAATTGAAATCATTGACAAAAACCGAATTCTGTTTAATTTCGGTTGCCAGGGACCTGATTTTTTCCTATACCATGGTGTGGTGCCATGGCACAAGAATTTTGGTGAAATCATCCACTCGTCCGAAACCAATCTTCTATTCTCCGCCATGGTCGAATACTACCAAAGAACAGAAGATGCTGATGCCAGAGAAAAGATTCTGTCCTATATCATGGGATATGCCTGCCACCATTCTTTGGATTCTATCTCTCACCCCTTCATATTTTTCTTTTCCGGATTTGCAACCCATCTGCACAAAAAATATGAGATGATTCTTGATGTCCTCAATTGCAAGCACCAAGGATACACTGACGCTGTCAATTTTGATTCCAAAAAAATTATCCCCGCTTCGGATATCGATATCCAGATGATACAGGATTTTCATACCCACATAATCGAAAGAATCTCCGGTAAAACATTACCCAAAAATGCAGTCAGTATCTGTATAGGAGATTATTCAAAGCTTCTGTCTCTTTTTCCTGATCCTCATGGCATAAAAAAAAGGATTGCCCAAATAATCGAGAAAGTCATCCGAAAGCCCCATGCCATATCCAAGGTCTTTATACAAAAGAATATCGAGGATATAGACGATTATCTGAATCTCTGTCATAGCCAGTGGCTGCACCCATGCGACAAGGATATTGTCTCTTATGCATCCTATCCAGACCTTTTTGACAGCGCGATTCAAGACGCGGCAGCCAAAATAACCGGTCTTTTTTGGGTGTCCGATCACAGTAACTTCAAGCAAGAGACATCCCAAATCATAAAAAACCTCTCCTTTAAAACCGGAGAAGTCTTCCATTACGAAAACAATCAGAATATGATTAAGATGAAATATTACAGCCCCAAGAACTTCTAGGCAGCCTGTTTCCGGATGAGTCCATTGATTGCTATGCCAAGCCCAACCATAACATAGAACAGTGGCGCTACAGAGATAATCTGGTCATTGAAGAACGCCGCTCCCAGATAGGCCATAACACCAGTGAAGGCTCCGATTCCCACGTAATCCATCAGTGTGGTCAAATTCCTTTTGTAATACAATTTCATGCTGTCGATAAAGTACATCAGATAAATGGCCAGCAGTGCCAACAGGGATATGAAACCGGTATTGATACCGATCTGCAGGTACATGTTATGGGGCTTGTCCACTATAATGGATTCGTTGTCGAATGCGTTGATCTTGCCCACATAGTCCCTTTGGGGAAATTTGATGGTGAACATATCCGGACCATATCCGACAAAGAAGGTATGCTTGAGCATGGGCAGACTTCTTGACCAGATATAACCCCTGGATGATGCAAATCTCTCATAGCCATCCATCAGTGACAATCTGGATGGATGTTCAGTGACTCCCAGGACCCCACCGGATCCCGCCATTTTAAATCCTTCTTCTGTAAAAAAGATATCAAAGCTCTGATTGTACGCCTGGACATTGAATTTTCCCTTATCCTCATCTAGTTTAATGCTATAATCAATATATTTATTATCTGTGAATATAACGGACTGACCAATTATTTGAATTGCCAAGGGATTACCTTCCAAGTCCTCAAATGTCATTTGCTCATCGTCATATACAATTTTCAAGCTCTCGGCAGATGTGATAATCGCCAAAGAATTCTCATCGAATATCAGATTCTCAAATCTTACCCTATTCTCCCTGTCTGCTCCCATTCTTTGTATTTCAGCGCCGATATCCAGAGAGCCAAATCTTCTCAGCACCTTCCCGCCTGAGGCTGCATTCATGATGATGGCAATCACTAAGAAAGAAACCAGTAAAGCAGACAGTCTCTTTACATTTCGCTTGAGCTGTTTTCTTAAGAGCAATATGACAAATATAAAACCAAATGCCACCCCCAGGTAGCCCGCTCTTGAATTGGAGCCTATCCAGACAAATGCCATCAGCGCCATAAAAACACCAGACAGCACAACTTGTTTCTTGTCCTTGGCATACATGAATAGCGCAAAGGATAAAGGCAACAGAATGGCTACAAAGCTACCAACAAAGTTGGTATTGTACATGGTCGCATAGATGGTGAACTTACCGAATGTGAACTCCAAAGTCTCAGCGATATGATGCAGATATTCAGGTAGTATTAGGTATCTGGCAAACATGGTCTTGAAAAAATCAAATCCGAAATACTGACTGATTCCCAGCACTGCTGTTGCACATCCGACAAATATATAAGCCCCTACAATAGCCTTCACATGCCTTTCATTCTGAACGTAGTTCATGACCGCACCCACCACAAGAGCATAACCAATCAGGACATATACCCCTTGAAACAGCTCGATAAATCCCCTTGATGCGACAATTCGATAATCAGCATTGAAAAACGATGCGATGACAAACACAATATAAATCGCCAAGGGTATATAGTACTTGATGTCGTACTTAGAAAGCCTGAATCTGAACTGACCGGTCAATCTCAGCAAGACCAGCAAAATTACCGAAAAATAAGAAACAACCACAAAAACAACCGATTTAAAATAGCTGAAAAAATCTAAACTGGTTGCGCCACCCTTCCAATTGATTCTTTCAAGTCCTTCAACCTCTATGACCTGTGCATACACGATCAAGGGCAGTATTCCCACAATAAATAAAATAGGTAACAGATAATACCAATTCAGATCCTTTTTCTTCTCTAATGGACTTATTTTCTTGACTTTCTTTTTAGCCATTTGTCACCCCTCGAATCATTAATGTTCTAAGTAATAAATCTTTTTGATTATATCATAAAAAAAGTAATCCTTCCATAATTAACAGGGTTCTTGGGTTCAGGTGGCGTTTTAAATGCCATCTGAACCTTAGAAACCGCTATCCAGGGGCTCTACAGTGCTTATCTCCCACTTATAGAAGTGGGAGATAAGCACTGTTAGTCATCGGAAAAAAAGGGGCGATTATTTGCCCCATGATAGTTGATTTCTCCTGATTGCCTTTCCAAGCCTACCCTTTATAATCGACTTATGTCTCAAGGCTATTTGCCCGTCCACCAGCACATATTCGATGCCTTCCGGTGCTTCTACAGGGCTGATAAAGGTAGCCTTGTCTATAATGGTATCTGGATTGAAAATAGTTATGTCAGCATCCATACCCGGCTTGATGTCACCCTTGGTGTCCAGTCCCAGCCTCTTTGCAGGAAGCAGCGTCATCTTTTTCAGCGCATCAATGAATTCCATACTCTTGTCTTCCCTGACAAATTTCCCCAACACTCTCGGAAAAGTACCTGCTGCTCTTGGGTGTCCCTGTGCTCTATTCAGCAAAGCATCACTAGCCACATAGACAAACGGTGCATTCAACGCTTCAACAACCTCTTCCTCATTCATGACAAATGCCACCGCCAGCATTGCGGGGTATTCCTTTCTTGCTTTGTTGAAGAGCTCTTCATCACAGTATTTACCTTTAAAAGGCTCCTCAGTCAGCAGTATGCTATCGTAGGATTTTTTCCAAGATTCAAAACAACCCTCATCGAAAACAGCACTCCCAATGCGGGTACTGAACGCATCATAGGGATAGCAATCCGCCTCAATACTCAGTCCTTCTTCTCTAGCTTCTTTTATAAGTCTTAACGCTTCTGTCATATGGCCGAAGGCTGAACAGCTGCCTATATGGGATATCTGCATTGGTTTTTTGGTCAGTCTTGATACCTCAATCATCTCTTTGATAGATGCAGATGATCGGTCCGCATCAGCCCTATAGTGAGCGGACAACAATATATTGTTATAGTCTACGGCTGATGCCATGTCTACTAGTTCTTCAAATGTGATGCTGGGTGAATACTCAATACCAAAAGAAATACCTATAGCACCATGCTTCTCAATGTAAATCTTGGCCATCTCTTTCATCTTATTGATTTCTGATTTGGTTGAAGATCTGTAGGGGTCGATTCCCAGTTCATTTCTCAGAAAATTATGTCCAATATAACTCAGATAATTGATAGGAGCACCACTGTTTTCGACAAAATCCATAAAGACATCGGTTTTTTGTCTGTTATTGCCACAATTACCTGCTGCTGCCGTTGTAACACCCATTTTGAGCATCTTGTTGGCGATGTCGTAATCGTCTCCGTCATCTGTATTGCCTATTATCTCCTCATGCATATGGATATCGATGAAGCCTGGAGAAACCACCATTCCTTTGGCGTCAATAGTTTCCTTCGCACTCTCGGTGCAATGTCCAACGTCCATAATTTTGCCGTCTTTTATGCCCACGTCGGCCATCATTCTCTTGTTGTTTTCAAAATCTATCACCGTTCCATGCTTGATTAGAACATCATACATGCTAACACTCTCCTTTATAATCAATGTATCAATGCGTCCGTTAATTATATCACTTCTTTGGTTTTTTTAAAACTTTAAAGTTCATTGTTTTATCCCATAAATCAAGCTATAATAAACCTATCTGAAAAACCGAATCTCAATAATAAACTCAGACCAAAGGAGGAAAAAATCAGATGAGTGAAATCATACCATTATCAATAGTCAACCTTTACGGCAGCATCGGTTTTACCAATTATGGCTATCTGGACAAAACCAAGCCCGGTATACTCAAGAAATTGGATACCAAGGGAAGTCACATCCATACCTTCTTGGACGATCTTGTAGCCGGTATCGCAGCTGCAGCAGCAAGCAGGCTAGCCCATAATAATTAGATGCTTTAATACAAAAACTCTGAGAATCTTATCTCAGAGTTTTAAATTTGTTGTTTAAAGCATAGATCTATTAAGATGCTGAATTTATGATTGCTTTTGAAACCTTTTCTCCCTTGAACATGCCAAAGGGTTGGCCTAGCGGCAGAAACTGTTTTCCAAAATGTTTATTCAGTACAGATGCTCCTGAGCCATACAAGGATACCATGGCGATTGTAATCTCTGAATAGGAAGCCAGAGTATGTCCAAATTCCGGCATAAAACCGAATGAGCTCATGGCAAGTCC
>LGGM01000093.1 GCA_001509345.1 Clostridiales bacterium 38_11
CTTCCACGTATGCCTTCTATGTAGTTTCTGTTCGTCGGTGCGAGACTTTGCCTTCAGCTTCCTTCAGATTCCACCTCACGATGGACACCCTTGCTGTTTGGCTAATGGTTACAACTTTCAAGCCCATAGCAGACTTTCACTGCCGAGTTATTGCCCATGTCGGGCGAACATAGAAAGTGGAAGTTACTCTGCTATGAAGGCAACTTCCACTCGCACTTTTTAGTCCTACTGATCTATCCAAACACCATCAAATGGTTCTACACAAGACATATATCCAAAGGCAAAGTTTAGAAATCCTTTGACCTTGGTTTTATGGGCAAAACCAGTTTCTCTTCTAGCAAGAACAGCAATAGGACATTGTTCCAGAAAACGCATTTCTAGGATAGAATATACTCTTTTCCTCAATTCAGGATCTAAAGTAAGGCGACCAAGTTCCAGAAGTCTGTCCGTCATTTCGTCTTTGTATCCGACAGGCTTAGCCATAAACCCCGCAGTGGACTCAATATAGTCGGAGTAGAAATCTGGATCAGGACGTGTCAAGCCTGCAGCATAAACCATAAAATCATATTGCCCTTTTGCACGTCTTTCGATAGCACTCCCCCATTCTGCTAGCTCAAGCTGGACATCAATTCCAATTTTCTTTAATTGATCTTGAATAACTTCAGCAGTCATTCTATGCATCCCATAAGTTGAGGTAGCGAGAAGTTTCACCTTAAATCCATTAGGATACCCTGCTTCAGCAATTAAACTACGGGCTTTCTCTGGATCATAAGTATAGAAATTCTGGATAGCATCAGTCGTTGCCCAATGACCGGGTGGTAGAAAACCCCCTCCAGTGGGTACAGCGTGCCCAAAGAAAACAAATTCAGCAATTACTTTATCATCAATGGCATATTTTATGGCCTGGCGGACTTTTGGATTTGCAAATGGTTCAAAATGTGGATTGAAAAAAAGTACCATTGCAAAATTAGCTGACTTGCTTATGGTTAAATCAGGTTTTGATTCAATTTCGTTCCAGGCTTTCCAGGGTGGAAAATCAACAAAGTCAACTTCTCCTGCTATTAAGGCATTAGTCCTAACATCCTCATCTTTAATTGGAACAAGTTCTATGCCGTCAAGATAGGGAAGTCCTTCTCTCCAGTAATTGTCATTCCGAACAAAAGTAAGTTTGACTCCCCGGTCCCATGTTACAAACTTAAAAGCACCTGTACCCATCATCTCATTGTTAAGATCATGACCAGCCTCTACCCAATCTTTTGAGACGATGGAAGCATGAAGCATTCCAAGTAAACCAAGGAATGATGCATTTTTTGATTTAAGTACAATTTTAATCGTTTTTTCATCAATAACTGTAACATTCTCTATAGATGACGTGAAATTTTTATAAAGAAATGCTCCTGTGGAAATGTCCATAATGGTCTCTATGGAAAATCTAACATCTTCAGCGGTTACTGGCTGACCGTTATGAAACTTCGCATCTTTACGAATATGGAATATATATGTCTTTTCATCTGGCATTTCCCAACTTTCGGCAAGAGATGGAAGTAAATTGCCTTGCATATCATACATTAAAAGCGAATTATATACTAATGTCTTTACCCGCTCTGAAGATCCTCCAGATTGAATAAAGGGATTCAAATCCGTTGGATCAGTTGAAAGACCTATTTTTAAAACGCCACCATATTTCGCATTTTCAGCTGATGCATATACAACACCAACGACAATTACTAACAAAAAAATTAAGGTAAATCTGATAATCCGTGTTTTCATCTATTAAACTCCTTATAATATATTTAGTTGTTCTTTGAAAGACATTCTTCATTTTTCTGTGGAAAGTTTCTGAAAAAGAAATTAATTTTTCCACGTTTTTCTCTTTGTAAGCTTTCCTTTGTTTCTCAGCTAATGACTTATTTAATTTCTCACCTCCTTTTTGGCTTCATTTTTATTAACCCGAAAGGCATCGAGCTTGGCTCGAAATGTGGAAAGGTTCCATAGGCTTGCACATGGGGTTTTCCACTTTGTCTCTTCTTACTCTTCTTCTGATTACCTTGGCCACTACTATATTCAAAACAGTTCAATATTCGCCTGACCTAAATCCTGAATATTTTGCTATCTTACGTATTTCAATATGGCCTTTTCATCTAGGCATATAGTAAAGACAAAGTAACCTAGTACCAAATTATTTCTATTCCCGATAGACATTGGATAGCCTGGAAAACTTTTTCTTTAGTTTACTGGCAGTTTGAGCTTTTATTCTACTTACTACCTCTGATAGTTTATATCTTGGTTGTATTACCATCACTATATGTATATGATCTACTTGAATATTGTATTAAATAATTTCATACCCAGGTAAACTTTTTGTAATTTAATAAAAAACTTTCTTAAGTCCCCTCACAGGCTGAGATTTAAAATACCGCAGCGACATTTAGGTATCCATACTATATTATACTTTGTGCGATATACATTATATGTCTTGATAATCTTATTTCCATAAGTACTTTGCAATATATCTCTGCCTATTCATCAATCTGCGGTCAAGCCTATGCTATTTTGCCCTTTGAGTTAACAAAAAATTCTTTCATCTAAAATTCACCTACACGTAAGAAAGCTTTAATGCTTCGCATGGATTACAAAGTGCTGTCCAAACTTGCTTATCTTCCAATACAATAAGGCTTGAAGATACAGTCTTTGCTTCACTTTCATCAGCCCCATACCTGTGCCTGCATATACAGCTATACGGTGCATTTTCATGGTCTGATGCAATCTCTAACATATCTTGAAATTTAATATTTCCTTGTTTCTTATGTAAAAAATTCTTTATCCTGTCAAGCCTCTTATATGTTGACTGATACTCTTTAGGGCTCTTATTCAATCTTCTTAATTCCTCTGACAAATAATGGTTTGTCCTTACTAATATGCCATCCTCATCTTCTTCTAAAACTATTTTATCCCGAGTTACTTCAACGGCTACAGCTTTACTTCTATCGGCAATCAAAAGGTTAATACCATTCATTCTTTTGATATTATTCAAAAACTTAATAGCCTCATCAACATTTTTACAGCTTTCCAAAATAAAATGGACATTTATAAGAACATCGGTTTTTGAAATATCCGCTACATCTACAGGTATTTTTTTAGACCACACACCAGTCGTTGATATTGCCAGGCTATATTTGTTTATCCCATTCCCGGGATAAGTAACTATACCTGCACCGTTCACTTCTACTATATTATCACCATTTATATATCCTCTTTCCAAAACTATCTGCTTAAAAGTGGGGAGCTTCATATCCCTGTTTTTAATCAAGTAAGTATTACCATCAAAAGTTGCATTGCCCCTTGCCAATATAGAACTGCATTCATCAGGAAATATATCCAGCATAAAATAAATAGGAATATTAATTATAGCAATATCATTAAAATCTATTTTAGCACCATCCGAAATTCCCTTCATCTCTTCATATACATCGGGTTCAGCTTTTTCAATAAATCCTAAATTCTCTTCCAAAAGCTCGTTATAATATTTTTCTTTTACATTGCTTTTTGCAATACTTTGCTTAATATTTATAACATTTTCTTTAATAATATCACCAATCTTTTCACCTTGCTGCTTCCCCTGCTCATAAGGAGTTCCTTTTACTTTAATAACCCCCTCAGGTATAAACATATGAACTCACTCCTCTTAATATTTTATTAATATTCTTATTTATAATTCAATCTCTAATTATTTAATAATCTTTAAAATATATAAAAGTATATCTTATAAATGATTTGAAGCAGTTTTACCCACTTTTTCTATTTCTTCCTTTATAAAATTTAACATCTCTCCATTTATAGGATATCGAACAACACACCCAGGAGTTATTATATGTTTGTATCCATTCGATTGCTCATAAGAATTCTTTATTTGGCTGGAAACTGCTTCTCTATTATTTTCAGTAATATCAGTTCTTACAATTCCTCCTATTAAACATTTGTCAGTTATTTTTCTAGCCTCTGTAATAGTAGGACCTGCCTCCCAGATATGCCAGTTAATGGCCTCTACAGGATAATCTTTTAATAGATCAAACATTATATTATTACCGTGAATATGTAGTATATTAAACCATCCCTTGAGACTTCCTCTTAAGGCTTTAATATCATAGGGTACTCCGTATTTTTTATACTGATCTTCATTTAAAAAGTTATAGCTGCTCGATTGCGCTGCAAAAAATACTCCACTAGCACCTAATTCTATTGCCTTTTCAATAAATTTCGAAGTAATTTCTGCTATTATATCCAATGCTTTGTGAACTAACTCAGTATTTTCTCCTTTTATATGATTATATAGCTTATTATTTGAAAGCTTAGCTGCTGTTGTTACAGGGCTAAATACTGTAACAACTACAGGAGCATCACCATTCACCTTTTTCAAAAGAAGCCTTAAAGAAAGTAATTCTCTGCCTAATGCACCCTCATTTATATTAACCGGCTTTATCTTAACCCAATCTTCCAATTTATTTACAGGAGAGCTTATTATTTTGCCTACTCCACCACTTTTAATTTCAGAATAGTCACATCTACACCCAAAGTCCTCTACTGAGTACATCCCATTAGGCATACTTTTTATGAAGTCAATATTGTATTTACTATAAAATTCATAAGTTTTTTCTGCCAAAAGCTTTGGATCTAAATCAATTTTTGGCAAATGTGTCCAAAAAGAAAATGGTATTTTATTTACTTTTTTACCTTTTAGTACCGCTTTTATTCTTTCATTTTTATTCACGCCCTAATCTCCTAATATTAATAATTTCATGCTTTCAGAAAACTCTGAAACCCTTACTTTCCAAGGCTTTCCAGAGTATAGGCTTTTACGTTTCACCTCCAGCTTTAAAACCCTTATTGGATAAGGGTTTTAAGAGGGTTCTTTCCTATTTTTGCCTCATTTTTTTATTCTTTTCGAGGTCTGGAGGTGAATTTTTTATCTTGATATGTTTTCTGAAACCTTCTTTTCTATCATTCGCAAAATATTGGCGTATCTTATTTTGTCTCCACCTCCACCCGGACTTTATATTGTGATATTTTAGGTTTAGTTAGACCACCTTTCAGAAAAGTAGGAGGTAAGGGTATGAACCAATTTAAGGCTAACCAAAAATTGCTTTTTAAGACAGAAACAGTTTTTAATCTGAAACCATTGGAGAAATATGAGATCTTGTTCTCTTTTTTGGATACCTCATCATTAAAGAGACTATATCCTGTTACTGGTAGACCTCCTGTGGGTTATGAGGCTTTATTAAAAGCACTCGTTTACAAGAACATGAAAAATATCTCCTATTTTTCTGATCTAGCAAGGGAATTAAGAGATTACCCTGATCTGGCTATAGTCTTCGGCTTTCATCCTCTAAGGTTGCCCCAGGTGGAGAATTTCTCGGCCTTTTTAGCTGATACGGATAATGGTATGTTGCAAGAGGTGAGAAATGCTCTGGTCAAGAAGCTCATTGCATCGGGCGAGATCAAGGGAAGGTATCTAGCCTTTGATTCTACGAATATCCCGGTCAAGGTGAAAGAGAATAACCTGAAGACTTCGGTAAAAGATCGATTCAAGAAAAATAGAAGGCCGAAGGGTGATCCAGAAAGCCGACTGGGTGTCATGATTCATTTCCCCAAACCTCCTCAGAAAGAGATTAGGTATTTCTGGGGTTATCGAAATTTTGTTCTCTGTGACGCTTGGTCTGAATTACCCATTATAGAAGAAACCAGACCGGCCAATGTGGTAGACAGTCAAGTGATCATCCCTCAACTTAGAAAACTTAGCGATAAGTTT
>LGGM01000020.1 GCA_001509345.1 Clostridiales bacterium 38_11
CTGATTTTGCTGATTTTATTTTAATGCCTTGATTATTGTTTTACATAGTGATATAATATCAAAGCTTATATCCTTGCTCTCAATAGGAGAGCCTTAAGTCCAAAAGGAGGTGAATACATTGAAGAAGTACGAAGGAGTTTTTATTTTCATACCGAATTTAGAAGAAGAAGCCAGAAAAGCAGAAATGGACAAATTGAAGTCCATTGTGGAAAGCTACAAAGGCACAGTCGAGAAATTTGAAGAATGGGGCCAAAGAAGATTAGCTTACGAGATTAAGAAAACTAAAGAAGGTTTTTACACTCTTATGAATTTTACATCAGAAGCAGACGCTGTTAATGAACTTGATCGAATCTGCAAGATTAATGAGAAAGTACTGAGACACATGATCACAAAAGACGAAAGATAATAGGAGAGTATAATGAATAATGTTGTATTAATAGGAAGACTGGTCAGAGATCCTGAACTTAAATTTATCCCTTCAAGCGGCATGGCGGTAACAAATTTTACCCTGGCTGTTGACAAAGATTTATCGAAAGATAAAAAAGCTGAATTCACTGCTCAAGGAAAACCGACTGCTGATTTTATTCCGGTGGTTGTTTTCGGGAAAATAGCAGAAGTATGTGCTAATTATTTGGCTAAAGGTAGGATGACTGCTGTAATCGGAAGAATCCAAACAGGTTCATATACTACAAATTCAGGAGAAAAAAGATACACAACCGAAGTGTTAGCTAGTAAAGTTGAATTTATCGATTGGGGAGACAAAAACACATCAGGAAACAAAATCCAGGCCAAGCAATATGATGGCGGAGATAATTTCCCTGATTTTTCCGATGATGATATTTTCCAGCCTGCTGATGATGACGAT
The DNA here is from genome assembly GCA_001509345.1 of Clostridiales bacterium 38_11. GTDB lineage: Bacteria > Bacillota > Clostridia > Tissierellales > Dethiosulfatibacteraceae > 38-11. The sequence goes on from LGGM01000020.1 coordinate 866, forward strand.
ATTCCATTTTAAAGGAGGTTCAAAAGATGTCTGCATTTAATAACAAAAGAAGACGACCGCGCAAAAAAGTGTGTAATTTCTGTAAAGATAAAGTTGATTATATTGACTATAAAGATATAAACAAATTAAGAAAATATACCACTGAAAGAGGTAAGATATTACCTAAAAGGATTACTGGGACATGTGCAAAGCATCAAAGAATGGTTACTTCAGCTATTAAAAGAGCAAGAAGTATTGCACTTCTTCCATATTCAATAGACTAAACATGAAGCCGCAGTTATTGCGGCTTTAGTTTATCTAATCAACGGGGATTATAAAAAATGAAGAATGAAACTAAGATGACCTTATTGATGCTGATGGCAACTGTGTTTTGGGCAGGTGCTTTTATTACTGGGAAAATGGGGGTTTACGCATTAAGTCCCCTGGTACTCACTTTTTTGAGAATGTTTTTTGCAGCGATTATCATATTTCCAATAATGGTTTTAAATGAAAAAGACAATTGGCGCATAAAATTATCCAGTGTCAAATACGCTGTTTTGACAGCAGGTGTTGGGATGATTGGATATCATATGTTTTTTTTCTATGCTTTAAGGTATACAGATGCATCCAAAGCATCCATGATCAATGCAGTCAATCCACTACTAACGGCATTGATGGCGGTCATTTTTTTAGGGGAAAAATTAACGCCAAGAAAAATATTCTTTATCCTGACTGCTTTTGCAGGTGTTGTATTGACGTTATCCAATTGGAATCTCCAAAGAATTATAAGCTTTGATTTAAATTTGGGTGATTTGTTGATGCTTTGCGGGGCTACCATGTGGGCAACATATGGTATCATTGTCAAGCGGATTATGCCGTTTTTTACACCATTAAAACTGACGACTTATACATTCGTGTTTTCTGCGATTATGTTATTTCCATTCACAGCTAAAGAGCTGATATCACTTGATTATATAAGAATAGGCTGGATGCCGTTTCTGGCTGTTCTTTACATGGCAATATTCCCTTCGGTCATCGGCTATACAATACAGCAAATGGCTATAAAGGAACTTGGCGCGAGAAAGACGGCATTGTTTATTAATCTTGTTCCAGTAATATCGACAATATTTGCTATAATTTTTCTAGGTGAGAAACTTTTCAAGCTTAATCTTGTAAGTGGTGCAATTATTATTGTATCAGTCATTTTATTCAGAAAACAGAAAGTTTAATAGAATGGTTTTTCTTCAGACCAAATCGATACCAGACTCCTCAAAGGTGATCATGTCACGGTTCATCAAGACAGCCGATTCAACAATATGAAAAGCCAATGCGGCTCCGCTACCCTCTCCTAATCGCATATTCATAAATAACATAGGTTTTATACCCAGGCATTCACTTGCAATTCTGGCTCCCTTTTCCAATGAATGATGAGATGGGATGATATAGTCCTTACATAAAGGCGAAAGCCGGCATGCAAGGACAGCAGAAATTGTAGAGATGTATCCATCAATTACACAGGGAACTCTATTGGCGGCACAGGCAAGAACAATCCCTGTCATGCCTGCCAAATCAAGTCCACCTATCTTAGCTAGGCTATCGACAGGATTATTTTTATCAGGGTTGTTGACACTGATAGCTTGCCTGATGACGCTTATCTTCATGTCAAGTTTGTCAAATGGCAGATTGGCACCGACACCTGTAATATTTTGTGGGTCTATACCAGTGAGTACAGATAGCAACGCGGTGCTTGATGTCGTGTTTCCTATTCCCATTTCACCTGTTCCAATAAGCCCTCTGCCTTTTTTGATTTCATTCTCAGTGATTTCTATACCGGTCTCGATAGCTTTTACAGCTTCTTCATAAGACATGGCAGGACCTCTAGCAATATTTCCTGTACCATATCTAATTTTTCGATTGATAACTCTATCATGCTCAATATCAGACATAACACCGATGTCCACAACCACTATATCTGCACCGCACATTCTTGCCAAGGGACCCAAACCACTTACTCCATTGGCAATGTTGATAGTTTGGATTCTTGTCACCACCTGAGGTGCGGCAGCGATTCCCTCTTCACAAACGCCGTTATCAGAGGCCATGACGATAATGGCCTTATTGCTTAAATCCGGGAAAAGCTCGCCGGTTATACCGGAGATTTGGACTGCAATATCTTCAAGTCGACCAAGGCTCCCAACAGGCTTGACAAGATTATCGATTCTTGCTCGACTTCTTTGCATCGATTCCTGGTTCAAGGCTGTGATTCTAGATAAAGTGCTATTTAACAGTTTCATGATGATTCCTCCCTTATATCAAAAAGTCCACACCCATATAAGTGTGGACTTTCCATTATCCAAACGATATCTTTTCTGCTTAGGAAAAGATGATTGATTTCAGGCAGGTCTCCTGGCTTTGACATAACATGCTTCTTGCCTTCCCTCCAGTGGAAGTGGCTAAATAAAAAGCACTATTCATTACAGTGGCGGGCCCGTTCCGGATTTAAACCGGATTCCCTATTCTCCTTGTAAAGGCACCTGAAACGCTTCTCTTCAATTAATCCGATGACTAACAGTTCTAAGACTACCATTTCTATAAGTGGGAGATAAGAACTGTAGAGTCTCTGGATAACGGTTTCTAAGGTTCAGATGGCGTTTCAAACACCACCTAAACCCAAGAACCCTGTTGATGACTATTATAATCAATATATCATGGGGTGTCAATGCTAAGCATTCATTCATATTTGCCAATTAGCGGGACAAACCGAACATAGCCCTTGTTGATGGTAATGACTTCCCCTTTTTCGTCTTTAGTGACAAGCAACAGTTCCTGAAAATTAGGTCCCCCTACCGGGATGACCATTCTGCCATTGGGGGACAGCTGATGTGTAAGAGATGATGGTATGAACCTGGCTGCAGCAGTCACAATAATTCGATCGAATGGTGCAAATTCAGGCCAGCCCATGGTACCGTCATCCATCTTGAAGCAAACATTTTTGTAGCCCATGTTTTCCAATCTAGTCTTGGATTTGATATAAAGCTGTGGGATTCTTTCTATTGTAAAGACTTCTTTTGAAAACTCAGAAAGCAAAGCGGTCTGATAACCACTTCCCGTACCGATCTCCAAGGTTTTCATACCTTTATCAGGCATCAATAGCTGAGTCATTTCAAGCACGAGAGAGGGTTGGGATATGGTTTGCCCATATCCAATTGGAACAGGGCTGTCGACATTAGCCATTTCTTTGTTTTTGTCCATAAACAAGCTTCTGTCAAGGGTGTTGAAATAATTCCTGATTTCATGATTCATAGTCATAAAAACACTCCTTATGTTTTGATTTCCCACAATTTTAGCACTTCATACCGTTGATTATAAAAACTGTTGGTTAGGTAAGTTAATTTTTCGTTGATGAAATCAAGCATACAATCATACTCGAATTCATTTTTTAAATCAGGCGAGCAATTCATCAGAGTATGTTTGAGCACAGATAAATCTTGGATTTCTCCAAGGTAATCTTGTAAATTCTTCAGATCAAATAAAGACATTTGATAGGCACTATCAAATTGATTGAGGATTTCCAGCGTGTATCGAAAGCGTTTCAATGAAATCCTGACAGAATGGAATGTAACCAAATTACCTAGATCAAGTTTTTCTATTTTTTCAACGGTTTCAAGGAAAATATCATCCAGAATGGTAAATAAGCTATCTGTTAACGATATTTCCGATGTATTTTTGAGAAAGAGTCTAAACATATTGTCCTTGATTCTCAAAATGTCAGAGAATTTGATTTTCTTCAAATCATTCATTAGTGTTTCCTCAGTATTAGCGGTCTGGCTGGTTAGCCATTCCAAAAATGAGTTACTATCGCACAATGAAACTATATTGTCCGAAATGTATTTTTTCAACACATGGACATCCCTGGTTGGACTAAAGCGTTTTTGCAATTTTTTCAAAGCTTTTCTGTTTTTGATTAATGTCTTTTTTTCATCAGCATGAAGACTGGATAACACTTCGATTAACGCCATGAGTCGACGAAGTGAAACTCGACAATCATGCACTAGTGTAACATTGATTTCTTCCTTGCATCGGTTGAAATTTTCACGCAGTTCATCGAAAAGATTCTCGGTATATCTAGTGATGAAATCGTTATGATCCGGATATAGCATTTGATCAATCCTTTCTTGATTATATTATTATTGTATCATAAACGTCACTAATGTAAAGATTTTGAAAACTGTGTTAAAAATATGGTCTTTTATCTAAATATCACCATATCACCAAAAAAACAGTAGATATTTTTTATAATTCGTTTTATAATAACTTTGCATTAATATTTTGATGAAGGAGTGAAATTCTTGAAAAGTATCTACGAATCTAATTTCAAAGATTGGAGAAAACTCATTAGATCTTTGGATAAGCACAATGAGGTCGACTTTGAAACATTTAAAGATTGCATCTTCGATTGTTTTGATGATGTGGACGAGATGATGGTTGATGATTTATGCGAGTTCTTTGCCAACGACTTGGGAGCATACTCAGATACAGAGTTGAGGGATTTGAGCGAAGAAGAGATTGAATCAGTAATAGAATACTTAAAAGGATAAAACCTGCATCAGCAGGTTTCATTTTGTTTTTGCAGCCTTGCAGCCGTGTATCAGTATCCTTTTTTGAAAGAGTAGATATTATCCAATGCTTTTCCTTTTACAAACTTACCCATATTACCTTTCACGATTGTATAGGCTTTGGCCAAATAATCCACAACAGGGCCGCATATGTGGGGTGTTATTATGATATTATCCATGCCCCACAGCGGATCATTTTCAGGAAGAGGCTCCGTTTCGAAGACATCAGAGATACATAATCTGAATTGTCTGTCATTGAGTGCCTGTGTCAGATGTTCCTGGTTAACTGTTTTTCCTCTGCCCATATTGATAAAAACGGCATCCTTATCCATTAGATTGAAGAATTTCTCGTCAATAATCTTTTCAGTTTCTTGTGTATGGGGAAGTAGTGCTATTATATAATCGCAGTTCTTAGCGATAAAATCCAAACCACTCATATCAAAGACCTTTTTCACACTTGCTATTTCAGTTGGTGTGTGCTTTATTCCATAAACTTCCATTCCAAGAATGGCAGCCATCTCAGCAATTTCTTGGCCTATGGAGCCAAGACCGATTATCCCGAGTTTTTTGCCGTGGATTTCGTTTTGTGGGATGTGACTGTCCCAATTTCTCTTCTGCTGATTGAGAAATATCGTGTCAATTCTTCTTGCAGCCATAATCATCATACTGATTGCGTATTCAGTCATGTGTATTTTATGGATTCCTCGGCCGGTTGTAAGTGTGATATTTCGATGCTCAAGGTATTCCAATGGATAAGCATCCACTCCAGCGGTCAAAGACTGTATCCATTTCAACTGTTTTGCCGCCTCAATCTGTTCCTGTTTTAATGCCATTGAAACAACACCATCAGCATCAACTATTTCCTTCAATAACTGTTCTTTTGTTTCAGGAAATACGATGTCAATATCTGCAAAATCATTTTTAAGTTTTAACAGATCTTCACTTGGAAAGGGAAATGTTGTTATTAGTATTTTCATTTTATGGCCTCCTACCTTTGGATATTCTTGATATTAAAAATCACTCCAAATAATGAAGTGATTTATTAATTGTTTATTTTTCGTCTTCTTCGCTACCAATCAAAACCGGTTCAACTTCTTCGTCTTCTTCGTCCTCTTCAACATCCTCTGCTTCTACTCTAGATTGTGATAAGGACACGATGACCGCTTCATTGTCTTCAAGCACAGTAATCCCTTGAGCAAAATGAATTTCAGAGACATGAATAGCATGACCAATCTTCAAACCTTTAACATCAATTTCGATATTTCTTGGAATAATATTGGCAGCACACTCAATTTCGATTTCGTCCAATTGTCTAACTAACGCACTATCTGCTGGCAACAAATCAACATTCAGAAGGTGAATTGGCACATAAACCTGTACCTTTTGGTCTTTGCTGATCTGGTACAAGTCAAGATGAATGACAGTTCCCTGGATGGGATCCTTCTGAACTTCCTTGATCATCACATCCATTTCTTTGCCATTTAAACTTAGTTCTAGTATTGCGTTTTCTCCATGGTATCTTATAACTTTGTCGATGTCTTTTCTGCTTACTGATATATTTTCTGGGGTTTTTCCTTTTCCATATATTACACCAGGTACAAAATCTTCTTTTCTAAGTCTTCTTGAAACCCTTGTACCTGTTATATCTCTTGGAATACAGCTTATTTTCATATATATATACCTCCTTATTTTTAGACGCAACATCTGAAATATTATATCACATCTATTCCTAAGATTCAAACAACAAATGAAATGCTCCATTTCATGTCAGCTACATGAGAGATTGTCTGATAAACAGAACAGTATTTTGCAGCCATTTCTCCTGCCTTCATTATACCCTTTTGAGATTTGGCTCCATATATTGTTATGTCTAAATTGACCCATTCCAAAGTGGTGGGTATTTCTGTCCTCTTTTCACCCGTTACAATGATTTCAGCCTTATCAAAGGGTATCCTTTTTTTCACTGCTACATCAAGAAAAGTTGAATAATAACAGGATGCCAAAGCACCCAAAAGCATATCATAAGGTGCAAGTGATCCTTTTTCGTTGCCAATGTCTATAGTATGGTTATCGGCTGTCAGTCGACCCTTGAATTCTTGTTGAAAGCTCAATTCCACTCTTTGCAATGTCATAAACCACCTCTCTTATTATTCATTTACAATCAATTCATATCGGGTTGAGCCTAGACCGATTTTTTCCGCATGAGCAAGGCTTTTTCTACCCTTATCAAACAAGAGTTGGCCTGATTTCTTTTGCAGCATCTCAAGACATGCACAATCCAGGGCTACCGGATCCTTGCTGGCCAGTACACCGATGTTGTCCGCAATCAGATCCATATGCTGTCCCATGCAGTCACAATCAGCTGTAATGTTCTGAAGGAATGAGATGTAGATGATATCCTTATGTCTGGATGCCCCATACGCATATTCAGCCAGCTTTTCCAAAAAATTGGATCCTCCCCAGTCATTTCTTATTGCTGCTTCAGGGCATACCGCTATGCACCCGGCACATCCAACACATTTATCGCTATCGATTACTGCTGCTTCATCGATATGGATAGCATCAAAATCACATTTTTCCATACATAATCCACAAGCGATGCATTTCTTCGCATCGACAATAGGGGTTATGCCTGAATGTTGGGCAAACTTACCACCCCTTGCAGCGAATCCCATAGCCAATTGCTTTAAAGCACCACCAAAACCAGCAGCGTTATGACCTTTAAAGTGACTCATTACGATATACTGGTTATACTTCTGATAGGCTTTGCCAATTTTACATTTGGCGATATAATCTTTGTTGATTTCTATTTCATCATAATCAGTTCCAATCTCTCCATCTGCAAAAATGATGGGGATTTGATTGAAACCGTGCTCAATCGCAAGCTTGAGATGGCTTTCAGCCGTTGTTCGAGCACCTCTATAAAGCACATTGGTCTCAATATACGTTGGCGAAATATTTTTAGATTTCAAATATTCGATGATAGCATCATAACATACTGCTGGCATATAGGTATTGTTTCCTTTTTCACCAAAATGAACTTTGATGGGAAGCTTTTCAGCGAATTGATGGTTGGTTTCTGCTTCTATTGTTTTTAGCAACGCAAGAGCGGATTTGCCCAATTCGTTGTAAGAAGCATTCTTTTGCTCAATAAAATATACTTTACTCATTTAATCACTCTCCTTGGATGTATAGTACTATAATAAATCATAAGGGACGTCAATTGCAAGAGTTAAGGATTAATAGTTAAAATTAAAGAGATTTATGCTATAATTATCCTATAAACATCAGGAGGAATGATTGATGCAGAAGCTCCAGACGCTTAAAATCGTAAACACTTTCTTAGCTATTGCTTTCTTGACCTTGGGAACTACAGCCATGTTCCATGATTACATACCCTACAGCATTTATAGAAGGATACATCCACTAGCCGGAAACACCTTTTCAACCATGGCAGTGATACATGTTGTTCTGAATTATGAATGGATCAAGAAAAACAGATTGAAAAGATGAAAGATAAGGATAAAATCAGGGCTGTCAATTATGGGATGAAACTATTGACAGCAAGACAGAAAACTGAAAAGGAAATGGTTGATAAGCTAAAAGCAAAAAACTTTACAGACGATATAATCCACTACGTTCTAAGTTATTTAAAAAGCTATGGGTATCTGGACGACAAGAAATATGTCGAATTGTTTCTAAGAGAAAAAATTAACATTAACCGGTATGGAACGATGAAACTGAGGAATAAGCTTCTTCAAAAAGGTATCCCATCGGAATTGATTGAAGAAGGGCTTGGAAGAATTGATGAAGAAACGATGATTGAAAATGCAGTCTATCTGGCAAACAAGAAAATCAACAGCCTAAACGGTCAGGAATCCATAGATATCAGGCATAAGGTATATAGGCATTTGGCAAGTAAAGGTTACAGTTATACAACGATTGCAAAAGCCTTAACCCTGGTGATGTTTTGATTATTTGAAAATATTTTGATTAAAGGGATACTCCCTGTTCCTGTATGAGATGATGATGGACGACAACACTCCATAAATAATTATTGATCATACTGACCAAAAGCAGATCTTGATTCAGGGAGTAGATTAAGTATAAACCCCTCTATATCTAAATTCAATCGTGAAGTCAATGATAGAAGAAACATAGTAAAGGGGAAAATTGAAAGAAACAGATAGAAAGCCATTTGTGCACTGTATTAATCTCTTTCATATAAGGCTCCTTAAGCTTTAAATCTTATTTTTTGTTTTTGTCATCCAGTTTCAGTTTTGCCAAAGCGGCAAATGGGTTATCTTCTTCAATGGCTTCTTTTTCGATCTTTTCAAGCTTTTGTTGATAGTTCTGGAGATCTCGTTTTCCACCTTTGCTATTCAGTTCCTTTTTTCTTTTTTCAAAAGCAGATAGCTTTTCCCGATAACTGCAATTTTTGCAAATAAAGGTCTTATCATCATCGTTTCCAATCAATTCCAACTTTTTATGGCAATTAGGACATCTGGCATTGGTAGTTCTGGATAGCTGGATATGATGTCCGCATTCTCTGTCTTGACATACCAGGCTTTTTCCAAATTTGTTTTTAACCTCTAACATAATCTTACCACAATCCGGGCATTTGGTGGTTGATAGATTATCATGCCTGAACTTCTCTTCGCTGCCTTTTATTTCCTTGATAATCTTCTCAGTGTAAGCCTTCATTTCTTTGATGAAGCTATCTTTCTTCAGCTTGCCTTCTGCAATCAGATTAAGCTTACTTTCCCATTCGGCTGTCAACAGTGGTGATTTCAGTTCTTCAGGAACAAGATTTAGAAGCTGTTTTCCCTTGCTGGTGACCAATATGTTATTGCCTCTAAGCTCTAAAAGCTGGGTGTTAAATAGCTTATCGATGATTTCCGCTCTAGTGGCCACAGTACCCAAACCACCTGTTTTACCTAGAATTTCCTTGAGCTTTTTTTCAGCTGCGGGCATATAATTCACTGGGTTTTCCATTGCGCTTAGCAGAGTCCCCTCATTAAAGTAAGCGGGTGGTTTTGTGTCTCCGGAGGTTTTGACGATTCGACTGACGTTGAGCCTGCTGTTTGCTTTGATATCAGGTAGAATCGTATCTGAGATTTCTTTCTTGTCTGTTTGTTTCCAGCCCATATTGACGATACGTACACCTTTTGTTGTGAAGTGTTCTCCATTTATTGATATGGTTATCGTTTTTTCCTCATATTCAAATGGTGGCATTAGAACAGATAGGAATCTCTTGATCACAAGCTCGTATATATTTCTCTCATCAAACTCCATAGAGCTGATATAAGGTGACTCTTCAGTTGGTATGATGGCGTGGTGATCAGATACCTTGGAGTTGTCTACAAACCGTTTAGATGCCATTACAGGTTTTTTTAGCAAGCCAAAAGCAATCGATTTGTAGGGGTCGATACTGATGGCTCCCAATCGCTCAGGAATTGTTGGCACAATATCATCTGTCAGATATCTGGAGTCTGTTCGTGGATAGGTTAGTGCCTTGTGCTTTTCATATAGTGTCTGCATGATTGAAAGGGTCTTCTTTGCCGAATAATTGAATGTTTTGAAGGCATCCCTCTGCAACTCGGTGAGATCATAAAGAGGCGGTGAGTAGCTCAACCTATTTTTAGATTCTACAGAGACCACAGTTGCATCGTGACCAGTGATTTTTGCGAGTATCTGATCGATGTGACTTAATTCAAAGGTCTTATTTCCTTTGGTTTTCTGATCCTGCCAAACAAAGGTTATGCCTGATGAATCAGCTTGAATACCATAGTACTTCCTAGGCATGAAGCTTTTGATCTCATCTTCCCGCTGTTGTATAATGGAGACTGTCGGTGTCTGGACTCTGCCACAGCTCAATTGGGCATTATATTTGGTTGTTAGGGCTCTGGTGGCATTGATACCAACAATCCAATCACTCTCAGCTCTGGCTACGGCCGCAGCATAAAGATTCTCATATTCTTTCCCCGGACGCAGTCGATTGAAGCCATCTTTCAAGGCCTTTGAAGTAACAGAGGAAACCCACAGACGCCTGATATCCTTTTTGATAGTTGATTTTTCTAGAATCCATCTGGCAACCAATTCACCCTCCCGACCTGCATCGGTGGCGATAATGATTTCATTCACGTCATGTCGGGCCATTAGGCTTGTAACGGTTTTGTATTGATTGGAGGATTGTTTGATAACCATCAGCTTCATCACCGAGGGAATGATAGGCAAATCATCCAGATTCCAGCTGGCATATTGTTTATTATAGGCGTCAGGGTCAGCAAGGGTGACAAGGTGGCCAAAGGCCCAGGTGACGATATAATTGCTTCCTTCCATATAGCCATTTCTTTTTTCATTGCAGCCCAATACCTTGGCTATTTCATTTCCTACAGACGGTTTTTCCGCCAATACCAGTTTTTTACTCATTTGCTTCCTCATTTCAAGATATATTGTCGATACTGTAAATTGGTAGATACAATTATATAGCAATTATAAGCAGAATTCAAATGACTTAAACAAGCAAGATTTAAACAATGAAAACTTTGAATAAATCGTAAAAACATGTATAATATAAATATTATTGTGTTTAATCTTACAAACAAATGAGGGATAGGCAGGTAAAATGGTATGAGTAATTTAAAATTCAGCTTTCTTTACGACTATAGTGAGGGTGCACACGACAAAATTCTGGAGGCGTTATCAACAACAAATCTAGTCCAGCAAAATGGATATGGTGAAGACGAATATTGTGATCAAGCCAGATTGTTGATCAAGAAAGCCATAGACAATGATCAAGTGGATGTGCATTTTGTCTCTGGGGGGACCCAAGCCAACTACATTGTGATCTCATCCGCACTGAAGCCATACGAATCAGTTATTTCAGCATCAACAGGACACATACATGTTCACGAGACAGGTGCTGTGGAAGCCAAGGGACACAAAATCAATGTCATTGATTCGACTGACGGTAAAATAACACCGGAGCAGATAGATAAGGTTCTCATCTTCCACACCGATGAACACATGGTCAGACCCAAGATGGTCTATATTTCCAATTCTACCGAAATTGGTACAGTATATACAAAGACTGAATTGAAGAAATTGCACCTTTTTTGCCAGGAAAAAGGACTGTATCTATTTATGGACGGCGCTCGACTCGGTTCGGCTCTTATGTCTCCTGAAAGCGATTTGCAGATTACAGATCTACCAGAACTGACAGACGTTTTTTATATTGGTGGGACCAAGAACGGCGCTTTGATAGGAGAGGCTATTGTGCTGTGCAACGATGCATTGAAGGACAGGTTCAGATATTATATCAAGCAAAACGGTGCATTATTGGCAAAAGGAAGACTATTGGGAATTCAGTTCAAAACGCTGTTCAGCAACAATCTGTATTTCGACAATGCCAAACACGCCAATCAAATGGCGTTTAAGATTGCAGAAGCGGTAAAGAGCCTGGGATATGATTTTTTGGGAAAACCGTCATCCAATCAGATTTTCCCGATACTGCCCAATTCCGTTATTGATAAACTCAATAAGCTTTATCAGTTCTACACTTGGAGTAAGGTTGATGATAACAGATCATCAGTTAGGATTGTCACATCATGGGCTACTCCGGAGTCTGCGGTGGATAGTTTCATCGCTGATTTATCCTCAATAAAAGGGCAGGAGAGTATTTGATATAAAAGTTGCTGTCATTTATAGATCCAAATCCGGATACACAAAAAAATATGCTGAATGGATATCGGAAGCCCTTGGTGCAGCATTACTCCAAGGAGCGGAAGTGAGGTCTAAAAATCTGAAAGAATACGACACTCTGATTTTTGGTGGTGGGCTCTATGAATCCGGCATCAATGGCATAAAAACAATAAAAAAATCTGTCAGTCTTTACCTGACCAAAAATATAATTGTCTTTCCAACAGGCGCTTCTACTGGAAGGAAAGAAGAGGTTGATTCCGTGATCAAGCGTAATTTAACAGATAAAGAGCAAGAAGCCATCAAATTTTTCTATCTTCGAGGTGGCCTTGATTATAGCAAACGCTCAACTATAGATAAGGTTTTGATGAAAATCTTAGAAGTTATATTGAAAAACAATAAAAATCTCACTCCAGACGAGAGAGGAATGCTTAATGCATACAAGACGCCCATGGATTTTACAAAACAAGAGAATGCCAAAGATCTGTTTGAGTATGTAAAGAGCCTGTAGAAATCAATAACCAGAGAGGTATACTATGAAATATTGTATCGGTGTTGATGGCGGAGGAACCAAAACCTTGACCTATCTTGGAGACATGGCTGGACATATTCTAGATAGTTGTGTGTTCGGACCGTCAAACTATTACTCTTCAGGATTGGAGAATACTAAGAAAGTTTTTGGAAGCATTGTCAATTATTACTGTCTAAAGCATCAGTTTGATTACAGTGATTTGGTTTTCATTTCATTGGGACTGGCAGGTGTTGACAGGGAAATGGATAAGCAAGTCATCAGGGATATTTTTGTGGAATTGAATATAACCTGTGACATTATGGTCTACAATGATGCAAGAACCGCCTTGGTTGGAGCACTGGGAAAAGATGAAGGTGTTATTATCGTCTCAGGAACTGGATCTATTGCGACAGGTATACGCGACAACAGGCTTGTAAGGGTTGGAGGATGGGGGCATATTCTAGGAGATGAAGGTAGCGGTTATGACATAGGCATGAAGACTCTTAAAGCAATCATGAAATCCTATGACGGAAGGCTTTCACCCACGCTTATGACAGAAAAAGTAATTGAATTTTTGGAGCTTGATGATGTGGAGGATATTATTGGATTTGTGCATGATTCCAATACAGATAAGAAAAAGATCGCAGAGCTTGCAATTGTCGCCGTACAGGCAGCCAAAGAAAAGGACACGCTGGCTTTGGCTATAATGGATGAGTCTGTTGAGGCTTTGTTACAGCTGGCCAATGCTGTTATACGAAAGCTATATTCAGTAGATGAGTCTGCAGAGTTGACTTATATAGGCGGTATCATTACCAATGTAGGTTATATCAGAGATAGCTTTATTACGAAGATCAAGAAAGACTATCCAAATCTGACAATAAAAAAACCAGCGCAAGACGGAGCTGTTGGGGCTCTCTATCTAGGCTGGAGTAAATATGGGGTATCATATCAACAGTCTTGATATGACCAGCATGTCCATAATGACGGTAAGTTGTTAGGATTGACTTACATAAACCGATATGGAACCGCCATTGACCTCAAATAAGCCATTTCCTTGTTCATCTATAATGATATGATCTTGAACGTTCCCCATTTTATCGATCCAAATTTCTCCATGATGCATCTGACCAACATTCATGTTTTTGACTCCCGAATCACCACTAGACATTATAATTGCACAACCATGAGGGTGTTCTTCATTTCCTAATCTGACCCAACCAATCACGTTTTTGTGATCAAAATAGTCGATCTGATCGCCATAGGCATGATTTTGTCTGATATTGAGAAGCTTATCTATTTCATCCCTGATAGGAGACATGGAGTTTTCCCTGGTCAGACCATAGTAATCACCATAAAAAACACAGGGGAAACCATCTCTGCGAAGCAAAATCAACCCATATGCCAAGGGTGAAAACCACTTGTCCACTCTGGATTCCAGAGATTGATCCATTTGGGAATCATGGTTGTTTACAAATGTGACTGATATGGCAGGATGGTGTTTGACGATTGTATCATCAAATATCGTTCTCATGTCGTAATTTTTCCCATCAAGCGAAGCTCGATAGAAATTGTAATGAAGCACAACGTCAAACATATCCATTTGATAATCGATTGCGTTGATATAATGATCAATGATAGACTTGCTGGATTCCCAATACTCACCAACAGCATAAAAGTCATTTCCAAATTCATTGTGAATATGATTCAAGAACTTTTTCATAAATTGACTGTTAATGTGCTTGACAGCATCAAATCTTAGGCCGTCCACTCCCGTTTCTTTTACAAACCAACTGATCCAATTCAGTGTTTCCTTCTGGACATCAGGATGCATATAATCCACGTTGGCAAACATCAGATAATCATAGTTTCCAAACTCGAGAGAGACATCCTCGGACCAATTCTTGTTTTCTCCAAGAATTCTGAAAATGGCTTTCTTACCTGATTTATTGTCAAAATCAACCCCATTGAAATGCTCCCATCTCCATTTGAAACCAGAGTATCTGTTGTTTCTGCTATTAAAGTCAAATCTGACCCACCCCTCTATTTCATAGGGTTGTGAAACTTGGGTTTTTCTGTCATTCGGATCAACCTCGACGGCCATGAACGTATCGGTACCGTCCGCGCCTGCCTTATGATTTAGCACCACGTCAGCATATACATTCAGACCTTTGTCATGAAGTGCATTGATTGCAGCATGCAATTCCATTTTTGTACCATATTTTGTTCTGATAGAGCCTTTTTGATCAAACTCTCCCAAATCATAAACATCATATACACCATATCCGGTATCATTCGTGCCGGTAGCTTTGTAGCTGGGAGGAATCCAGACAGAGGTGATACCTATTTCCTTCAGATGATTCGCGTCATCCTTAAGGCTTTTCCAGAGTGTGCCGTTATCCTCCAGATACCATTCGAAATATTGAAACATAACGCCATTGGCAGACATTTTAACCACTTCCTTCCGTATGCCTCCAAAAGACTTTTATCTTAACATTATATCATCTAATCGACAGGACAGCCCGAATTTTTTTATCAAGCGGCGAATCTTTTTAATGTTCATATGAATCGGTGGATCTAGATGAAGGAGTCGCATATATATGCTGCGAGTTCCTTTCTTGTAACCAAGATACTGTCTACTCTATAGGGTACAGTTTATATAAGCTGGAGTCTAACAAAAAGTGGTTTTAAAAATCAATTTTCACTAATTCGAAAAATTCATACATTTAAGAAAGTTAAATAAAGGTTAAATAAATATTAAAAAAATGTTTACAAGATGAAAGGAGTATGCTAATATAAAATCATGAAAATAAGAACGATATTCGGCATAGTAAAACACTTTTGTTTTCATCAGGAGGGTTAGAATGCCAGGAAGTGGTAGAATACAAGCAATAGATAGAGCAGTAATGATATTGGATTGTTTCACTGAAAGAAAACCTCAAATGAGATTATCAGAGATAATTGACATACTAGATTTAAACAAGTCTACGTTACATGGAATAATCTCTACATTGAAATATCACGGATTGATAGACCAGGATGAATTTACCCAAGAATATAAGCTTGGATTAAAGCTCATTGAATATGGTCAAAGGGTTTTAGATTCTATGTATATATCAAGTATAGCAAAGCCAATAATAGAAAGAGTATGTGATGAACTTGAGGAAACCGTTCACATAGGCACTTTGGATGGTGAAGAGGTAGTTTATATTGAGAAAAGGGAATCACAACAATCCATGAGAATTTTTACAACAATTGGAGCAAGGAATCCCGCTCATACAACTGGAGTTGGAAAAGCAATGATGGCTTATTTGGATGAAAATGAGCTTAACAATATTTTATCGGGTACTTTAGTTAGATTGACCCCAAAAACAATATCAGATAAGAACCAGTTAAAATTGGAGCTTTCACAAATAAGACATCGAGGATTTGCATTTGATATTGAAGAAAACAACCTAGGTTTAACTTGCGTAGCTGCACCAATATTTGATCATAATGGCAAAGCATTGTATGGAATTAGCGTTTCTGGTCCGACTATGAGGATGAATTCTAATAAATTAACTAAAGCTTCTAGGATTGTAAAAGATGCAGCAGACGAAATATCAAGAAAATTAGGTTATAAAGGGTAAGGCTAAACCTTGCCCTATGAAATTCAATAAAGGACCATATTATTTTTTTTAGTCATTAGAGAGAACTAAGTTCGACAATGATGAACTAAATTAAGAAAGGAGGCTTATTAGCAGTACATTCACTTTTTGGTAATCAAACAATAATAATTAAATGGGAGAGTAACATGAAAAGAAAACGTATTTTATTGATAAGTCTTGTATTAGCATTATCTCTGTTTGTATCAGCGTGTAGCAATGGGAATGAATCTGAATCATCAGCCACTACAGAAAGTTCATCAAGTGATGTGAAGGTATTAAAGCTAGGTCACCAGGCACCAGCAGGAACTGTATATGATGATTTGGCAGTTGCATTTAAGGAGAATATTGAATCAAGAACTGATGGAAGATTTGAAATTGACATTTATAATGGTGGGCAACTCGGTGGAGATAGAGAGCTTATGGAGGCTATCCAGGTAGGTAATGTTGAATTTAATATCCTTACAGCTTCAGACATGGGAATGTTTGTACCTGAAATGGAGGCACAAGATCTACCTTATCTATTCGAGGATTGGGATCAAGTTTTTAAATTCCTCAAATCAGATGCGGCACTTGACTTCTATGCCCTATCAGATGAGGCAAATATAAAAACCCTTTCATTTATGCCAAGGGGGTTTAGACACGTAACAAACAATGTCGGGCCAATAAACACTCCTGCTGATATATTGGGCAAGAAAATGAGAGTTGCAGAAAGTGCAATTTACGTGGATACATTTAAAGCGTTTGGTGCAAACGCATTAGCACTTGCTTGGGGCGAGGTGTTTACAGCTCTTCAACAGGGAACTATTGATGGACATGAAAACACAATTGTAACTATAAGGGATTATAAAATCTACGAGGTTCAGGATTACCTATCATTGACGGGTCATATGTTTGCATTTGGGGCAATAACTGTGAACCCAGCTTTCTTTGAAGGCCTTTCTCCAGAGGACCAGGAAATATTCCAACAGGCTGCAACTGATGCAGCTATTGATATTGGAGTACTTCAACAAGAAGCTGAAGTATCAGCAACCGAAGAGTTAAAGGCGGCAGGCATGCAATTCAATGAAGTTGACAAGGAAGCTTTTATGGCACTTATTCAACCAGTATACGACAAATACTTTGAAAATCATGACAAGCAGTATTATGATGCAATAAAAGCAGCGGTTGTAGAGTAATTTGACGGGGTCATATGGCCCCTTTTTTTACAATCAATAGTAATTGTAATTAAATTGGGAGGATAACAGCGTGGAGACATTAAACAAAATAAGTGCAGGTCTCGAAAAAGTGACAGGATATTTTTTGATATTTGCTTTTGCCTCAATGACTGTAGTATATTTTTCATCTGTTGTAATGAGGTATGTGTTCAATAATGGTCTAATGTGGGCGGATGAATTCACAAGATATATGAACATTGCCCTTGTAATGCTTGGATCAGCGACTATAGCCAGACACAACGATCATACCAATATTAGTGTATTGGAGCTTACTGTTAACAGTAAGGTAAGAAAATGGGTTGTAATGATTCAACAAATTCTAACAACAATTTTTTTTCTATGTGCAGCAGCCATAGGCTTTAATTTTGCAAAAACGGCTTATCATGTGTCAGCGAACATGAAAATCCCAATGGGTTTTTTATATAATGTTATGTCAGTGGCATTTGTATTATTAGCATTTCAAGCAGTGACATCAATTTTAAACCTGATTAAAGAAAAGGAGGAATAGAAATGGTTTTATTCGGATTACTTTTTGCTTTCCTGATTTTAGGTGTTCCAATAGCCGCTTCAATGGGTATTTCATCTTTGATTTATATGTTGATGACTGAAGTTAATCCAATTGTTGTCATTCAAAAAATGTTTGCAGGGATAGATTCAACAGCATATCTTGCCGTACCGTTCTTTATTCTTGCTGGAGAGCTGATGAACAGAGGTGGAATAGCCAGAAGAATAGTAAATCTCGCTGAAAAAGCGGTTGGAAATATACATGGTGGGATGGGAATAGTAGCGATAATTTCATCGATGTTCTTTGCAGCCATCTCGGGAAGTGCCATTGCGACAGCAGCTGCAATCGGAGGAGTTATGTATGCAGGAATGCTTAGAAGTGGTTACAGCAAAGGTTTCAGTGCAACGATAGTTGCGGCATCAAGTCCGATTGGTATAATAATCCCACCAAGTATCGCATTTATAATATATGCGGTATTAGCAAGGGTATCAGTTGCGGATCTTTACAAGGTAGGATTCCCAGCAGGGTTTATTGTAGGTATAGCGTTAATAATACCAACTTATTTTATAGCAAGGAAAAGAAAGTATATGGACAGAGCTGTTGAGATTGAGTCAGGTGAAATAGTACTGAACGGGGTTCCTGAGCTTAAATCAAACAAGGAGATATCTTTTGCCAAGAACCTTATTGAATCGCTATGGGCGCTGGGCACACCTTTTATAATTGTGGGAGGAGTATTTGCAGGAATATTTACTCCAACAGAATCAGCTGTTGTGGCAGTTGTGTATTCTATACTAGTTGGAATGTTTGTTTATAAGGAAATATCATTCAAGGATCTTGGACCAATTTTCAACGGTGCTGCAAAAGGAACAGCAGGACTTATGCTAATCATGTCAGCTGCTTCGCTGTTTGCATACGTAATGGTTCTTGCTAGAATTCCGCAGACAGTATTTGCAACTGTACAAAACTTTGAGGGAAACTTCTTAGTTATTATGTTGATGATAAACCTTATATTATTGGTAGCAGGGATGTTTATGGAGTCAGGATCAATACAATATATCGCTGTTCCAGTATTGTTGCCAATTGTAATGACATTTGGTATGGATCCTGTACATTTTGGAATTATTCTAGTAACAAACTTAGCAATCGGAATGCTTACACCACCATTTGGTGTGACATTGTTTACATCTGCAAAAACGTTTAATGCCTCCATTCAGGAGGTTTCAATGGAAACATTTCCTTACCTGATAGCACTTATTGCTGCACTCTTTTTTATAACATATGTGCCTGCTTCAGTAATGTGGATACTATAAAATTATTAAACTAAATTAAGGAGGAATAAATATGTCAAAACCAGAAATTGGAAAACAAATCAAGACCGGAGATTACATGACAAACTATCATGATGAGGGCGAAGGATTCCCAGTACTTCTAATCCACGGATCCGGTCCAGGGGTAAGTGCATGGGCAAACTGGAGATTAATACTGCCGGAATTATCAAAATCTAGAAGAGTTATAGCACCTGATATGGTAGGATTTGGATACACTGACAGACCTGAAGGATTGAACCTGGACTTTAAAACATGGGTAAAACAAGCAGTAGACTTATTGGATGCTCTGAAACTTGAGCAGGTTGACATTGTAGGAAACTCATTTGGTGGATCATTGGCACTATCTATGGCAGTAGAACACCCTAAAAGAGTGAGAAAAATGGTTTTAATGGGAGCTATGGGCGTTGAGTTTCCAATTACCGAGGGGCTTGATGCGGTTTGGGGTTACAAACCATCTGTTGAAAACATGCAGAATATTATTGGACTATTTGTTGATGATAAAACTATTGCAACTGAAGACCTCGCAAAGATGAGATACGAAGCAAGTATAGAACCTGGATTCCAGGAGTCATTCTCATCAATGTTCCCCGCACCTAGACAAAAATGGGTTGAGTTTATGGCGAGAACCGATGAGGAAATAAGAAACATAAAGCAATCGACATTGATTGTACATGGTAGAGAAGATCAGGTTATTCCTGTTGAGAACTCTTACAAATTAATTGATCTGATTGATAATGCGCAACTACATATATTTGGACACTGCGGTCACTGGACACAGATCGAAAAAGCTCCACAGTTTATTAAGCTGGTAGACAATTTTCTAGCAGAGTAAGTCTTAAGCCTTATCCTGTATTTTTAAAAATTGATCATGTATAGAAACGGAACGGAGGATTATTATGAGTTCTGAATTACACTTAGAAATAGCTTCGAATTTAAAGATTGCAGAGAAAACCTGTATCGCAACAGGAAAGATATCTGAAGCCAATCCACAACTGGAAATAAAGGATGCATATAAGATACAGTTAATTAATATTGAAAAGGAAGTTCAAGGTGGTAATAATATCACTGGAAAGAAAATTGGACTTACATCACAGGCTGTACAAAACATGCTTGGAGTAAATCAGCCTGACTTCGGACATCTTTTGAAATCAATGGAAGTGCAGAATGGTGTAGTAAATAGGGGATCCCTTTTGCAGCCAAAGGTTGAGGGAGAAATTGCATTTGTTCTGAAGGAGGATATATCAGGACCAAATGCCACCCTGGAAGATGTTTTAAATGCAACTGACTATGTAAGTGCAGCAATCGAAATTGTTGACAGCAGGATTGAGAACTGGAAGATTGGCATAATTGATACTGTATCTGACAATGCTTCATCAGGGATGTATATCCTGGGAGAAAAGAAGATTGATCCAAAGAAAGTCGATCTAAAAACGGTTGAAATGAACCTTTTCATGAATGGTGAGCTTATTAACTCTGGCAAGGGAACCGCAGTCTTGGGAGATCCGGTATACTGTGTTGTGTGGCTAGCAAATACATTACACGAATATGGAGTAACCCTTAAAAAGGGAGACGTTATTTTATCCGGAGCTTTATCAGCTATGATTGCAGCTGAAGCAGGTGATGAATTCAAGGCTTCATTCACTGAGCTAGGTGATGTAACTGTAAAATTTGAATCGGAAAAGGAGAAGGAGATTTGGGAAAAATCAAAGTAGGCATTATCGGCCCTGGTAATATCGGGTTAGATTTGCTATATAAATTAGGTAGAAGTGAATACCTTACCCCTGAATTAATTGTAAACATAAGACATTCAGAGGGTATAGAATATGCTGAGAAAATGGGAATAAGAACATCGACAGAGGGAGTAGCAGCAATATTGAAGGAGGACGACATCGACATAGTATTTGATTGTACAAGTGCTACTGCACATGCATTTCATGCACCTCTATTGAAAGAGGCTGGGAAATTTACTCTCGACCTTACCCCTGCAGCAGTTGGACCTTATTGTGTCCCTGCAGTAAATATGAACGATTCAATGCTTGAACTGGAAAATGTCAATCTGGTTACTTGTGCCGGACAGGCTACAGTGCCAATTGTTGCAGCAATAAACGAAGTTGCAGACGTGTCCTATGCTGAAATAGTTTCATCTATAAGCAGCAAAAGTGCGGGTCCCGGAACCAGACAGAATATAGATGAGTTTACAGTTACAACAGCAAGAGCACTAAGAGATGTTGGAGGAGCAGATGACTCAAAAGTAATTATTGTGCTTAATCCAGCAGAACCACCAATTTTTATGAGAAATACAATCTATACAAAAGTTAAAAATCCTAATATTAATGCAATAAAAAAAGCTGTAGAGGATATGGTAGACAAAATCAAAGTATATGTTCCTGGTTACCAAATTTTATTGGAGCCAATAATTCAAGATGATATAGTCACTACAATGATTCAAGTTGAAGGCCTCGGTGATTATCTACCTGTTTATTCCGGAAATTTGGATATAATCAATGCTGCTGCAGTGAATATCGCAGAAGCATATGTCAAGAAGAAATTGGGAGGTGAATAGGATGGGAAAAATATATATTACAGACACTACATTAAGAGATGGTAGCCACTCTGTATCACATCGCTTTTCACCCGATGATATTAAATCTATTACAAGCGGGCTTGATAAGGCTGGAGTAGATATAATTGAACTTGGTCATGGAGATGGACTGACAGGATCAACAATAAACTATGGTTTTTCCGATTACTCAGATTATGAGCTGATTGAAGCAGCTGCATCAGTTGTTAAGAATGCCAAGCTGGCAGTGTTGTTAATACCTGGTATAGGGACAGTTGAAGATCTTGAAAAAGCCAAAAAAGCTGGCGCAACTGCGGTCAGAGTAGCAACACACTGTACAGAAGCAGACATATCAATGCAACATATCAGAGCAGCTAAAGAAATTGGTTTGTGGACTGTAGGATTCCTAATGATGGCACACTTGACAGACACTGAAAGACTAGTGGAAGAAGCTCTGAAAATGGAAAGCTATGGTGCTGATGTAGTATATGTAACTGACTCTGCTGGTGCGATGCTACCTGTTGATGTAACAGAAAAAATAACAGCTTTGAAAAAAGCCCTGAAGATACCAATAGGTCACCATAGCCACAATAACCTAGGATTAGCTATTGCAAACAGTCTTGTAGCCATCGAAGCTGGAGCAACATATATTGATGGATCATTATCCGGTTTGGGAGCTGGAGCTGGAAATACATCAACTGAAACTTTGGTTGCGGTCATGAATAAAATGAAGTACGAACATGGGGTTGATTTATACAAGACAATGGACGTAAGTTCTGATAGTCTTATTCCAATATTGAATAGTAAAGGTTTATCCCCACAGACAAATTTGGACGCCATGTTGATTGGTTATTCAGGAGTCTACTCAAGTTTTATGCTACATGCAAGGAGAGCTGCTGATAGATTTAATGTGGATGTTAGGGATGTGTTAATGGAACTTGGCCGGAGAAAAGCAGTTGGTGGTCAAGAAGATTGGATAATAGAGGTTGCTCAACAAATAAGCAAAAAAAACTAGTCCCTCTTAGTTTTGGAATGAGGTAGCTCTTCAATAAAGAAACTACCTCATTTTTGATGCTTATAGGCATTTTAGCAACAAATTTTCTGTGAATAAATAACATCTGCAAATGCCTTCCCAGTCTCAAATATATGGTGTTTCTGAGCTTTAACATACCCTTTGAAAGGAGGATTACTTTCAAGAGTGTCTCATTTGCAGTATGTACCTCTTACTTGGTTTCTGTGGCACAGAGTAGCTGAAGTTTCTTGATTCTACATTATATTGTTAAACCTCATCACAAGCATAATCATTGTCATTTATGCTTGCAAGCATATCCAAACTGTGTAAATATTTCTTCCTCAATCGAGAGAAACTTCTTTTGTTTATACTCAAAGACAGTATACGTCTGTCAGTGTAGAACACATAGGAAATTCCGTGATTGGCAAGGATCCGATAAAGTATGTTGTAATAGCCTTTAAGAGTCTCTAGTGTGTCGGAAGAAGCCACTATAATGACTCCTGTACAAACGCTATAGCAATTTTTTGGTCTTGATTTTGTTTTTAGCTTTAATTTATCATACATCTTGCCTACTTTTAAAGCAGTAAAAGCATCAACAATCATGGCAAATGAATATAGGAGTGTGATATTTTCATCGGTCATAAGATTATTTGCTTTAAGGTGATACCCAATAGTGCTAACATTTACAAATCTGATGGTGCAAAAAAATGTGAAAGCTGAACACATACAAAATATAAGCTTATGGCTTTAATTAGTGTCTGCTGATTATATTTAAAAGCGTTGATTTCACTGACTTTAGAGCCGTTTTGTGATATAATATATGCAAGGGTTACAAGCTGTTTGAATAGTTTTTCTTGCACTTGCACTGAATATTTATCATGAAAAGGAGCTAAAATCGTGTATAAAACTACTGATAATTCACAAAGTGACTTTTT
>LGGM01000094.1 GCA_001509345.1 Clostridiales bacterium 38_11
GATTTTCACGGTAAATGCGGTGGTCTTGTACCATCACCTGCAGGCGTGATTGATGCGGTTAAAAAAATTATTGGGGGTGACAAATAATGACAACAATGGTTTATGAAAAAACAAAAGCACTAACCGACACACAATTTCATTACTGCCCCGGATGTACACACGGTGTCATCCATAAACTGGTGGGAGAAGTAATGGTGGAATTGGGAATATTGGGAGATTCCATAGGTGTAATACCGGTTGGTTGCTCTGCACTGGCATATAAGTATTTCAACTGTGATACCCATCAAGCAGCACACGGAAGAGCACCGGCAGTGGCAACAGGTATTAAAAGAGTCAGCCCTGAAAATATTGTATTCACCTACCAGGGAGATGGTGACCTTGCTTCGATTGGTACTGCAGAGATTATACATGTGGCTCATCGAGGTGAAAAAATCACAACTATATTTGTCAATAATGCTATTTACGGTATGACAGGCGGCCAGATGGCACCCACAACACTCATAGGTCAAAAATCCACTACAACACCTGAGGGAAGAACAGAGGAACATAGCGGCAAGCCGTTGAAAGTGGCTGAGATGCTTGCGACAATAGACGGCGCCAAGTTTGTGGAGAGAGTATCTGTTCATAGCCCGGCTGCCATCAGAAAGGCAAAAAAAGCCATTAAAAAAGCATTCCAGTGTCAAATTGAAGGTAAAGGATTTGCAATAGTAGAAGTCTTGTCAACCTGCCCAACAAACTGGGGGATGACACCTATAAATGCATTGAATTGGTTGGAAGAAAAC
The DNA here is from genome assembly GCA_001509345.1 of Clostridiales bacterium 38_11. Classification (GTDB taxonomy): domain Bacteria; phylum Bacillota; class Clostridia; order Tissierellales; family Dethiosulfatibacteraceae; genus 38-11. The sequence goes on from LGGM01000094.1 coordinate 783, forward strand.
ATGATTCCATATTTTCCTCTTGGTAATCTGAGGGATTTTAAGGAGGCGAAATAAATGATAGAAAAAGTAATCATGGCTGGATTTGGCGGACAAGGTGTTATGGCAATCGGCAAGCTTTTAGCATATGCAGGTATGGTTGAGGATAAACAGGTGTCCTGGCTGCCTTCTTATGGGCCTGAGATGAGAGGTGGGACAGCCAATTGTGATGTAATAGTATCGGATAAACTGATAGGATCTCCTGTATTGACAGACGATGCTACAGCAGCCATTGTAATGAACTTGCCTTCCATGGATAAGTTTGAAAGCCATTTGGCAAAGGATGGTAAACTGATTGTCAATAAATCTCTAATTTCCAAAAAAGCAATTAGAGATGACATAGGCGTCTATTATATTGATGCCAATGAAATTGCAGCAGAAATCGGTAACCCTAAGGCATCTAATATGGTTATGCTTGGTGCATTTCTGGAGTTGACTGGTATAGTCAGTCCGGATTCTGTGCTTAAAGCATTCACTAAGGTTTTTGGAGAAGATAAAGCCAGGTTTATTCCATTGAATGCAAAAGCACTGGAAAAAGGTGCAGAAGCTGTAAAGAACTAAATCAAACAAGTTTGAGCTAGAAGGCAATCCAAGAATTGCCTTCTTTTTAAAAAATAAATTGACAACAAAATTTTGATGGCAACAAAATTTGGCAACAAAATTTTTATCAATTCATGTTGACATTAATAGTTTTATTTGTTAACATAGTAAAAATTGAATAAGTGTATTACAGAGGTCGCGATTAGTCAAGAGTACTGAAAAGGAAAGGGACTGTTGCCGAAGCTTAGAATTTTTAAGTTGGGGCTATGCTGAACAAGTATAGAACTGTCCGAAACGGACCCACCGTGGAAGGGAGTACTGTGATACATTGGGGGTAAGAATCGATGATTTATCTGTCATGAGTTTTACTCATGACTTTTTTGTTAAAGTTGATCCCCTTTTCGTGCAGACAGCATATAAGGGGATTATTTTTTTACTTGACACTTGACAAAACATCAATCAGGATTCGCCTCACAAAAAAATATGGAGGTATGAGTATGATTTTCAAGGGAGCAGGAACAGCATTGATCACGCCGTTTAGAGATGGCAAAGTGGATTTTGAGAAGTACGGAGAGCTTATTGACTGGCAGATTGGAAAAGGTATCGATGCTATTGTGACGTGTGGCACTACAGGTGAAGGATCAACACTGAGTGACGAAGAGCACAAAAGTGTTATGAAGTATTGTGTGGAGAAGGTTGCTGGAAGAGTACCTGTAGTAGCGGGAACAGGTAGCAATGACACCAATTATGGAATTAAGCTCAGTCAATACGCCGAAAAAATCGGTGTTGATGCACTGATGCTGGTGACACCCTATTACAACAAGACAACCCAGAGAGGATTGATCAAGCATTATCAGATGATTGCCGACAATGTCAACACACCAATGATCCTATACAATGTTCCATCAAGAACCGGTATGAAAATCGAGGCGGATACAATCATAGAATTGTCGAACCACAAAAATATTGTTGCTATGAAAGATGCCACAGGAGATATCAGTTATGCTGCCGAGGTCTTAAGCAGAATCGAAAACGATGACTTTGTCCTATACTCTGGTAATGACGATATGATCGTTCCGATACTGTCGCTGGGTGGCGTGGGTGTCATCTCTGTCGTTTCCAATGTTTTGCCTGGAAAGACACATGATCTAGTCATGAAATACCTCAACGGCGATATAGAAGGCTCAAGAAGACTGCAGCTTGATTTGCTGGCTTTCACTCAAAGCCTATTCATTGAAACAAATCCAATACCGGTCAAAACAGCTTTGAATCTGATGGGCTTTGACGTGGGAGAATTGAGACTACCTTTGTATGAAATGGAGCCTTCCAATAAAGAAAGACTGAGATTAGCTATGGTCAAAGCAGGATTGTTGAGGTGATGGCATGAGTCTGAATATCTTACTGATTGGTTGCAATGGTGCCATGGGTAGAACAATCACTTCCATCGTATCCGACAACGACAAGTTCAATATTTGCGCGGGGGTAGACAGAACGGCAATCCATAACCAGTACCCCATCTATCAAAACATGTGGGATATTAAAGAATCCATAGATGTCATCATTGATTTCTCAAGCAAAGAACTGCTTGAGTCCATCATGGAATTTGCCATTGATAGAAATCTGCCAGTCGTGTTGTGTACGACAGGCTATGACGAAGCTGACTATCGGGTTATACGGGAAAGAGCGTTGAAAATACCGGTTTTTAACAGTTCCAACATGTCTTATGGAGTGAACGTTGTACTAAAATTGCTTGAGCAGGCTGCCAAACTCATGTCAGAAGGCTATGACATTGAGATTGTTGAAAAGCATCATAACCTGAAAAAAGATGCACCAAGCGGTACAGCCAAAATGATGATCAAGGCAATCAACGGCTCATTGGAAGAAGAGCGGAACTGTGTTTATGGCAGATCAGGCAACGATGCAAAGCGTCAGACTGATGAAATTGGTGTCCATTCTATAAGAGGCGGCACCATACCAGGAGAGCATTCAGTCATATTCGCGGGCCAAGATGAGATTATTGAAATCAATCATTCTGCGTTATCAAAGCGTGTATTTGCTGAGGGTGCGTTGAAAGCCGCCATATATTTGAACGGCAAGAGACCAGGACTATATGATATGAACAGCATGATCAAAAGCAATTGAAAACAAATGAATAAAAATACAAAAAAACAATAGAATATAATGTTCTTATGTGATAAAATACTAAATTATAGTTGAGGAGACAGTAAATATGAGCAAAGAAAAATTGACAGATCCATATGAGATAGCTAGATACATCAAGGATGCTGTGAAATCGACGCCTGTCAAGCTCTATATAAATGGCAATCTGGAATCCATAGATTTTGGAGACTGCAGAGTATATGGTAATAGCGAGAGTGCAGTGGTATTTGGCGAATATGAACAGATAAAAAGGATTCTAATGGACAACAAAGAACAGATACAGGAATTCGACATTGAATCGGACAGAAGAAATTCAGCCATTCCATTGCTGGATACGAAAGAGATAGCTGCAAGGATAGAACCGGGAGCAGTCATCAGAGACCGTGTGGAGATCGGAAAAGGGGTTGTCATCATGATGGGAGCTCTGATTAATATCGGTGCGGTAATAGGAGAGGGAACCATGATTGACATGGGTGCCATAGTCGGGGCAAGAGGAATTATCGGGAAGAACTGCCATATTGGCGCCGGTGCTGTTGTAGCAGGCGTATTGGAACCCCCCAGCAAGACACCAGTTAAGGTAGGCGATGACGTTGTGATAGGGGCCAATGCCGTTATACTTGAAGGCGTGGTCATCGGTCAGGGTGCTGTTGTTGCGGCAGGTGCCATCGTTACGGAGAGTGTGCCTGAAGGATCTGTGGTTGCAGGCGCTCCTGCACGTATAGTCAAAATGAAGGATGGAAAAACAGCCAACAAGACTCAGATACTAGAGGATCTGAGAGATAGAAGATAGGAGAGTGTAAAAATGGAACTGATGGAGCAGGACAGCAAATACATTATGAACACATATAGCAGGATACCGCTAGAGATTAGATCAGGAGACGGCGTCTTTCTGACGGACATGGCAGGAAATGAGTACCTAGATATGTTCAGTGGCATTGCAGTAAATTGTTTTGGACATAATAATAGAAAAATTCTCGAAGAAGTGATAAACCAGTCGCAAAAATACATCCATCTGTCCAATTACTTTACCTCCGAACCTGCTGTTTCATTGGCAAAGCTACTGGTAGAAAACACTTTTGCAGACAAAGTCTTCTTTACAAACTCCGGGACGGAATCCAACGAAGCAGCCATCAAGATTGCCAGAAAATATGGACGCGGGAAATCTATCACCAAAACCAGAATTCTCTCGGCGAATAACTCATTTCATGGCAGGACTTGCGGTGGACTTTCAATCACCGGACAGTTGAAATATCGGGAAAGCTTTGAACCATTGATCCCTGATGTGTCATTTTTCGATTTCAATGACATCGAAGGCTTCAATAATCTGGTAGATGACGATATATGTGCTGTATTCATTGAAATCATCCAAGGAGAGGGTGGTGTTGTAGAGATAGACAAGGATTTCTTAGACACAATAAAATCGATGTCCTTAAAACATGATTTTCTGCTGGTCGTTGATGAGATACAATCAGGTGTAGGTCGTACAGGGATGATGTTCGCATATGAGCATTATGGCATTGTACCGGATCTAGTGACCGTGGCAAAAGCCTTGGGAGGCGGATTCCCTATAGGAGCTGTATTAGCCGGAGACAGATGCAGCAAGGTGCTGGTGCCGGGAGATCATGGAACGACCTTTGGTGCCAATCCGGTAGCATGTGCAGTCGGATGCGTTGTTCTAAAGGAAGTTATCGACGAGGTGTTTTTATCTGAGGTTGTTGATAAAGGTAACTACATCAAGACAAGATTATCTGATATGCAGACCAAACACCCCGGTATTATCAGACAAATAAGAGGTCAAGGCCTAATGCTTGGAATTGATGTGGGAGAGCATGCAGCGGTCATCAAGGACAAAGCTTTCGAGAATAAGTTGTTGCTGAATGTTACAGCTGGCAGCATCATAAGGATTGTACCGGCACTCAATATCACATACGATGAGATTAGCCTTTTTATCAGTAAATTTAAGGATATTCTCGATTCCTTACAATAAAAAGCCTATTATATCTATCAAAAACGAGGCAAGAGCTATAGAGCCCTTGTCTTTTTGTTGGTAAAACCGCTTATCATCAATTATATTGATATAAATATTAAAATAATTAAAGAAGGATGTAATGATGAATGAGATTATGGATGTAATAAATCTGATAGGTGAGAAAAAACTGAGCCTTGGAGAAGAAATTAAGATTATTGAAGAATTGAAAAGTTATCAGAAAATTGCAAAAAAAAA
>LGGM01000021.1 GCA_001509345.1 Clostridiales bacterium 38_11
TCCGTTTATACTATATATACTGTTCATGTTGAATATATACAGTTTAGTGTTTAGTTTAAATTTTATCAAGAGTTTTTTGTAAAAAAATATCATTCTCCTAAGAAAATGATATTGTTAGATATTAATTGCGGTTAATCAGCCATACTTTTATTAATCAAAATATCCTACAACCACTTGTCCTCTTTTGATGACCGTTTCCACAAAATTGTGGCCATGCCTGTAGGCAACGTCCTTATAATTACCTGTATCCCATATCTGAATGTCGGCAATCTTGTCAACCTCGAGGCTTCCCAACACGTGATTCTTCCTTAGTGCGACGGCTCCACCCAAGGTTGTAGCTCTGATAGCCTCTTCCACAGTCATCTGATGCCTTCTACAGGCCAGTGTTATGACGAAGAATTGTGACTCAACCCAGTTCCCCGGATTCAGATTGGTTGCAAGGGCTATCTGCATACCCGCATCCAGCATTGGTCTTGGATCAAAAGGCCTTGGATGTTTGACAGAGAAATCCGTACCAGGCAAAAGCACGCCAGCAACCTTGGATTCGACCATTTTCTTGATTGCAGACTCCGGAGTATAGTTCAGGTGATCGCCTGACATCATCCCCATATCTGCGGCAAGGTCCGATCCACTTATGTAGGAATAGCAGTCTGTGTGTATCTTGGCTTCGAGACCATTATCTATACCTGCTCTTAGAACCTTTTCTGCCTCTCTGGCTGTGTAGTATCCCTCATCCACCCAAATATCACAGGCGTTTGCAAGCTTTTCTTCAGCAACAAGGGGAATCATTTCATTGATCAAAAAATCAATGTATCTTTCTTTTGACATTTCCCTCGGCCAACCATGTGCACCTAGAAATGTGGCTGAAATATCGGCTTTGGTATTCTGTTTCAGTTTTGATATCACCCTGAGCTGTTTCAACTCGGTTTCTCTATCAAGTCCATAGCCACTTTTGATTTCTATGGTGGTTGTTCCATTTCTGATCATTCTATCGACCTTTTCACAGCTTTCCTGATAAAGCAGTTCTTCCGGTTCCAATCTGGTCATATCGACAGATGCTTCCATACCTGTTTTAACACCAGTTGCTCTAAGCTTTTCCAGTCCTCCGGGGATCAGACCTGAAGCATACTCCTCAACCCTTGATTTCCCAAAGGCCAGATGGGTATGGCAATCCACAAATCCGGGAAGAACAACCTTATTGGAACCATCAATGACCTTAGAATCCGTACCATCGATTTGTTGATCATATGCTTCTTTAGTGCCGATGAAGGTAATTTTCGCACCTGTTATTCCAATATAACCATTTCGTATCAAGCCAACAAGATCTGTGCTATTTTCAGAAACCGTTAGCAGCTGTCCACAATTTTTTATCACCAGATCTGGTCTGAGTTTTGTTTGATTCATGTAACATTCCTCCTTGGTGGCTATCAATAGAGCTCTCCCACCACTTTTTCAACCGCTTCTAGCAACTCACCTGAAGCAATCAATTCTGTGGCAATATCCATATCCTTGTAGATTAGTCTATCCGTCTCCATAAAGGTGACCCTTTGTCTCAGTTGTCTGTAAGCCTCTTTAGACCCTTTTCCCAATAGATCAGCATCCTTGAAATCCACAGCCTGAGCTGAACACAAAAGCTCTATTCCCAGCACAGATTGCGCATGCTCAATAATCACTCGTGCTTTTCTGGCTGCTATTGTTCCCATACTGACATGGTCTTCCTGATTGGCGGATGTTGGTATAGAGTCAACACTTGCAGGGTGTGCCAAGACTTTGTTTTCAGATACCAATGATGCAGCCGCATATTGCGGAACCATAAAACCACAATTGATACCGCCCTCCTTGACAAGAAACCCGGGTAACCCACTCAGTGATGGGTTGACCAGTCGCTCTATACGTCTTTCTGATATGTTGGCATACTCAGCCACAGCGATTCCCAGGGTATCCATAGCGATTGCAACAGGCTGTCCGTGGAAATTGCCTCCTGAATAGGCCTCTTCCGTATCTATAAAAATCAATGGATTATCAGTGGCTGAATTGATTTCTGTCTCAATTACCTGCTTGATGTAATCCAAAGCAAGTCTGCTTCCTCCATGAATCTGAGGTGTGCACCTGAGAGAATAAGCGTCCTGCATCCTCTTTTCGCCTTGTCTGGTTGTCAGCTTGCTGTACTGACAAAGCTTCAGGAGATTTTTAGCGCACTCTATCTGTCCCTTGTGAGGTCTTGCGAGATGAATCCTTTCATCAAAGGCATCCGTTATACCTTCAAGGGCTTCTATCGTCAATGTTGCGATAATGTCGGCTGTTTTGGTGATGACTATGGAATCATAAACCGCCAGACTTCCAACTGCCATCATCGCACAAGTCCCATTGATGAGGGCAAGTCCCTCCTTGGCCTTTAAGGTGACTATGGGTATGCCTGCTCTTTCCATAGACTCCCGACCTTCCATCAATTCGCCCCCGTATTCCGCCTCTCCTAATCCGATCATCGGTAGCACCATATGTGCCAATGGGCAAAGGTCACCGCTGGATCCAACCGATCCTTTTTCTCTTATCTGAGGATGAACGCCTTTGTTGAGCATATCAATCAGAGTCTGAACCACTACAAGCCTAATGCCTGAGAACCCCTTTGCCAACGCATTGGCTCTAAGCAGAATCATCGCCCTTACGATCTCTGTGTCAAAGTATCCCCCGATACCGACTGCATCTGCAACTATCAGGTTTTTCTGGAGGTCCTCTAGCTGGTCATCGGAAATGCTCACATCACTGAATTTCCCAAAACCCGTGTTGATGCCATAAATTGCCCTACCTTCGGCAAGAAATTTTTCCACAAGATTTCTTGATTCAATTATTTTTCTTTTTCCTTCTTCCGTCAACTCGACCTTAGTTCCTTTTCTGGAGACCCTGACCACTTGTTCAAGGGTCAGGATATTGCCATCTATATATATTATTAATTCCATAGACACCTCCTTGATTCTACAAGTCAACTTCCTAAATAGGCTTTCTTAACAGTATCATTTTCCATCAAGTTTTTTGCTGTGTTCTCCATTACTATATTACCTGTTTCTAATACATAACCTCTATCGGCAATTTTCAATACTTTATTGGCATTTTGTTCTACAATCAGAACGGTAATACCAGCATCATTAAGTTCTTTAATAATTCTAAAAGAAGTGTTCACAAGAATAGGCATTAAACCCATTGAAATCTCATCTATCAATAATAGTCTCGGTTCTAGTACTAATGCTCTACCAATAGCCAGCATCTGTTGTTCTCCACCGCTCATTGTATTAGCTAACTGGTTTTTTCTTTCATCCAATATTGGAAATAATTCATATGCCTTGTTAATATTCTTCTTTATTGTATCTTTATCTTTTATTTTATAACAACCCATCTTTAAATTCTCTTCTACCGTTAAGTTATTAAACACCCTTCTACCTTCAGGTATATAACCTATTCCCATTTCAGCTCTTTTCCAGGCAGGATCGTTAGTTATATCTTTTTCTTTAAAAATAATACTACCCGATTTAATCTCTTTTAACCCCATTATTGCTTTAATCAAAGTTGTTTTACCCGCTCCGTTTGCTCCTATTACAGTAACCAATTCTCCTTCATGTACACTAATGGATACTTCTTTGATAACTTTCATTTGTCCATAATATATCTCTACATCTTTTATCTCAAGCAAAATCATCATCCTCCCCTAAGTATGCCTCTATCACCTCTTGATTGCTTTGTATTTCTTTAGGTGTTCCTTCAGCAATTTTCTGTCCATAATTTAATACAACAATTCTGTCACAAACTTTCATTGATATGGGAAGATTATGTTCTATTAAGACGATTGTTTTTCCCTCTTCCTTTAATTGCATAATTAATTCAATAACTTCATTAATCGCAAAATTACTTAATCCTGCACAAGGTTCATCGAGCATGATAAGCAATGGATTAATAGCTAATGCTCTTGCTATTTCAAGTCTTCTTAAATAACCTAGACTAACCTCTCCTGCTTTTTTATCTTTAAAATCTTCTAATCCTGTCCTTCTCAGTATCATCATAGCTTTATCTACTGTTTCTTTACTGTGACTTTTCTTAAATAAGGATTTGAAACCAGTATATTCATTTATCCCCAAGGAAGCCACTACATTATCCAGTATTGAAATATCTCTTAATGGTTTTGATATCTGAAAAGTTCTCGCTACTCCCTTTCTTGCCATTTCGAAAGAAGATTTACCTTGGACTTCTTCTCCGTTTAAGAAAATTTTACCTTCTGTAGGCTTTAAAACACCACATATAACATTAAAAAGAGTAGTTTTCCCAGCCCCATTCGGTCCGATTACTCCTAAAGTTTCTTCTCTGTATAAGCTGATGTCTAATCCATCTATAGCTTTTAACCCTCCGAAGTACATTTTTAAACCCTCAATTCTTAGCACTTCATTCAATGATGTCACCTACTTTTTTTTTGAATATATTTTTATAAGCTTGTATAAAATTTCTAGTTATAAAACTATCATTCCCAAATATTCCCTGAGGTTGAAATCTCATCATTAAAACTAAAAGACCTCCATAAACAATCATTCTATAATCTGCAAAAAATCTAAATAATTCAGGTGCGGCACCCAGCAGGATCGCTCCCAATATAGGTCCTCTAATCGTACCGATACCTCCGATAACAACCATCGAAAGAATACCGATTGATACTGTAAAAGCAAAGTCACTTGAGTATATAAAAGTCATATGGTGTGCATATACAGCTCCTGCTATACCAGCTATTGCTGTGCCTAAAGAAAAAGCAAGTATCTTGTATTTGTTGACATCTATTCCCAATGATGAGGCAACCATCTCATCATTTCTAATGCTAGATAGCGCTAATCCAAACCATGATTTGTTCATTTTATGTATAAAGTAGCAAGTTATAATAATTATAATAGTGATTAGTATTAAATAACCTGACGTGTTCATTCTCATTCCAAAAAACATGGGTTTCTTAACTGTCATTCCCAATGAAGCTCCAAAAAACGATGAGTATTGAAAAAGCGCGACAATTACAAAGTTTACGCCAATAGTTGTAATCGCTAAAAAGTCATCTTTCATTCGTATGCTTATTAAGCCTAACCCTATTCCAACTATACCTGAAACCATAAAAGCTACAGGTAAAGATATCCAAAAGCTAAAACCATAATTACTTGTCATAATTGCAGAGGTGTATGCTCCAATCCCAAAAAAAGCTGCATGACCTAATGCGGCTTGCCCTGCATATCCGGTTATTATATTCAAACTTAGCGCTAATAGGATAAATATACCAATATTTACTGAAACAACAATAAGATACATGTAATCTGCCTCCCTTTATGCATTTTTTTTACTAATCAAACCGGATGGTTTAACAAGCAAAACTATTATTAAAACTAGAAATGCGATTACATCTCTTGGCATAATTGAACCTATGTAAGCGGCCACTAATGTTTCGGATAATCCTATCAGTAATCCTGCCAGTACTGTTCCAACAGGATTTCCCAAACCACCTAATACTATTATAGCAAGCATTTTATATGATGGTATATCTCCCATCGTTGGGTAGATTGAATTATATAGCAACCCTACCATGATACCTGCTGAAGCCGCAAAACCATACCCTAAAATATAACTAAGTGCCATAGAAACATTTATATTAACACCCATCGCTTGAGCAATCTCTGAATCAGAAGCTGTAGCCCTCCAAGCCAATCCAAGTTTTGTCTTGTTTAATATAAACCACAATATGGAGAAAAGTAATGCTGTGAGAATAATGATAAAAATCCATTCGGGATTAATCCGTAAATTACCTATTTGTAAAACGCCAATTCTAAGTTTTACGCCTAAACTTTTAACATTGGGGCCTGCAATCAATCTTAATAAATCACCTGTTAAAGTAAATAATCCGACACTTGTTATTAACGGAACTATCGTGATAACATTAGGTTTGCTAATTATGGGCAGATAAATGTACTTTTCTACTAGAACGCCTATAAGTCCTGTCAAAATCATAGCTAAGAAGAATGCTAAAAAAAGGTTGTTTGTCAAAGTATAAATATACCATCCTAAGTATGCTCCAACAGCATAGGCGGCAGCGTTTGCAATGTCCAATATTCGAAGTATTCCATATATCAATGTAGCACCCATAGCAGTGAGGGCATATACACTACCAATCATGATCCCATTTACTAACTGTTGTAATAGCATTTAACTACCTCTCTCAATAATATAAGAGGGGAGGTGCTCCCTCCCCCTTCTTTATTTTGGTACTGGAGTAATTATATCCAAGTCTTCAATTCTATCAAAGTAATGAAATTCACCATTTTCAATAATTTGAATCTGTACGGGTTTAATAGCTTCTCTAGAGGGAGCGTATTCAATTAGTACGCCTGTTACTGTTCTAAAATTTTTAAGTTCTTTTATAGCATCGCGGATGTCTTCAGGTTCAGTACCTACCTCTTCTATTACCTTAAATAAAACTTGGAACGCGTCATAGACAGATGCCCCAACCATATCTGGAATCAATCCATATTTTTCTGTGTATGTCTTTATGTATGTCTGAGTACTTTCGTCTTCGGAGTCTCTGTCCATGTTTGTAGTGAGTATTACTCCTTCTGCATCTTCACCTGCTATTTCTAAAAACTGATATGAATCTATCCCTTCAGTTCCGAGTATCTGTACATCAAAATCCATGTTTTTTACTTGCCTAACTATTTCAGCTCCATGCCCATAGTAATTTGCCATATAAATCAAGTCAGGTTTCACTTCTTCTTTTAATTTTGTAATTACAGGTCCAAATTCACTGTCAGACATTGCAAATTTATCTAGTGATACCACTTCGGCTCCATTAGCTTCAACATATTGTGTAAAAGATTCTGAAAGTTCTTTCCCAAAATCGATATCAACTGCAATGATAGAAATTCTCTTAGCTTTTAGCATATCAACGGCAACTACGCCTCCAGCTTTCCCCTGAACTGCTCCTGAGAAAGATTGTGAAAATATAAAATCTCCCGATTGTGTCACTTCTGGATGAATGGCATAACCTGATATCATAGGAATTCCAGCTTCTTGAAATATCGGAGCTGCAACTCTGGTAGGCCCACTATAACTCCCACTTACAACTGCCACAACATTATCATTTGTTGTTAGTTTTTGTGCAATATTAACAGCTTGTTTAGTGTCTAATCCATCATCATATTTAACAATTTCAACTTTTCTACCATTTATACCACCATTTCCGTTAACGATTTCTACAGCTAACTCTGCGGAATTAGACGTACTCAATCCATCGGCTGCCGCTGGTCCTGTTATCGGAGCGAAAAAACCTATCCTAATAGGATCATCATTTGTTTCCACCGGTTTTGAATTACAGGCAACCATCGAAAAAGCCATCATCAATGCTAGCGATACTAGTAGTAAACTTTTTAATTTTCTTTTCAAAATATCCTCCTTGTTTTTTTATTAATAAATATACCTTTATGGGTAACATTTATCTATCTGTTCTATTATAACATATTTTACATTTTCAAAACTAGTTTTTGAATATCATTCGAAGATAAAACGAGTTGTAAATTCTTTGTTAAATGTGTGATTTCTACTATCTGACTGCTCTTCCCTTTGGTCCAAAGGTCACAAACTCAGCCGGTTGCCACCATAACGGCACCTTGATGGATTCATCGGTCAGTTTTCCTTTTCCATTCGCAACATCCTTCGCGGCTTCATAGCCAGCCTGAGCATGCCTGACTACTCCAATACCAGAATCTACCGTTAGTACGGAATCAAGCCTCAAATCAGCTTCCTCTGTACCGTCGGCTATCATTGTTACACCGGTATGGACTGCCTCGCCCATGGAATAGTTTGCCTGGATGGCAATGAGGTCACAACCAGCTGCACAATTCAACAAGGCATTAAGGTATGGCCAGTCTGATATCAGATCGCCGCCATCCTTCATGTTTTCTGATTCAAAAGTGGGATTGACAATGGATCCGGAATCTAGGTTGTCTCTCGAGAAGGCGACAGGCCCTTTCAATTCGCCATTTCTAACCATTTCGTTGATTGCAAGCCCGAATTTTCTTCTCTGTCCAAAGCCCATATAGCAGATTCTTGCAGGAAGTCCTTCTATGGGAAGGTTTCGTCTTGCCAGATTAATCCATCTTTCTACCAATGGATCACCCTTGCATATTTCAAGGGCAAGATCATCTGTTTTTCTAAGATCTTCCGAATCTCCTGACATACAAACCCATCTGAATGGCCCTCTTCCCTCACAGAAAAGCGGTCTGATATATTCCGACACGAATCCCGGAATGGTCATAGCTTCAGCCTCAGGCATTCCAGCATCTCTGCATTCTTTTCTGATACTGGTTCCGTACTCAAACACCTCGACACCTTTTTTGTAGAACTTATTCATGATAGTCAGCTGTCTTTTCATCGTCTCTCTGGCATCCTTCAAATAAGCCTGTCTGTTTCTGGCCCTGTAATCATCTGCTTCCTCGCCTGTATAGCCTGATGGTATATAGGATATCGGATCATGACAAGGACACATCTCGCTGATGATATCAGGCATGAATCCCTTGATATAAGCCTCCTCGAATACATCTGCCGCATTTCCCACCACCGCTACCGATGTAGGTCTTTTCTCCGCAGCTGCTTTTTTTGCGATTTCAATAGCCTCGTCCAGAGAATATACCTTCTGGTCAAGATAGTTTTTCTCAATTCTTCTGTCAATGATTCGCTCATCCGCATCCACGATAATCACAACACCGCCATGCATCTTCATAGCCCAGCTCTGGTTGCCTCCCATGCCACCCGCTCCCGCTGTCAGATAGATTCTTCCCGTCAGGTCATTACCAAACTTTTTCATGGCTATCGCTGATAGGGTTTCGAATGTTCCCTGTATGACGCCCTGCGTACCGATATATTCCCAGGGTGCCGCTGTGTATTGGGCGAATATTGTCAGGTTTTTATCCTGTAGGTCATAGAACGTCTCCCAGGTGGCCTTCATGATATTGGTGGTTGCCATAACAACCCTCGGTGCCAATCTCTGGGTTCTGAATACCGCTACTGGCATACCCGACTGGATGACAAGCGTCTCATTGTTTTCAAGCTCTTTCAGTGCTTTGACGATGGCATGGTATGATTCCCAGTTTCTGGCGCACTTGCCGTTACCTCCGTAGATAACCAATAGCTCAGGTATTTCTGCATTCTCCATATTGTTTTCCAACATTCTCAACAAAGACTCCTGTTTCCATCCCTTGCATCTAAGTGTATCGCCTCTCTGGGCTTTGACTTCATATAAAACTTCAGCATTGCTCATTTTAATCCTCCTATTTTTGTTTCATGGTATTTGACTTATATCAAGCAAAAAGCATGCCAATCTTTAATATGTTCAAGGTGTGTTGTTTCGAGGGTTCCATAAATTGCATCACTTGAATTAATCTGATATTGTATAAATTTTATACATTTATGCAGTGCAAACATTAATTTATAGTGCTTACATCATTTAGTACTTGTATAAATTCTATACTATTTATCTTGTCTTAGAATATTTCAACATGGTATAATGCCTTAAATGGAGGTGGTATCATGTTCGAATTATTTGATAAACTAAGTTGTCCTATCATAATCACTGAAAGTGACAAGGTCATATACACGAACTATCAAGCTGATCAAATCAGCAACTCAGTCAATCTTTTAGAGAGGATCAGAGCAGGTGAAGCATTAGATGAGGGAAGCCGAATCTATAAGGTCCATCGGTCTTCTTTTGTCATCTCAGACAAAAAATACCATGTTTTTGAGCTTCAATATACAGACTATCTTAGAGATCTTGAAGAAAAAACATATTGTTATGAGGCAATCTTCGATAAACTTGATGATGGGCTGATGATGAGTGACAAAAGTGGAAGAATCATTCTCTACAATCCGGCTCAAGAAAAGCTTGAAGGACTGGTAAGAGAGAATTGCATAGGAAAATATTTGTGGGATGTTTATCAATACGAAGCGCCTGAAATGTCAGAGCATCGACAGGTCTCCAAGAGCCAGAAACCTATCATTAACGAATACAAATCCCATGTGAAAAATGGGCAATCGGAGAAATACCTATCCTACTCCACCTATCCGGTTATACTTGACGACCAGACGCTATCGGTCTTTTCTGTCAGCAAAAATGAATCGAAGCTATTGGAGCTTCTCTCAGAAACGCTGGAACTCAAGCGAAAGCTAAAAAGCAAAAATGTCACGAAGACCTTCATTAACGGTACCTTTTATACATTTGACAACATAAAAGGAAACAGTTCCGCTATGACCAATACCATTAAAGAAGCAGAAAGAATGTCACTTATTGACGGAAATCTGCTGATTATAGGAGAGACAGGCGTCGGCAAGGAAATGTTCGCTCAGAGCATCCACAACTTGAGCAAGCGCAATAAAGAAAAGTTTTTCGCAGTCAACTGTGCGGCATTGCCCGAAAATCTCTTAGAGAGTACTCTCTTCGGTACCACAAAAGGGTCCTTTACCGGCTCCCTCGATCAAGATGGCTACCTGGATGAAGTGGGAAAGGGTACCCTGTTTTTAGATGAGCTGAATTCACTGCCAATCTACATGCAGACCAAACTCCTCAGGGTATTTCAGGAGAAAAAATTCAGGAAAGTCGGTGGATTGAAAAATAAGGATGTGGAGTGTAGAATCATATGTGCCATCAACGAGGACCCCGAGACACTCCTCAGCGAAGGAAGACTGCGTCAAGATCTCTATTTCAGAATCTCCAGATTATGTCTTTTTATTCCACCCTTGAGAGAGCGTCCAGAGGACATTGTTTTTTTGACAAACTTTTTCATCAACAAGTACAATGAGATTCTGGACAAAAGCATAAAGGGTTATGCAAACGATCTGAGAGAGCTGCTTTACGATTATGTCTGGCCAGGCAATGTCAGGGAGCTCGAGCATGTGATCGAAAACCTTGTGATTAATGCTGAATCCAGCGAGTTTGAGCTCAACAGCTCCCATCTGCCAAATTACCTGAAGAGCAAGCTCCTAAAGGAAAAAAATAAAGTACGCAAAAATGCAGGGTCATTGCCAGAAACCCTCAATGAAGCGGAACGAAAAATAATTGTTGAGGCCCTCAACCGATATAATTGGAACTTCACCAGAACCTCCGCATATCTTGGTATCATAAGGCAAAGCCTTATCTATCGCGTCAAAAAGCTTGACATCACAAGAGATAAGGATTTTTGGACATAGATTACCTATGCTATATGTAAATCTGTTCCATTGAAAAATGATGGGCTTGCAGATAATGATTCAATACATCCTTTAAGGCATCCATCGGAACAGGGCCCACCAGTTCTGTTCCTGCGACCTGAATACCATAGCTCATGGCTTCCGATTTGACGGTTTCAAAAACCCGGTGGATAGGTGTTTTGGAATAATTGGTCAGGTTCATGGAGATTTGAATCATTTTAGATTCCCCAATTGGCAATGCTATGGCCCTGACATATTGGTATCCGCCTGTAGCACCCCGTACCGCCTTCACTATTTTCTTGCCTATTTCGATGTCATCTGTTTTCAAGTTGATATTGAAGGCTACAAGTGGAAATCTTACACCAGTCACAGTGGCACCGCTTTTTGGTACAAACTCAAAAGGCCCTTCATCAGGACGCCATTCCTCATTCTGCATTTTTTCAGACAACGCTTCATATTGACCTTTTCTTATTTTGACAAGATTAGTTCGTTCCGGTCGAGTTGCTGCATCTTCATAGTAATATACAGGCACACCGAGGCTCCCCATAAATCGTCCGAATTCTTTAGCAATCTCAACAGTTTCTTCAGTGGTCATATCCTTAACCGGTATAAAGGGCACAACGTCAACCGCTCCCATTCTAGGGTGGCTTCCAGTATGCTTTGTCATATCAATGAGCTCTACCGCTTTTGATGCCAAATCCATTGTTCCCTGCAACACCGCTTCCGGTGAGCCTATATAAGTGAAGACAGTCCGGTTGTGATTGGGTTCTGAGTCCACGTCGATTATTTCCACTTCACTCTGTGCAAGTGCAGTTTGTACCTGATTGATCAGTCCATGGTCCCTGCCCTCGCTAATATTAACCTCAGCTAATAGTCTTTTCATCATTTCTTACCTCCGTATTGTTCTAGTATCTCAAGATCTTTTTCCAATTCACCTTTAACCTGCTCATCCCTGATGCCTATGAAATTTGCCCTGATATTCAAAGTGCACCCAAAGATGCCTATCTTGGCCAATTCTATTGCTATCAGGAGATCTGACTCTGCGTTGGGGTTTGAGTTGCCCATTATCGCCTGCCCCAGTTCGTATACTCTCAGGCACATAAATCCGTTTTCTTTTGGCACATTTGATGCTGACACACTACCCTGATGAATGGCTTTTTTTCTGATACTTTTTTCTTCATCACTGCTTTTAGGCATTCTGTAGGCAGACATGAGCGTTATAAAGGCCTCTTCATCTTTCTTGCTCCCATCCTGCAGTTTCTTAGCCAAGCCATCCAATTCAGTAGCAATGGCTAAATGCGCTTCTCCTGGTATGCCATAATCTTTTTTAACTGACAATTTTGACACCATGGCAATCATTCCTGCCGCCATAGCACCAACCAGCGCGGATGATGCACCCCCTCCGACTGCGGTGTTGTCAGAATCAATAATCTTTGCCAGTATATCGTTATCTGTCACATCATCACTCCTTTGATATTATTGTTATCGTATTTACATTATAGCAATAATTGTGCCAGTTTCCCAGACAAAAAAATCGCCTGTATCCGATTACTAGCAGTGCTGAGACTCCCACTTCTATAAGTGTGAAATAAGTACTGTAGAGTCTCTGTTGATCAGGCGGTCGAGAGGGATGATGTTTATATTTCATCGATAGATGTATAAATTTTATACGTTTTTTGCTAGTTAATTAGAAAATCAATTTCAGCACCAGAATGATTCCACCAATGACAATCAACGGGATAATCAGAAAACTGAACAGACTGACAATAATTCGCAATCATTCATCTGATAATGCTATTGTAGAATACTATCATTTGATATCAATTAGATAATTATTAAGATTTCATTAATAAAATGGCAGTTCATTGACAACCAAAATCAAAATGTATATACTTTGAATATCAAAGCTTTGAATATCAAAGTAATTTTAGGTGGTAAAATGAATAATAACCGTGAGTCGCTAAATAAAATTCTGGTGAAGCTGTTTAATGACATCCTTAAAATCGAAGAGAAGTTTTTATGCAGACATGCATTCAAGGATTTGACCATGACTGAGTTTCATATCATAGAAAATATAGGCAGCCATACAGAGCGCACCATGTCTGAAACTGCCAAGGATCTGAAGATAACCTCCGGAACCCTTACTATAGGAATAGACAATCTTGTTAAAAAGGGGTATGTAAAACGTTATCGATCCCCTGAAGACAAGCGCCAGGTTGTAATAACCCTCACCGATAAGGGTGAAAAAGCCTACGCAGAACACGAGCTGTTTCATCACGAAATGGTCAATCATACATTGACTGACCTTAAGCCTGAACAGGAAGAGGTGTTAATAAAGGCGCTGTTTAATGTTGATAACTATTTTAAACAAAAATATAAATTCTAAATCTAGTAAAATTAAAGTGGAGGATTGTGATGTCAATCAAATTAGTAACTGACAGCACCAGTGATTTACCTATCGAACTGGTCGAAAAACTAGGAATAAAAGTTTTACCATTAAGGGTTAATTTTAAAGAAAAATCTTATCTGGATGGTATTGAACTCAAACCAGAGGAATTTTACGAAAAACTGGTCACAGCAAAGGAACTGCCCACAACATCTCAGGTTACACCGGGAGAATTCGTTGAGATTTTTCAGCAATTACTGGATGATGGCCATGAGGTTTTGGGAATTTTTATTGCTAAAGAATTAAGCGGCACGTTTTCTTCAGCCTCCTTAGCAAAAGACACCATCGGATCTGACAAGATTCATATTTTCGACTCCAGAGGCGTCAACGCCATGATAGGTCTGATGTTGATCGAGGCTGCTAAAATGATTCAAGCCGGCGCCTCAGCAGAAGATATAATGAAAAGGATCCAGTTGATGTCTAAAAACATGAAATGCA
The DNA here is from genome assembly GCA_001509345.1 of Clostridiales bacterium 38_11. Classification (GTDB taxonomy): domain Bacteria; phylum Bacillota; class Clostridia; order Tissierellales; family Dethiosulfatibacteraceae; genus 38-11. The sequence goes on from LGGM01000021.1 coordinate 14,129, forward strand.
TCATCATGATTGATACGCTAAAATATCTGGTAAAAGGCGGTAGACTATCCAAAACACAGGGTGCTGCAGGCGGTCTTTTGAATCTTAAACCAATTATCAAGATTGAGGATGGTGTGGTTGAAACCATACATAAAGCAAGGGGGACAGCCAAGGCAGTCAAATGGATCATGGATTGGGTCAAAGAAGGTGGATATGTTTTGTCCAATAAAACTGTCTTCGTCGTCAATTCTAATGATTTTGAATTTGGAGAAAGAATAAAAAAAACACTTGTCGAAAACTTTAAAGTAAAAGAAGTCATTCAGGCACAGATTGGCAGTGTTGTCGGCACTCATTCCGGTCCGGGATGCGGTGGCATCATATTCTGTGCGATTGACTAAAACAGTTATATTTTAACGGGGCTGTCGGGAAATAGCCCCTTAGACAAAACAGGGTTCTCTTAATAGAGGGTCCTGTTTTTTTTACAAAAAAAAAGGAAAAAGATGGCCAATTGCAACCATCTTACCCTCGCTATAGTGTATACTATAACTATCATGAACAATACCTATTATAACGAATTTTTCGAGAGAGGACAACAGGTAATCAATTTTATGTGCTAAGCATATAGTAATAATAAAGTCTCTTAACTAGTTTTTGGACGAATCAGTATACATGTCTCTTTGAAAGCTTAAGACCGATTAACAGGTACACCGTTCCCATAGCGATCAACACAAGCACTGATGTAATGAAATTACTCACATTCAATCCATAGGCTGATGTCTGGGATATGATCTGCATCGCCCATTTGTGTGGCATGAGATTTGCTAAAGTCAAAAGGATTTTAGACTGAATGATTTCCAATGGCCACATGGTTCCTCCCAGCATAGCTGAAGATACCAATATAATCGGGACTATTGCACCAAGCTGTTCAATCGTTTTTGCAAGTCCTGCGACAACAAGGCCGATTGCTGTAAAAGCATAGACAAAGGCTGCGAATACGATCAGCATCAGTCCTATATTCATTCCCCAGTTGATATCAAGAAAATAATTTCCAATCAAAACGATGATTCCGACCTGAAGCATTCCTACAATAAATGTCACAATCAACAAACTGCTTATGATAACCGTATTGCTGACAGGTGAAACGAGCTTTCTTTGCCAGGTCTTTTGTTGCTTTTCTTTCAAAATGTCCGATCCCACAAAAACAATCGTGAAGGTTGAAAAGAAAAGTGTGAATCCTATGAGATAGTGAATCATCGGATTGTAAGCCCAGTCTTTTTGCGCATCCATAACCTGGCTGTTCAAGTTAAAAGGATTTCTGTATCGCCAATAATAAGTGGAAAGCGCGTATGTTTCTTCGAACAGCTCGTCTTCTACCACCTTGAAGCCTTCCCCTTTGATGATATCGACTGTCATATCCGCTGTCTTGAATTTGGACATGAACTTAAATGCAGTTGTCTGCACATCACTTCGCAATTGAATGAGTTCAATTGAATCCTTTGATCTGAGAATGCTTAGATTGATCTCTTTGCCATTCCTCATCATGTCTGAAAAGCCCTGATCTATGACTAGCCCACCAATCGACATACCCGTTTCAATATTTTTTATGGCATTTGCCTCATCTGTTTCCGTGTATCTGAGCAGTCTGCTGAGTTTTAGTTCATTGATAAATTCCCTCGATTCTGACGTGTTGTCACTGTCTACCAACATCACTTCAGGTCTGTAATTACCAGACATGGAGGAACTGAACACGAGCGTCAATCCGAGAGCCATCAGAGTCATCACAATGATTAATGTCTTGTCATCCTTTAAAAGCTTAAATCTAAGCAATAGTTGATTGATCATGTGTATTTCCCCCTTTCAGCAAAATGCCAGCTAGCAGCAGCATGACTACAATATTGACCATCATAACAGCCAAACCGGGCAATATTTCCCTTATTCCGTAACCTTCCAATATTCTGATATAGGTTTGGAGTGTTGCGCCATTAGGTGTTAATACTCCAAATTTTTTAACAGCTTTGGGTAGCAACTGCAATGGAAGATAACTCCCCCCAGCCAACGCCAATATTTGCACCAGTGCGTTTGAAAAGGCGTCACTGGTTTTGTAGGAGTTTGATCTGATGGTAAGGGCGATGATCAGGACTCCGATAGAGGCAACCGCCAAGCATGACAGTAGCATGGTCAAAAGCAACAAAGGTAGATTGATCCACCCGATACCAAATGCAATTCTTGAGTATACGATTAGCACAAGGGATTGAATCATGGCCATAATAAACATCATGAAAAACTTGCCTGTTATGATCATTCTTCTGTCAACACCTGTCGCCATCAATCTATAATAGGTATTGTCTATCTTTTCATTCAATATGAATTTCCCACCGTATCCAGCTGAAAAAAGAATGAACATTGACATCATGGCAATGGAATAATAGGTAAATGAATTGATAAAATTCTTCTGGTTTATGTCAGTGATGGCAACGTTGACACCTGCCGGCTTCGTTCCAATAAATCTTACAAAATCCTCCAACCCTTCAACGACTTCATTGAGGGGCATATAATCAGATGCCTTTTCAAAGTAGACATTCTTGGACAGGGTGATTGAGGACATGATATTATTGAAGCTTGATATAATCTCTTCTGTAATTTGTCTTCTGTAGTTCATATCCGGATGTGAAATCACTGTTATATCAATGTTATTTCTGAATGTAGTGAAAGTGTTGATATATGAATTATAAACATACTGATCAGGTAAAATCACGATACTGCTGACACGCTTGTTTTCAAGCAGCTCGTAAGCCTCCTCCTCAGTTGCGATTGTATATCGGATGAATTGTTTCATCTCTTCATTTCCCAGGAAATCCTCAAAAAATATCTTCTCCGGATTAAATTCGGCAAACAGGTTCTCTTCATCAGTGCCAAAATCCATGGTGATTCCAAATCTCTCTTCCATTGACTTGGTAAAATCTCGGAATGCAATCTGGTCCTGCTGCATATCATAGTTTTTCACTATGGCGATGTCCATTGTCCATTGAGATCCCACTTCCTGGAATGAACCAGACAAAGCGAAGCTTAGTATAGTGGTCAGAATGATAGGCATCAATATGATGGCAGCCAGCTCTTTTTTATCCGAAAGCATCAGCTTCATATCTTTCAATATTATATTCAACATACTCAACACCTCAATCCCTTAAAGCTCTTCCGGTCAGATAGAGAAAGACAAATTCCAGGTCTGGCTTCTTGATGTCCATAGACTGGAGCCTTCCACCATTTCCTGATATGATGTCCAAAATCTCTCCGTAACTTCCATTGTGGCCTTTTCTTTTGAAGGCTATCCTGTCGCCATCGACAATCAGGTTTTCCACAAAACTAAATTTCTTTATCTCTGATAGTATTGTCTCATTGACATTTTCAACTATCAACTCTATCTGTTCATCAGCATTGATACTTTCAATCAGCTCGTCCTTGGTACCGGAAGCAATGATTTTACCTTGGTCCATAATACAGGTACGGGTGCACAGATATTCCACCTCTTCCATATAATGGCTGGTGTAGATAATAGTCGATCCATTTTGATTGATTTTCTTTACAGCATCCAGTATATGATTTCTGGATTGCGGATCAATGCCAACAGTCGGTTCATCTAGAATAATCAGTTCAGGATTGTGCAGTAGCGCCGACCCTATGTTCAACCTTCTTTTCATGCCTCCGGAATACTTGTCCACCCTGTCTTTCAATCTGTCGCTTATCCCGATGATTTCTGAAACCTCTTCTATCCTGTTTGTCAGCTCCTTGCCTTTTAGACCATAGGTTTTTCCCCAGAACTTCAAATTGTCCATGCCTGTCAGTGATGGGTAAAGAGCGATTTCCTGAGGAACAAATCCCAGATTGGATTGAATGCTTCTCGGTTTTTTGACGATATCCTCACCCTTGTAATAAATATTTCCTTCGTCCGGTTTAATCAAAGTTGCAATCATCGATATGGTGGTGGATTTGCCAGCGCCGTTGGGTCCAAGGAGTCCTAATATTTCACCCTTTCCCAGGCTGAATGAGATGCCATCAACAGCCTTGGTCTTATTGAAATGTTTATACAGATTTTTTATCTCTAACATTTTTAACTCTCCTTCAGACACCATTTATCGAAAATTATTGAATAAGCCTTCGGCTTCATTCATGTCCAACAGATCATCCGATGAAATATCGGGGATGACAATATTTTGCTCCATCTCATTATCCCAATTTTCCTGACTGATGACAACAGTTCTTTTCGATACTTGGCCTGGTTTGGGGTCGTAGTTTTCAAAATATATCTCTATAGATTCTTTTACGATATAGCCATCTATGTCGATGAAAGCAACTGTATTGAATGTGATTTTTTCCATTTCTTCAATCTCTACCTCAACACCGTTGATCAAGGTGTCAAAGTCCAAGTTGTCATCAGTATTGGCGAGCTGTAGGAATTTCTCCAGTGCATCTTTTTCTGACCTAAGAATTGAGATTGTTTTCTTAAGGAAAAGTCTTAACTGATCCTCAGTGGGACTGACGGTAAATATCGTGACTTTAACTTCTCCGTCCGCAGTTGGCATAATAGATTTTTCACCCTTCACCACATTCTCCGTCTCCAATAGCTCTGTCCATTCTTTTGTAATCCTCTTAATCAAGCTTTCAGTTCCAGATGTGTCTATTGATGGGGTCATTTCCAAGCCATTCAGGTCAATCTTGATATAACCATTAATCATCGGTAGCTTGATGTAAGCAAAATCTTCTACTGAATAGATCATGGTGTCTAAGCCCATTCCTCCCTGATTTAGATAGACATCATTGACTGATTTAGTCTGATCGTTATCAAAGCTTGAAATCATGGACATCTCGATTTTTTCGAAATTTTTCAAATTGCTGATTGTCTCTTCTGAAAGTCCCTGTGTATTGAAGCTATTCTCAATCTTAATTGATAAACTCATCTTTCCTCTTGTAATATCATCTGTCTTCTGGGTTGCGTTTTTGTAATCTAACAGGGCGTTGGTACTGCATCCTGCTAATGACATCATTAGGATTAAAACAGTAACCAGTAATTTCATTGATTGATTCTTTTTCATAATTTACACCTCTCCATTCGATATTCTATAGTCACATTATATGGTTTTATCGAAATAATACAATCTACCATAGGTCATTTCAACCCATGACTTTTTGCACATTTGATGCAATTCACATCAACAGGGTTCTTGGGTTTAGGTGGAGTTTCAAACGCCACCTGAACCTTAGAAACTGTTAGTCATCGGATAAAAAAGTCCCTTGATTTTCATCAAAGGTCTTTTTTATGCCTAATAAATAGGAAGAAATGATCATTTTTTGTTGATGAAATAATAACCGGTAATAATCAATGTGCTGGCACCCATACCGAGATATAGAGGGTCAATGGCGGTTAGTTTTAATACACTCAACAGAATTGTCACAACTGGGGCCACTATCATGGATATAAGTCCAGCCTTCCTCGGCGTTTTGTCCTTCAGTACTAAAATAGTGATCAATGGCATAAAGACCACCGTGCCTCTTAGCGTCATGGACAGAAATGCCCACTGCAGTATCAAAGAATCAAGATTAAACAGTACCAGCAAGGTGGTCAGCAACAATACCCCTAGCACAGATATTCTCAGTGAAAAAAGCTCCTGTTTGTCGGTAGCATTTTTATTGATCAGTGTTTTATAGATATCTCTACTTAACATGGTACTGATGCCCAATGTCAACCCCGCACCCGTTGCAACAACAGAAATGATCAAGGTTCCAATCACAACGCCACCAATGGCGGGATTCAGATAATTGATGACAAATAACGGCAGAGCCTGTTTGGAGATGATTTCCGGGTAATTGGCCCGCATAAACAAACCTATCAGTGTAGACATGATCCCGATAGGAGGAATAAGCAGCGCTGATAGAAAGGCCCCTCTGCGGGATTCCTGCGCCGTTCGTCCGGAGAATATGGCCTGAAGATAGGTCTGTGTGGAACAGACGCCTATAACCAGGGCAAAACCCTGAGCCAATGCTGTGGAGATACCTTCACTGAAGAGATTGAACCAGGGATCTCTTGGAAAAGCTACGCCTAGACCTCCAAAGCCGTTAAATCCTTTTAAGACGATAAAGGTACTGATGGATAGTGTCAGATACAATAGGACTGTCTTAATGGAGCCTACAAGGCTTGATCCTAGAAATCCACCAAAAAAAATGTATGAAATAATCAGTAGTACCGTAATGAAAACCGCCACCGTCTCACCGATTAGAAACAGGGTGGTGAATATGGCAACAGCTGCCAATACCTGTCCTGTGATATGAACAAATATCGCAATGGATGAAATGATGCTGGAAGCTGTTCTGGCAGTATTGCCATAGTATTTGATCATATACTCTGGGATTGTATAGATATTGGCTTCTCTTAATGGTCTGGCCAAAAATAAACCTAAAAACAAACACCCCAGGCTGGCTCCTAGAGTAAACCACATACCATTAGCCCCGCTGACAAATGCCGCCTGTGCGGTTCCAATGGTGGATGCGCCGCCTACCAGGGTTCCGATAATGCTAGCGGCCACCTTGGAGCTTGAGAAGTTCCTGCCACCAATAGAAAAATCCTTTGCACTTTTTATTTTCTTGCTGGAGTTGATCCCCACATAAGATACCACCATCAAAGTCAAGACCGTGCTGATTAGATACGCCCCGTTTTCCAAATTGTCCTCCGATGTTTAAGTCGAATAAATTCAACAAAATTATAACACAGTCAAATCATTGCTAAAAGCATTATATGATTTAAGTGACAATTGTTCACCTTGTCCAATCATGGTATAATGATTTGAATAAAGTGAACGGAAGGTAGCCATGGATTTTAAAAACTGGTACGACTTAAAAGCAAGAAAAATTGATTATCATCTGAACTTGTATCTACCTGAGTCTCATAACAGACAAAAAAAAATATATGAAAGTATGCGATATAGTTTGAATGCTGGTGGGAAAAGAGTTCGCCCGATACTGATGATAGCTGTTTTTGAAATGTTCAAGCCCAATGAAGAAGCCAGCATCATGCCATTTGCTTGTGCACTCGAAATGATTCACACCTATTCCCTGATCCATGACGACTTGCCTGCTATGGACGATGATGATTTACGCAGGGGAAAACTGACCAACCACAAGGTGTACGGAGAAGCGATGGCCATTCTGGCTGGTGATGCTTTGCTAAATAAGGCTGTGGAAACAGTACTGCAAAATCAGACTTCTATGAACCTATCCCCGAAAATCATATTATCATGCCTGGAAATGCTGATGAGATCTTCAGGCATTGAGGGTATGATCGGTGGTCAGGTGGTTGATATGTTTGTCGAAGAGAGGAGTAAGGATTATCTGGAGTATATGCATCGCCTGAAGACAGGCGCTCTTATAAGAGCCGCATGCCAGATAGGAGCAGTCGCAGGAGGTGCTTCAGAAAATGAAATCTCCAAAATCACTGATTATGCCGATTATCTTGGTTTGGCATTTCAGGTGAAGGATGACATTCTGGATGTGACCGCTGTTGAATCTGAACTTGGTAAGCCAACCGGTAGTGATGAGAAAAACGACAAGCTTACCTATATTACCTTACTGGGATTGGATGAGTCAGAAAAGCTGTTGGGGCAATATACACATCAAGCCATTGACAGCATTAAACATCTGGGAGAACAATCGTATCGCCTTGTGGAAATAGCTGAATACTTGTTGGAACGAAAAAAATAGCACCTGCTTAGGGTGCTATATTCTATTTTTAAGGGCAAATACTGCCAACTGCGTCCTATCCCTCAATTCAATTTTTTTTAGAATATTGGTTATGTGGTTTTTAACCGTTCCTTCGCTAATGAATAATGTTTCTGAAATCTCCTTGTTGTTTCGTCCGTCTCCGATCAGTCTGCAGATTTCTTTTTCTCTTTCTGTCAACTCCTCAACAATCGGTTCCGGCTCAAATGCCATCATGCCGTTTTTGTACTTGCCTTCCAATTCTTTGTAGGTAGCAAGTAGCTCTTTATAGACCATTTCAGTCTTGCCTTTTTCTTCCCTAACTTCCTTGAGCAAATAAACCGTAAAAATGATAAAAATGGTGAACAGAGAGAAAAACACGGTTTCTGCAACTTTGGAAAAGGATCTGGTAAGCAATAGCATATTGATATATTTTAGCAGTGAGGTCAAACCAGCAACTGAACCTATTATAGCAAAGGGTTTTTTGTCTAGTTCCATGTAAGCATCAATTAAAATAACAATATAAAACGTATGCAGGGCATAGTTGATGACATATCTAGTCAAGGTCTCCATCGTGAAAACAATTGCTATATCAATAAAAAAAGTTAATAGTCTGATGTTATTACTTCTGATAAATAACTTTCTGACGATACCCACCGAGACATATCCAATAGCAAGATAGGCAAAATAAAAAAGCCTCACGCTCGCTGTTCTCTCAAATCTCAGTGCCAAGAATATGATCAATGCAGTTATGAAGAATTTTAGCAGCCAGAAATATTTTTTAATCATGTTTTTGATCCTTTCATACCTAAAAAAATTGATACCGCTTGGATTTGCTTGATTACATCATATCAAAAACCCCTTTGAACTGCTTTTCTTAACTCTCTTGTGCCTTGTTGATTGCTAATAGTGGATCTACAAATGGAATATCATACTTGTCAGCTGTTTCCTTGAGTGTCAGCATCCCTCTATAGGTAGTCAACCCTCGCTTTAGATGAGCATTTCGACGAACTGCTTCTTCTAAGCCCTGATTAGCAATTTCTAGTGCATAGGGAAGTGTGGCTGAAGATAGCATTTGTGACGCGGTCTCAGCAAATCCGGATGGAATATTGTCAACAGCGTAATGAAGTATGCCTTCCTCATAATAAGCAGGATCATCATGAGTAGTGCTTCTGCATGTCTCTACAGCACCGGCATCATCACAAGCTACATCTATGATGACGGCTCCACGCCTCATCAATTTCAAATCTTCCCGCGAAACCAGGTGATCTTTACGTGTTTTTGGCCATAGGATACAGTTGATGAGAACGTCTGTGCGTTTCAGGCAAGTTAGCAGATTTTCTCTATTTGAAAATAAAAATTCCACATTAACAGGCAACTTATCTTTTGCACTGTCCATAGCCCTTTTATTGATATCCAGCATTGTCACTTTATTCCCAAATGCAGCGGCAAGTTCAGCAGCACCAACACCTGACCACCCGCATCCGATGATAGTTATTTCTGGTATAGATACACCTGTAATTCTATTGAGAAGCAGACCCCTTCCGCCATGGACGCTCTGAGAAAAATAAAGGGCCGCCAAAAACCCGCCTTTTCCGGCAAGTATGCTCATTGGCGCCAACATTGGAAATTCACCTCGTTCATCATCTACATCCTCGTAGCAAATGCCACTAATCTTTCGCTTCAACAGTTCATTCGTCATTTCTAAATGAGCGTTTGAATGGAGATAGGTTAAAACGATTTGATTCTCATGAAGTAAATCATACTCCAGTGCTTCAATCTCCTTTACTTTATATAACAGATCACAATTCTTATAAAGCTCTTCTCTAAGCGTAATCCGAGCGCCCGCTTTCTCATAATCCATATCCAAGAATCCGCTACCGATGCCAGCATTTGGTTCGACAAGAACTGTATGTCCATGATTTACAAATGTGGAAACTGCGGAGGGAGTCGAGGCAACACGGAATTCATTTTTTTTGATTTCCTTAGGGATTCCGATTATCATATTTTTTTCTCCATTCATGCATTATTAAAGCTATTTTACTTGCCATTCACTTTATAGCATGCTACAAAATGGCCTGGTGTTGTTTCAAAATATTCGGGATCTGCTTTGCTGCATTCTTCCATTGCATATTCACAGCGTGATGCAAAACGGCAACCCGGCTTTACATTAATAGGGCTTGAAACTTCCCCTTTTATGAGTTTAAACTCTCTATTTCGCATGGAAATGTCAGGTTTTGGAATCGCACCAAGCAACGCCTGGGTATAAGGATGCATTGGGCTGGAGAACAATTCATCAGAGGATGTCATCTCAACACACTTGCCTAGATACATTACCATAATATGATCCGAAATATGCTTTACGACCGACATATCATGCGTCACAAACATATAGGCCAGTCCCAATTCGTCCTGGATGTCCATCAGTAAATTTAAGTTTTGTGCCTGTACAGATACATCAAGAGCAGAGACTGGCTCATCGCATACAATAAATTTGGGATTGAGGGACAGCGCTCTTGCAATTCCTATACGCTGACGACGCCCTCCATCTAGTTCGTGTGGATAAGAGTTCGCATAGCGACGGGCAAGACCAACCAAATCCATAAGATCTGCTGCATGATTAAAGGTTTCAACACGTGATTTATAGAGGTGATGTATAAACATAAACTCGGAAATTATCTCTATAACTGATTTTCTGGGATCTATACAGGAGTATGGATCTTGGAAAATAATCTGCATATCTTTACGTATTGGTCTCATCTTCCTA
>LGGM01000095.1 GCA_001509345.1 Clostridiales bacterium 38_11
GCATGTTTTCTCGATTGAATGACAACAACTACATATTAGGTTAGTGCTGGTTATTGTAGATATGAGACTGCAGGAAACATGCGTTCATTCGATTCAAGAATGGGGTGGTTTTCTATGTAGTCTTTTTGTTTACTTATTTAGAGTATATGAGGGAGGAAACCATGAAGATCAGAGACAGGATGTGCAGAGTTGATTCCGTGGAAAAGATTAACGGCAGGATTAGGTATATTGAGGATGTTAAATTTGAAAATCTTCATTTTGCCAGAACATTACGAAGTAGTATAGCCAAGGGAGAGATCCTTGGTATTGATTACCCGGATCTTCCTGATGGAATTTGGGTGGTGGACGCTTCTGACACACCTGTCAATGAGGTTTTGATGATTAAGGGAGATATGCCGGTGTTTGCTGATAAGACAGTCAATTATATAGGAGAACCGATTGCTTTGATTATCGGAAAAGACAAACAACAGGTTATAGAATTCATGAATGGCATAGTGGTCAATTATCATGAACATGAGGCCGTATTCCATATGGATGAATGTAGGGGGCATGAAGACAGAACCTATTCCTCCTATGAATACCAGAAGGGAGATATTGGAAATCTGAATTATGACGATACTTTTGAAAGGGTCTATTCAACCGGTTATCAGGAGCAGCTTTATATGGAGAAGCAAGGTCTTGTTGGGGAGTATTCCGATAATATACTGACAATTTATGGATCCATGCAGTGCCCTTATTATATCAAAAACGCACTGATCCACAGCACAGAATTACCCACTGACAATATAAGAGTCATACAAAATACCACTGGTGGTGCTTTTGGAGGCAAAGAGGAGTATCCCTCTCTGATGGCTTGTCAATTGGCAGCCGCGGCAATGAAGGTTAAGGCACCTGTAGAACTCATATTTGACAGAAGAGAAGATATTCTGTATACAACCAAACGGCATCCATCACAGACGAGAATCAAAACCTATTTGAAGGAACGAAAGATTGTCGGAATGGAATTCATCTATGAACTCGATGGTGGCCCTTACTGGGGCCTAACCGATGTGGTTTTGCAGCGTGGTATCCTGACACTTACAGGGTGTTATAATATTGAAAATGTAAAGGTGGAAGGCAAAGCTTACAAAACCAACAATATTTTCACAGGTGCATTCAGAGGCTTTGGTTCGCCTCAAAGCATGTTTGCACTGGAACAGCATATGAATCAGCTGGCACGTTACCTGAATAAGGATCCCATAGAATTCAGAAGGCAGTACTTCGTCAAAAAAGGAGACCTGTCTGCAACTTCAGGTATATTCAATGAGACTATCATGCTTCATGAAATGGCGGATAAGCTTGAAAAAATGTCAGACTATGAAGAGATAAAAAATAAAAAGGATTATTATCATGGTGTTGGTGTTGCTTTCATACCCCATGGCGGTGGTTTCACAGGAGATGGAGAGGCGTCGCACATTAAGTCTGTAGTCAATCTAAAGAAGGACGACGACGGATATATCCATGTTTTGGTATCCTCTGTAGAAATGGGGCAGGGGGCTAAAACGGTGCTGTCGAAGATAGTGGCGTCGGTATTGGATATAGACATAGACAAAGTAGTCTATGACAATCCGGATACCTTTAAAGTGCCTGACTCAGGACCGACTGTGGCATCCAGAACCACTATGGTTGTTGGGGGCCTGTTATATAAGGCTGCCCAAAAACTTAAATCGCGTATGAAGGAAAAAGGTGAGGTTATGATTACAGAGACTTTTAAGCAACCTGACCATATCAAATGGGATCAAGAACATCTCAATGGCAATGCCTATTTATCCTATTCATGGGCTGCTGTCATAGCGGAGGTGGAAGTGGATCCCATAACATTTGAAATCAAGTGCACCAATATACATGGCATCTATGATGTGGGGTTGCCAATAGATGAAGATACCTTTATCGGACAGGTTCATGGAGGGGTTGCTCAGGGTCTTGGTTATGGGATGCTCGAGGTGATGGATAGCAAGGATGGACTGATCCGGCAAAACAGCTTTTCGTCCTATTCGGTACCGACTATAGCCGACATGCCAAGAATGTATTCTGATTGGATCTATAATCCCTATAAAGAAGGACCTTATGGTGCAAAGGCTGCAGGGGAGCTCACATTGGTTGGTGTTGCGCCGGCTATTGCGTCAGCGGTGGAGGATGCCATCGGACTAGAGATGAATGATCTGCCGGTAACATCAGAAAAAATTTTGGCGGAGGTATTGAGATGATTATAGGATTTGAACTCAACGGAGTGCAGGTTGCTATAGAAACAACGCTATCCATGAGGCTCTTGGATGTCGTCAGAAATAACTTTGATTTGACAGGCACCAAGGAAGGATGCTCAGAAGGTGAATGCGGTGCCTGCATCGTTTTTCTGGATGGCAAGGTAGTCAATTCCTGCATGGTGCCAATGAGCAATGTGGTCGGAAGAAGTGTCGTTACCATTGAAGGATTTTCTGAAATGGAAAGATATAAGAAGATAGAAACAGCCTTTAGAAATGCCGGAGCTGTTCAGTGCGGATTTTGTATCCCTGGCATGATTATGGCGGTTGAAGGAATTTTGCGATTGAATAAGCCTCTAACGGATGAGGTCATCAAGGAGGGTCTATCCGGAAACATCTGCAGATGTACAGGGTACCAATCCATATATGAGGCAGTAAGGAGACTGGGAGAGGAGGTATGGAATGATGTTCAATAGCATTAGGCCCAATTCTCTCGAAGAGCTGCTTGAGATTATCGATAATGGTGATTACTATATTTTTGCAGGCGGAACGGATCTGTTTATTAGAAAAAGACAATGGCAGGGTGCTGAAAGAAAATTTGACAAGGATGTGGTTTTCATCAGCCATCTTGAAGAATTGAGAGGCATTTTTGAGGACAGAAACTATTATAGATTAAAAACCTGTGTCACTCAGGATGAGGTGGCTAATTCGACTCTGCTGCCTGATTACCTGAGGGTACCTTATGGCTTGATGGGAAACCCTGCAATTAGGAATACAGCGACAGTCGGCGGAAATATTGTCAACGCTGCAAAGGTGGCTGACAGTTTGCCGCTCTTTTATGCGCTGGATGCCTCTATTGTATTGAAGAATATTCAGGTTGACAGGGTTATGAGCATCAAGGATTTTATATTTGGACGCTACAAGACGGATCGATATGAAAATGAAATCATTTATGAAGTAATCATACCGAAAGAAGATTTTTCAGGATTCAGATATAAAAAGATAGGATCAAGAAAATCCAGTATATTGTCGAAGCTTTCTGTTTTTATAGTCTACAAGAAAGCCCATGGAAAGATTGTTGACATAAGGGTTTCTGTTGGAGCTGTCAATGATGTGCCTATCAGAAGTGAGGAAGGAGAAAAGGAGTTTGTCAAAGACAACGATATAGATAAATTTTTGCTAACAATCCGAGAGATGATGGAAGGTGAGGATGATAGAAGATCCACAAAGCTTTACAGAGAAGAGATTAGTCTTAGAATCATCAAAAAATTTCTCGTAGAAATAATGGAAGAATAGGAGCTTGATTGTATGAAGAAAATAAAAAATCAGATTAGTGAAATGTCTAGTCAATGGGAGAAAGAAATATTTGGTTTCCTTAAGGATATCATCCGGATAAAATCTACCAGCACCAATGAAAAAGATGTTATTAAGAGAATAAAGAAGGAAATGGAAACTCTGGAATTTGATGAAATTATTATTGACAGGATGGGAAACATATTGGGCAGAGTAGGCAATGGAAAAAGAATCATTGCATATGATGGACATATCGATACAGTGGATGTGGGCAGTATCGACAATTGGGACTTTGATCCCTTTGCAGGTATTGAAGATGACACATACATCTATGGAAGAGGTGCCAGCGATCAAAAGGGTGGATTCACTTCAATACTATTTGGCGCTGCAATAGCTAAAAAACTGGATCTTTTGGATGGAATAACACTATGGGTAACCGGGACTGTCCAAGAGGAGGACTGCGACGGCTTGTGCTGGCAGCATATCCTTGAAGAAAAGACAATAGAGCCTGAGTTTGTCGTTCTATCAGAACCGACTGGAATCAACGTATATAGGGGACAAAGGGGACGGATGGAGATTAGAGTCGAGGTCAGTGGCATCAGCTCCCACGGTTCTGCCCCGGAGAGAGGAGACAACGCGATTTACAAGATGGCACCGATCATAACTGAGTTGAATAAACTCAATGAACATCTCAAGTTTGAAGATTTTCTGGGTAAAGGAACGCTGACCATATCTGAAATATTTTTCACATCACCATCCAGATGCGCGGTTGCAGACGGTTGCAGTATTTCAATCGATAGGCGACTGACAGCCGGGGAGACCATGGAATCGGCAATCGCTGAGATTAGGGCTTTGCCTTCAGTGGCAATCATGGATGCTAAGGTTGAGATGTATCGGTATGAGGTTAAGTCCTATACAGGACTCGAACAATCAGTAGACTGCTATTTTCCCACATGGACTTTACCGGAGGACAGCATATTCTGCCAGACATTGGTCGAAGCCTGTAAGCAAACCCTCGGGCAAAAACCGTTTGTGGACAAGTGGACTTTTTCTACCAATGGTGTGTCAATCATGGGTATGAAAGGTATTCCCTGTGTCGGATTTGGACCGGGAATGGAAAAGGAAGCCCACGCGCCAAATGAAAAAATATTAAAGGATGAAGTGATTAAAGCTGTCAATGTGTATGCATTGATACCAACTATATATGGAGGAATAACCAAATGAACGGAACATTAAAAGGAAAACACTTTATAACCTTGAGGGAATGGAGCAATAACGAGATTGATTTTTTACTGGATGTGGCTGGCGATTTGAAAAGGAAATTTTATATGGAAGTCCCGACGCCGTATCTTCCTCTTAAAACCATTTTTTTGATGTTTTTTGAGCAATCCACACGGACCAGAAACTCCATGGAGGCTGGTATAGCTCAACTTGGTGGACACGCCAATTATCTTGACACATCGTCTATGCAAATCAGCCATGGCGAATCAGCTAAGGATACTGGCATTATTCTATCCAGCTTTGGACATGGTATAGCTTGTCGTAATTGCTTCTGGGAAGTCGGAAACAAATATCTTAGAGAGTTGGCTGAGCATTCATCCAGACCGATTATGAATCTCCAATGTGATTTGTATCATCCGATGCAGGGAGTAGCCGATCTGATGACTATAAAAGAACAGTTCTCATCTACCAAGGGCATCAAGGTTTCCATCATTTGGGCCTATGCGACTTCTCACAAAAAACCAATCAGCGTTCCATTGACTCAGGCACTACTCTTCCCGAGATATAAGATGGATGTGACTCTGGCTTATCCAAAGGGCTTTGAACTACCGGACTGGGCTATAGATGAGGCAAAAGAGAATGCTAAGAGATATGGCGGAAGCTTTAGAATAACCCATGATATAGAGGATGCCTTCAGTGATGCCGATGTTGTGATTCCTAAAAACTGGGGATCTTGGAGTTCCAAGGATCCTCATGTGAATATTGATGATTTCAAGGATTGGAAATGTACCGAGAAACTGATGTCTTTAGCGTCTAAAGATGTCAAATATATGCATGCCTTGCCTGCAGACAGGGGAAATGAAGTAGAGGATTCGGTTATTGACGGACCTCACTCTATTGTCTATCA
>LGGM01000022.1 GCA_001509345.1 Clostridiales bacterium 38_11
CCATCTGTATCCAGCGCCGCTTGCTAAAACTAAAGCAAGTATTGATGTTAAAGCCGCTATTATTTTTCTCATGATATAGCCTCCTTAGAGTGCTCTGCTCGTTCGCTATGAAAGCAGGCTATATCCGCTTCGCTAAATTATTGATTAAAACACCGGTCTTTTAAATCTAATTAATTGAACTATGTTTCGCCACGCGTCTATTAATCGCGCAGAGTGTCGCTTTGACAGCAGCTTCTGATTTTGAGTGTTCCACAAAACTATTGCCGCAAAGCACGATTTCTTTGCCGCCATACATGAAATTTACAGCACAGTTGACCATTTCCTTGTTAGCGAAAACTTTGCTTTCTATATCTTCTAGAAGAAGACAATCATCAAATCCCAAAGCCTTTTCAACAGCTTTGAGTGTAGCTCTTGAACTCAGTCGCATCAAGTTTCTATCTGTTTTGAGTCCAGTTTCAGTGGCTTCAAATAAAGATTCATCAAATTGCAACACCACCTTAACGCTGACAGTACTAGACCTATTCTCCAAATGCAGAGAATTGATTTTCAATCGGTAATCACCATTAAAGGCAAAGGTGTCATTGATTTGTGCTATACTGATTTTTTTGTAGTCAACGTCTATTTGATATCGGGATATAAGAACGGATTGTACATCTCTGCAGATTTGCTTGACATTCCTTGATGAATCTGCAAGTATATGAATTTCCTGTATGCTACCTTTGTTATCATCAATTATCCGGCAAGACATTACAGATTTAAGATTAGATAAGAATTCTTCTATGTCCTTATAGTTCATATTCCCCTCCAAAACCAATATTCTCTCTTATTCTACAACATTTTTGAGTGTTTGTGAAATTATATTTAAAAAAAATAAGTAAACCTATATTAATGATTTACCCATTTTTTTTGAAATTATTCAATGATAGGTTAAATAAACAGTGTTGAGTCCGATCTTTCAGATGCCGCCAGAAAAGAAGCAACGCCACCAAGCTCAACTCCATCAATCAATTCCTCTTGCTTAATGCCCATCAAATCCATGGACATGGTGCACGCAACAAACTTCACACCATTCTTCATAGCATTGTCTATCAACGTTGCCAATGAATCTACATTTTTTTGATTCATGATATATTTGATCATACCAGTCCCCATCCCAAGCATATTCATATTGGATAAGGTCAATTTACCAGAACCTCTTGGCATCATGAATCCAAACAGTTTTTCAATTACATTCTTTTTCACACTTATTTTCTCAGGTCTTCTAAGAATATTCAATCCCCAAAATGTAAAGAAAATGGTTACATTTCTACCCATTGCAGCAGCACCGTTGGCAATAATGAATGCAGCCAGAGCTTTATCCAGATCACCACTAAAAACAACCATAGCCTTATCCGTTTTGTTATTTGTGTCTTCTGCAACCGCATCCTCCTTCAAGCCCTTCATGATGGTCACCGCAATGGCTTTATTTTCGGATTTGATATCGACCAAAGTATTACCTGTTCGCTTACACCATTCGGATATGTCTGATGCGAAGCCAAGATCTGTTGCAGTAACTTCTAACAAATCTCCGTGATTCATGGTTTTAATGGTTTCAAAGACCTTCATGATTGGACCGGGACATTGGAGTCCAGAGCAATTGATTTCTATTTTCTCAACATCTAAACTGTTTATTCGTTTCATCTTTTTATCATCACCGCTATCTCTTAATTTTTCACTGCCCAATATATTTTTAAGAAGCATACTGTTGATTTTGTAGTTTTCAAAATCATCTATTACAATACCACCGCTAATATTTTTAACGATCTTAAAATCGGATTGTTTTAATATCCTGGCAGCTATGTATCCTCTCAACCCGACTGCACAATAGATCATAATGGTTTTGTTTCTGTCCAGTTCATCTAATCGATCTCTCAAATCACCAAGAGGAATATGGATTGCTCCCGGATATAAACCAGTTACCACTTCATCTGCATCTCTGACATCTAAAATAGTGTACTCTTTGTCATTAAATGAAGATAATTGGTTCCAATGAATAGTATCAACTGTACCATCCAACATATTTTCAGCCACATATCCCAGCATATTAACCGGATCTTTAGCTGATCCAAATGGTGGTGCATAAGCCAGTTCCAACTCTGTCAAATCATGGACAGTTCCACCAAATCTGATTGCAGTGGCTATTACATCGATTCTCTTTTCAACGCCATCAAACCCGACGGCTTGTGCCCCCATCACCTTTCCATCTGAAGGTGAGAATATTAATTTCATATTGATTTTAGAAGCATCAGGATAATATTCAGCATGATTATTCGCATGTATGTAGGTTGTCAGATAATCCTTGCCATATTCCTTGGATAAACCTTTTAATGTTTTCTCATTGGTACCAGTTGTCGATACCATCATATCAAACACCTTGGCAACAGAGGTTCCTTGTGTACCATTATATTGTACTGCTTTACCCGCTATGTTGTCGGCGGCTATCCTGCCTTGTTTGTTAGCCGGCCCGGCTAAAGGCACCATAGCAGGTACTTGATTGACAAGATCCATTACCTCAACTGCATCTCCAACAGCATAAATATCAACATCAGATGTTTTCATTTCTTTATCAACAATTATTCCACCTCTTTTATTGACATTCAACCCGGCATTTTTTGCAAGTTCCCCATTGGGTTTGACCCCTATGGCCAAAATTATAATATCCGCTTCTACAGTTGTAGCGCTATTAAGTACAACTGTGGTTTTTCCTGCATTATTACTAAAGCTCTTTACACCATCATTCAAGTATAACTCAATACCTTTCATGTTCATATGCTGATGCAATATCTGGGCCATCTCAAAATCCAAAGGTGCCATAACCTGATCTGCCAATTCAATAATGGAAACTTCCAGACCTAATTCAAAAAGATTCTCTGCCATTTCAATCCCAATAAACCCACCACCTATTATAGCAGCTTTCTTTGCCCTCCCACTTTTCAGATAATTTTTAATGGCATCTGTATCTGGGATGTTCCATATTGTAAAGATATTAGGTGCATCAATTCCTGGAATGGGTGGTTTGAGAGGCGTTGATCCTGGAGATAATAATAATTTGTCGTATGTTTCTTCGTATTGATCACCACTAATCAGATTTTTTACGGAAACTTTTTTGTTTTCTCTATCAATGCTCATAACCTCGCTGTTTATTCTAACATCTAAATTGAATCTGGCTTTCATCTCCTCAGGTGTCTGAACAAGCAAACTATCCCTTTCTGGAATTATATCGCCAATATAATAAGGTAATCCACAATTTGCAAAAGAGATGTATCCACCTCTCTCAAACATTATGATTTCGGCACTTTCATCATTTCTTCTAAGTCTGGCAGCAGCACTGGCTCCTCCTGCGACGCCACCTACAATAACAACTTTCATATCAAGCACTCTCCTTTTCCTAATTGAATTAATAAATCTTTAATGATACCTCTAACATGGTTATTTGAAACCTTATAGATGATTTCCGTACCATTTCGTTCTCCTGTTATTAACCCCGCAGATTTGAGCTTTCCCAGATGCTGTGAGACTGTTGACTGAGGCTCACACAAGCAGTTTTGCATGTTTGAGACATTGCTTTCCTTACACGCCATAAGATTCACCAGAATACACAACCTGGACGGGTGACCCATTTGTTTAAATATTTCGCTGTATTCAATTAATACGTTGTTTTCTAAAATACCATGCTCCGTCATAAAACCACCTTTTGTTAATTTATTATCAATTTATATATCTATATATTATAATATTTAAATATATAAGTCAATACTTTTAATAATAAAATGCTTGACATACTTTTAATAATAAAAAGCCTCGATCGAACAAGCTTCAATTGAACGAGGCCTGATTATGTAAGAGTTTTCAGATATTTAGCTCTTCCTTAACTTCCTTAAATGCATCTAGAGCGAAATCAAGATCACATATGCTATGAGCCGCTGAAATCTGTATTCTGATTCTCGCTTTTCCTTTCGGTACGACAGGGAAATAGAAGCCTATGACATAAACCCCTTTTTCAAGCAGTTTTTCTGCTATTTTTTGTGATAAGACTGCATCGCCCAGCATGATGGGTACAATTGGATGGTTACTTTCTATAATCTCATATCCGATTGCTTTGATTCTCTCTCTGAAATACAGCGTGTTTTGTTCCAACTTATCTCTTAAAAATGTACTCTCCATCAACATCTCAAGAACCTTCAAAGATGCTGTAGCTATTGCTGGAGCTAGAGTATTGGAAAACAAATATGGTCTGGACCTTTGTCTTAACAATCTTATGATTTCTTTCCTTCCACTAGTATACCCTCCGCTGGCACCACCCATGGCTTTGCCAAACGTTCCTGTGATAATATCGACTCTGTCCATTACACCATTGTATTCATGAGTACCCCGTCCTTTTTTTCCAACAAATCCAACTGCATGGCTGTCATCCACCATCACAAGGGCATTATAGCGATCTGCCAGATCGCATATTCCTTTAAGATTGGCAATTATCCCATCCATAGAGAAAACGCCATCTGTTGCAATTATTTTTATTCTTGCTCCATCCCGATCAGCCTGAATCAACTGTTGTTCCAAATCTGTCATATCATTGTTCATGTACCTGTATCTTTTCGCCTTGCTCAATCGTACACCATCAATGATACTGGCATGGTTCAGCTCATCACTTATGATAGCATCTTCTTCCGATGTGATAGTCTCGAATAATCCGCCATTTGCGTCATAGCAAGATGAGTATAGGATGGTATCTTCGGTCCCCAGAAACTTGGATAATTTTTCTTCCAATGATTTGTGTATAGACTGTGTTCCACAAATGAAACGGACAGAAGACAATCCATACCCCCATTGATCGTAGCTGTTTTTAGCCGCTTCTTTCACCAATGCATTGTTAGAAAGACCTAGATAATTGTTGGCACACATATTCAAAGCGTTTTTTATTTGTGTTGTGTTGATTCTACTACTCTGAGCTGTTGTGATAATTCTTTCGTTTTTCCAAAGACCACTATCTTTGATTTCCTTCAATTGATTCTCATAAATGTTCTTATATACATTGTACATATTTTCCCCCCACTTGTCTAAATCCATTCTAAAATGATTTTTCCTGAATTGCCAGACCTCATGACTTCAAAAGCCTTTTCGAAATCCTTATAGTGAAAATGATGCGTAATAACTGGTGACACATCCAGACCCGATTGCAGCATCGCATTCATTTTATACCAGGTCTCATACATCTCCCTGCCATAGATTCCTTTGAGATGCAACCCATTAAATACAATCTTGTTCCAGTCGATACAAGTCTCCTTGGTTTGAATACCTAAGATAGCCACTTTCCCTCCATGAATCATCAGATCGATCATATCACTAAATGCTTTGCCATTACCGGACATTTCCATGCCGACATCAAAGCCTTCTTTCATATTCAATTCTTTTACAACATCAACTAGATTTTCTCTGGCCACATTAACCACCCTGTCAGCACCAAGTTTTTTTGCCAAATCGAGTCTATAATCATTGATGTCAGTCACAACAACAAATCTGGCACCAGCATGCCTGGCAATCGCAACTGCCATAACGCCTATCGGTCCAGCCCCAGTAATCAGTACATCCTCACCCAACACGTCAAAAGATAGGGCTGTATGAACTGCATTCCCCAGGGGATCAAATATACTGATGATATCCTTGGGTATGTCTCCATTTTGTACCCAAATATTGGAGGCAGGTAATGCTACAAATTCCGAAAATATACCGGTTCGATTGACGCCTACTCCCTTTGTATCCTTACAGAGATGCCTTCTGCCAGCAAGGCAATTCCTGCACTTGCCGCATACAATATGACCTTCCCCTGAGACAGTATCTCCAACCTTCAGATCAATGACACCCTCTCCCAATCTTACAATCTCTCCAACAAACTCATGTCCAATTGTCATGGGTGTAGGAATAGTTTCCTGAGACCATTCATCCCAGTTGTAGATATGCAAATCAGTTCCGCAAATAGCAGTCTTTTGGATTTTTACCAACACTTCTCCATATTTCAATCCAGGTATATCGACTTCATCCAACCAAAGCCCCGGTTTAGGGTATTTTTTTACTAACGCATTCATCTTGCTCTTCAAAAACATCCCTCCTACTACTGAAATATCTTTACCTATATAATATAATAATATTGTCCCTGTTTCAAGAACAATTAAAGCTTTTTGTTGTTAATTTCAAACATAAAAGAGCACCACCTAAAGGCTATGCTCTTAATGAATCACAAATTATTTTCAATACTTCTTTTTATGATATCAGGAGCTTTAAGACATTTCGCCTCTGATACTGAACAGACGGCGAAGCGGAGTCCTTTTACCAAAGGCACCACGAACAAATTTTCTTCCATCAATGCTTTACTGACATCAAAAGGTTTTTCACATGGAATACTGATGAAAAAGCCATCTCTGTATGGCACCAGTTTCAAACCTATTTCTTCAGCTCGTTTAACAAATGTATTAGCTCTCCTTCTCAACATATTGTTGAAAGTTGTCTTTTCGTTAATGTATCTTTCATATTTATCCTGGTTATTGATAATATCAGCTACAGTCAGCATCGCACCTCGTGTTCCATTCGACCATGTGGCTCTTCCTGAGTGCAAACATGCAGAGAAAAATTCATCCACAATTTCCTTAGATGACGAAATACCGATTGCAGCCCCATTTCTGAGTCCATACATTGTAAAACCTTTTGATGCGCTAAAAGCTGCCATAATAAAAATATTGTCTGGAAGATTTGAGAATTTTCCCAGAAACTCCCTTCTCTCGTCGGATACTCCTGCAAAATCAATATAGGCGGCATCCACCAACACAATTATTCTCTTTTCAGGATCCATCGCCTCTTCTTTTAAAAAACCAATGATGTCATCCCATTCCTCATTTGATACGCTATAACCCGTTGGATTATGAGCTGGCGTATTAATGATAGTTAGAAGTCTATTTTGTTTGTCTAAAAGTTCTTTGAACCTTTTTTTGAAGCCGAAGACATTATAATTTCCTTGAGAATCAAACAATTCGTAAGTGGCTATATTTCTCCCACCTTCCTCGGCAATAGTCTGATAAGGTGTCCAATACCAATCTGATGTCAGTATTTGATCACCGGGATTGGTGTAATTCCATACAGCATGCTTTACGGCTCCTGTCCCACCAGGTGTAGCAATAGTTCTGATAAAAGCTTTCGGTCTAAATTCCTTAAAAAATGATTTTTCTACCGCCTCTAGAAATCTCGGCATTCCGGGGATTGCCGAATAGGCAGCCAGCTCCTCATCCGGTTGCTGTTTAAATACGTCGTATACTGATTTAAATGCTACAAGCTTACCTTGATCATCCATCAAAGCACCCAATGTCGAGTTAATGACATTTTCTATGCCAAATTCCTTTTCAGCTGCCTGCGCTTTTCCCGCAATTGTAAATATTGGATCGTCTTTTGCCGGCCATTTTGCGTGGTCAGCAACCATGTTTTTAATCATTATTCCACCTCATCAAATTATATTATAAATTATATTACAGTCAATTTTTGTTCACAGCATACACAAACAATCAAATCAAATGATTAACTTTACAGAACTCTGGCTTCACCACGATAAATTACACCTCTTGACCCATTTACAGTCAAGACTTCTCCGTCTTTAATTTTTTTAGTGGCACTTTCAGCTCCAACAACTACTTCAACACCTAGATTCATACAAACAATAAAGGCATGTGATGTCAATCCGCCTTCCTCAGTTATAACGGCCGAAGCTTTCTCCATTAATGGTACCAGTTCTCTATCAGTCACTGGCACAACGAGTATATCTCCATCATTGAAGCGCTGTACCAAATCTTCATATCGACTGCCTACTCTCGCTTTCCCTACTACTGTCTCTTGACCAACTCCTACTTTTTTGTACAATAATTCACTAACCACATGTACCTTAATCAGATTGGTGCTACCGGCCACACCTACGGGAACACCTGCAGTAACTACCACAAGATCTCCATTCTTAATGTAGTTTTCTGCCAATGCCTTTTGCACTGATTGCTCAATTACCTCGTCCGTTGCTTTCATCTTTTCTGTTTTGACAGGATATACGCCCCATGTCAATGATAGTTTTCTCATAACCTGTTCTGAATGCGTTGCTGCGATAACAGGTGCTTTTGGCCTGAATTTAGAAACAGATATGGCTGTATAACCTGATGCTGTCGCTGTGATGATTGCTGAAGCGTTAAGCGAGAGAGCTGTTCTACAGGTAGCCATGCTGATAGCATTAGTTATAGTATTGTCAGCACACTGGAATTTGGTTCTGAATATCTCATCATAGTTCAACGATCCTTCAATTTTAATCGCTATTTCCGCCATTGTCCTGACAGATTCGACGGGATACTTGCCGGCAGCCGTCTCGCCTGACAACATAATAGCATCAGTACCATCAAATATGGCGGTGGCGACATCGCTTACCTCTGCCCTAGTTGGCCTTGGATTACGCATCATCGAATCAAGCATCTGAGTAGCGGTAATGACAGGTTTTCCAGCATAATTACACTTTTCTATCATCATCTTTTGAGCCAAAGGAACCTCTTCAGCAGGTATTTCAACACCTAGATCTCCTCTTGCAACCATTATACCATCTGACACCTTTATAATTTCATCTATATTATCGACTCCTTGTCTGTTTTCAATTTTTGATATGATTTGAATGCTCTCTGCATAGTTCGCTTCCAATAGCTTTCGTATTTCAATGACATCATCTGCTTTTCTCATAAAAGAAGCAGCTATGAAATCAATGTCATGTTTAATCCCAAAAACGATATCCTTAACATCCTGGTCTGTAAGCGACGGTAAGTTTAGCTTAACATCCGGTACATTAACACCTTTTTTATTTTTAATGGTTCCACCATTATTGACTACACATAACAAGTCGGTTTCATTAACAACGCGTTTGATTGTCAATTCAATCAAACCATCGTCAATCAAAATGATGTCGCTTTCTTTCAAATCTAAGGCTATATCCCTGTAATTCACCCTGATAGTGTTGTTATTCCCTATGACATCTCTGGCTGTAACTATGATTTCCTGTCCTTTTTCAACCTCGATAACACCGTTTTCAAAGTCTCCAGTCCTTATTTCAGGTCCCTTTGTATCCAGCATGATGCCTATGGGTATTTTAAGCTCACTTCTCAATTTCTTAATCTGGTTTATTCTTGCCAGATGCTCATCATGAGTGCCATGGGAAAAATTCAATCTGGCTACATTCATGCCTTCTTCAATCATTTGAGTCAGTGTATCTTCACGTTCACATGCTGGTCCCAGTGTGCAAACAATTTTTGTTTTTCTCATAATAATCCTCCCTTGCTTCTATGCTTCATCAAAAACTACATCGACAGAATTCTTGTCAATTCAAACTTATCCATATCAATGGTCTTTTTTTTATTTAACGCCTCATTGATGTTTTGGCTGAATATTTTGTCACCCCTGGTTCCAATCACTAGATTTCCCTTATGGTTCATTAGCAATTCAACAGACTTTGCACCCATCTGACTTCCCAGCAATCTGTCATAGGCAGTCGGTGTCCCGCCTCTTTGTATATAGCCAAGCACTGTGCATCTCGCTTCGATATTCAGATCTTCAAATATTTCATCTCTCAGTGTGTAGGCATCTCCCGCTCCTTCAGACAAAATAATAATGCTGTGCTTTTTACCTCTTGCCCTTCCTCTCATAATTATTTCACAAATTTCATCAGTGGTTATTGGTACCTCGGGAATAATCACTGCTTCGGCACCTCCTGCCAATCCTGAATATAGTGCCAGATCTCCACATTCTCTACCCATAACCTCAATAATACTCGTTCTTTCATGAGATGACGATGTATCTCTTATCTTGCTGACAGCATCCAGAATTGTATTAAGGGCGGTATTGAATCCCAATGTGTATTCAGTGTATGCCAGGTCGTTGTCAATGGTTCCAGGAATCCCAATTGTGGGAATGTTTTCCTCACACAATTTCTCTGCACCTTTGAAAGATCCATCTCCACCAATGACTACTAGTCCCTCTATTCCCCTGTATTTTAAGGTCTCCAAAGCTTTTTTGAAACCTTCTTCTGTCTTAAATTCTTCACTTCTCTCAGTACCTAATATAGTACCACCTCTCTGAATGATATCCCCAACAGATGATAGGTCCATTGCATATATGTCATTCTCAATTAAACCTTTATATCCTCTTTGTATCCCCATTACTTCAATGCTTCGGTAAATACCATATCTCACAACCGCTCGGATAGCGGCATTCATTCCCGGAGCATCTCCTCCACTGGTCAACACACCAATTCTTCTCATAGCCAACTCCTTTCGGGATATCATTTGTCCCATGTATCAATATTGTGTCCATCTTGAAACATTATAACATGTTTTAACGACCCGTCAAATTCAAAAGCTATTTTTACCCAATCGCACATTTTGTTCTCCCAGAAGATCCTTAAACTCCTCAACCATTAGTAAGTTGTTTGTATCCACGTGAAATTCTTCAGGCAATTTAAACTTTTGCCTGCTGACTTCAAAGTAAATAAAGACCGGTCCATTACCGGGATACTTTTGGGAAAGACCTATAATCCTTGGCTTGATTGTATTATAGTCCCATTTTTTTTCAACCTTGAGATATAGTTCCTTATGTCTAAGTTGAATTAGCGGGGTTATTTTTTCAGCTATCAGTTTTGGCTCTTCATCATGATTAAAGCTTAATCTTCCATCAATGATTACCATACCGTCTACTTTTATATGTTGTTTGTATTTAGCAAGAATTTTGGGGAATACGATAACCTCGATATCACCATAAAAATCTTCAAGTGAAAGAAAACACATCAAATTGTTATTTTTGGTTATTTTATTTTGCAGACTTAGAACAATACCTCCCATTCTAACCCTAGATCCATCATATACCAATGAATTAATGATGCCCTTCTCTTCCATATATTCAGCTATCTGTGAGGAATTGAGTGTCACCGAACGATTGATTAGATCCTCATATTCGTCCAGTGGATGGCCACTGACATATATTCCCAGCATTTCTTTTTCCATCGCCAGTTTTATTCTGCTGTCAAACTCTTTCAAATCAGGTAATGATTCAACATTGTATGTATTCTTAATCCTGCCGGTATCAAACATGGAGACTTGCCCCTCAATTATACTTTTCCTATTTCGTTGAACGCTGTCAATAATGTTTTCATAAACAGCCATTAGTTGAGATCTTCTAACCTCCAGTGAATCAAACGCACCGCATTTGATAAGGGACTCCACAAGTCTTTTGTTCAAAAGATTTGAATCCACCTTTTCGCAGAAGTCAGTGAAGCTTTTAAATCGCCCAGCATTATTTCTTATTTTCACAATATCATCTATAACCGCGCTACCGACATTCTTAACAGCTGCCAAACCAAATCTTATGCTGTTTTTTCTGACAATAAATTTTGATTCGCTTTCATTGATATCCGGTGGCAACACATCTATCCCAAGTCTTTTGCATTCTCTGATATACAATGAAACCGAACCGGAACTTCCCATAATCGAAGAAATCTGTGCTGCCATAAACTCCATAGGATAATAGGTCTTTAACCATGCAGTTTCATAAGCCAATGCGGCATAAGCCGCTGAATGGGATTTGTTGAAGGCATAGTTAGCAAAATCAATCATAAGATCATATATCTTATTGGCCTCGTTCTCAGAAACACCATTTCTGATAGCACCTGCAATCTCCATGTGATTGCCAGCATCAACTTTTCCATGAATGAAATATTGCCTTTCCTCTTCCATAACTTTCATTTTCTTCTTGCTCATAGCTCTTCTAACCAGATCGGATCTTCCCAGCGAGAAGCCTCCGATGTCTCTGACTATCTGCATCACCTGTTCCTGATACACCATGCATCCGTAGGTAACATCCAGAATCTTTTCCAGCTTAGGATGAATATATTTTATTTTGGAATGACTATTCTTATTCTTGACATAGGTCGGTATTTGCTGCATCGGACCAGGCCTGTATAATGCGTTTGCTGCAATGATATTTTCAAATTGATCGGGTTTCATTTCTTTTAGAATGGCTCTCATGCCAGAACTCTCAAACTGGAAAATTCCTAAGGTCTCTCCCTTTGAGAACATTTCAAAAACTTTTGGATCGCTGTAATCACAATCATCAAAGCCAACAGATATTTTTCGGTTCCGGTAAATCAGATCGATGGCGTCTCTTATGACGGTTAGTGTCCTGAGTGCCAGGAAATCCATTTTAAGCAAACCAAGCTCCTCCAATTCATTCATGTTAAATTGAGTTGTGATGACGTCTTTGCTACGTGAAAGGGGTACATGCTCTGTAATAGGGTCTTTGGATATAACTACTCCTGCCGCATGGGTAGATGTGTGTCTGGGCAATCCTTCAACCTTTCTTGCAATATCAATCATTTCTCTTATCTTGTTTTCAGTTTCATAGAGTTCCTTTAGCTCCCTGTTTTTCTCCACTGCGTCTTTGATGGTTATACCCAGTTCAACAGGGATTTTTTTTGCAATGAAATCAACCTCATTATAGGAGAAATTCATCGCTCTTCCAACATCTCTAACAGCACCTCTTGCAGCCATTGTTCCGAATGTCACAATCTGGGCGACCTTATCCGATCCATATTTCTTGATGACATAATCAATAACTTCCTCTCTTCTTTCGTAACAAAAGTCAATATCAATATCCGGCATTGATATCCGTTCCGGGTTTAAAAATCTCTCAAACAAAAGATCGAATTTGAGCGGATCTATATCTGTTATTCTCAATACATAAGCCACAATACTACCCACTACTGACCCTCTTCCCGGGCCAACCATGATTTGATTTTGCTTT
The DNA here is from genome assembly GCA_001509345.1 of Clostridiales bacterium 38_11. Taxonomy (GTDB): domain Bacteria; phylum Bacillota; class Clostridia; order Tissierellales; family Dethiosulfatibacteraceae; genus 38-11. The sequence continues at coordinate 12,892 of LGGM01000022.1, forward strand.
GCAAATCTAATAAAATCCCAGACAATCAGAAAGTAGTCGACATAGCCCATTTTTTTGATTACTTGAAGCTCGTAATCCAGCCTATCCTGAATCTTTACTGTCACATTCTTGTATCTTTCTGAGATTCCTACATCACAAAGGTGCTGTAGATATTGAACGTTTTCAAACCCATCAGGTGACTTGAATTCCGGTAAATGGACTGTATTGAAATCCAGTTCAACATTACAACGCTCTGCAATTTTAACTGTATTCTCGGCAGCCTGTTCCAAATCAGGAAATAGCATCATCATTTCATCATGGTTTTTCAGATAAAACTCGTCTGACGGAAACGACATCCGATCATCATCTGCCAGAGTTTTTCCGGTTTGTATACATAACAAAACATCGTGAAATTTGGCATCATCCTTGTTGATGTAATGGACGTCATTTGTCATGACCAATGGAATGCCTGTTTCTTGTGACATTTGAATTAGTTGTCTATTGACAATTTTTTGCTCACTCATTCCATGATCCTGCAATTCTAGAAAGAAGTTTTTCTCTCCAAATATATCTCTGTATTCCAAGGCTTTTTCAACAGCCTTGCTATAATTATCATTCAATATAAATGTCTGAATCTCTCCTGCGAGACATGCGCTCAAGGCGATAATACCCTTGCTATGCTTTTTTAAAATATCCATATCAACTCTTGGTCTGTAATAAAAACCATTCACATACCCTTCTGATACGATTTTTAGAAGATTTCGATAGCCTTCCTGATTTTCCGCTAAGAGAACCAGATGATATTGATTCTTGTCCCTTAAAGGATCTCTATCGGACATTTTTCTTTCAGCAATATACACCTCTGAGCCTATAATAGGCTTAATATTCCTTTTTTTCGCTTCTTTATAGAACTGTACAACACCGTGCATATTACCGTGATCAGTTATTGCAATACTGTCCATTGAATACGCCACCGCTTTTTCTATCAGCTTGCTGATTCTGGCTGCACCGTCCAAAAGACTGTACTCAGTATGAACATGCAGATGAACAAATTTCTTATTTGTCATGATAACCCCTCTTGATGATGAAATCTAACCATTCTAACTTAACTATTATATCATAATACACTGTATTTTTATATTCCATATTTTATTGATAAAATGAACTCAAACTGTTATGATATAACTATTATTTCAACTTTAGGAGTGTTTTATGTTAGAAGAAGTCAGTGCGGGTGGTATTGTTTTTTTCGGAAATTCAATACTGTTGCTTAGGAAATTCAATGGGGATTACGTCTTGCCAAAAGGTCGCGTCGAAAAAAACGAAACTTTAAATAGTGCCGCTGTGAGAGAAGTCATAGAAGAGAGTGGAACAAAAGTGAGTGTGATCAAATATCTTGATAAGATTTCCTATGAATTTACCAGAAATACCAGTCAGGAACAAAAAATCAGAAAAATAGTTCATTGGTACTTGATGAAAGCTAAGAACATGACTTGCAAGCCTCAAAAAAATGAGGGTTTCATAGCTGCATGTTTTTTTCCTTTTAACCGTGCGATCATCCTGGCAAGGTATGATGATGAAAGAAGAGTCATTATCAAAGCGGTGGAAGATATCAATTTCCATCAATATTATATCAATTGACGGGGTGAAATTATGTCATTTTCATCAACTGTAAAAAACGAAATCTGCCATCAGCCAATTGGGAATGCTTGTTGCATTCTGGCAGAACTTTCAGCATTGGTCAGAACAACGGGATTGATATCCCTAAAAGGAAATAACCAGATATCCTTGGATTTTTCAACTGAAAATGCTGCCTTGGCAAGACGGATCTACTCTTTATTGAAAAAACGATACAATATGCCTGCAGGTGTTAAAGTAAGCAAGGGCAGAAAACTCAAGCGTAACAACAATTACAAAATCACCTATATGGGAGATGCCGAGAGGTTGCTGAGAGATGTACAGATTATTGATACAGCGAGCATTAATCCATTTGCCTTTAACAGAAGCATACCCTTCTCATTATTGGAAGAGGAGTGTTGTAAGCGTTCTTATGTCAAAGGCGTTTTCCTAGGATGTGGGTCAATTTCAGATCCAGAAAAGGGATACCATCTAGAATTTGTCAATAATAGTGAACAGCACGCACAGGATTTTTCAAAACTGTTGACTAACTACAATCTTAAAGTTAGAATAGTTGTTAGGAAGAATTATTTTGTCAATTATCTCAAAGAAAGCGAACAAATTGTAGATGTCTTGAACATAATCGGGGCTTATAGCGCATTGCTTGAAGTGGAGAACATCCGGATTGTAAAAGAGATGAGAAACAACATCAATCGGGTAATCAATTGCGAATCTGCCAATTTAACTAAAACAATCGATGCTTCATTAAAACAAATCGACAATATCAACATCATCAAAAATGCGATGGGACTAGATAAACTCCCTGCCCCATTATCGGAGGTAGCTCTCATCAGACTCGACAATCCCGAGATTAGTCTTAAGGAATTAGGGGAAATGCTTAACCCCCCAATCAGTAAATCAGGTGTCAATCACAGGTTTAAAAAAATAGAAGAAATCGCTGAGAAAATAAGTGGTGAAAGGAATAAACGATGAAAAGCAGGACTTATACTATTCAAAATTCAATTGGACTTCATGCCAGACCGGCGGCATTATTTGTAAAGCAAGCAACTGAATTTGACGCCAAGATAAAAGTACTGAAAGACAGTAAGGAAGCTGATGCAAAAAGTATTATCAGCATTATGGCTTTAGGTGCAAAAAAAGGGACTGATATTATGATAACAGCAGATGGACCAGATGATGAAAAAGCTATAGATGCTTTAATAAAATTATTGGACTCATTTACAGACTAACCTTTCATAAAGTCTATCACTTTTCTTTGTTCAAGTATGGCTTTTGATATTTTATTCGCATCATGCCTTATATAGTTTTTTTCAATATCAAGAAAATTATCCCTAATGATCTTGATATTTTTTTTGCTCAGATATTCTTCCTGTTTATCATCAATTAGTATCTGAGTAGCATTTTTCTGTCTATAAATCTTACCGACTTTTTCATCCACCTTTTCATCATTGACAACAATGTAGTCTATTCTGAGACCATCGCCATGTTGAAATAAAGCATCAACATGATCGGATATGCTATATCCATCCGTCTCTCCCGGTTGGGTCATCAGATTGCATACATAGTAGATCTTTGCTTTTGACGAACCAATCATTTCGGATATATTTTTGATCAAGAGATTGGGAATCACGCTGGTATATAGGCTACCGGGTCCAAGTATTATAACATCCGCATCCTCAATTGAACTCAATGTCTCTTCCAAAGGATTGCATAAATCCGGCACCAAGGATATTTTCTTTATCCGATCACTTGTTTTACTGACATATTCCGGTATGGTATCCTCACCAAATATTGACAGACCGCTCTCAAGCTCAGCGACAAGATTTGTATCTGTTAAAGTCATAGGAAGAACCTGCCCCTTAATCCTAAATATATTTGAGACTTCTTTTATGGCATGCTCAAAATCGCCATGTATCTCATTCATGGCTGCTATAAACAGATTGCCAAAGCTCTGCCCCTTAAGATATCCCTCTTTGAATCTATGTTGCATCAATTGTTCCATGATAGGGGGTGTATCCGCCAGTGATATGATACAGTTTCTGATATCCCCTGGGGGTAGCATCCCTAGATCTTCTCTAAGGACCCCGGAACCTCCTCCGTTATCCGCAACGGTTACTATAGCAGTGATATTGTCGGTATAAATTTTTAGTCCTCTAAGAATAATGGAGAGACCTGTTCCTCCCCCAAAGATAACAACATTCTTACCTCTTTTTTTCATTTACCTGCTCCTGGTTACAGTCTCCACTTATATCGCCATGTCTATAGTAAGTGAATTCTTCATGGAAGTTTTTGTTGGCAAGCTGAAATCCAAAAGATTTATAAAAATCGATTGTCATCTCAGTATTGTCACTAAGATTGACATAAACACCTTGTGCTCCACAATCAGCAGCTTTTCTGACTAAAAGCCTGACTGCAAGGTCCTTTATCTTATCCGCCTGCTGGCTTTCATCAACACTCAATCCTACTATCACAAATAAACCTGATTTCAACTCAAGCCTACCAAGGCAAACCGGTTTATTGTCTTCATAGATAACAAGATTGTAGCTGAAGTTATTTCTGAAATCGGCATTCAAGAATTCTTCTTTGAATCTGTTCCTTAAAAGATTGACATCTTGGTTTTTATCGTCGTGTCTATAAAACTTATTATGAATCATCTATTTCCTCCTCTATCTTAAAAAAAATCTATTGATTAATACTATATATTGTGATATATTTAACATGAAATTTATTTATGGAAATTTCTGAGCTCAAGGGTTTTCTGAGAGCAAGGTATAAATGTGTATGGTTTTATAATTTGCCTGGTCATTTTATAATTCTAACATACAAATCATTTTTCATCTACAAGATGTTTTGTAATTTAACCTTGCTCTTGAACGGGCAAGTTTTTTATTGGAGGCTTAAGCTATGAATAGGATTGGTGTTATAGGTATTGTAATTGAGGATTTATCTCAGGTTCATCAGATCAATGAGATCCTTCACGAACATGGGCAGATCATAATAGGTAGGATGGGAATACCCTATAAAACAAGAAATATCAGTGTCATATCAATCATCGTTGACGGTACCACCGACCTGATAGGAAGCCTGTCGGGAAAACTTGGCACCATAAGTGGTGTAACAGTAAAAAGCGCTTTAACAAAAAAAATATTTGAAGATTAACTGGAGGATTAGATGAAAAAAAACATTTTAGTTTTATTCTTATTAGCAGCAATTCTATTGACAATCGCTTCATGCGGTCAAAAACAACCTGCAGAGAAGACTACCGTTGTGGTAGCAGGTCTAAGAGGCCCCACTTCCATGGGAATGATTCGATTATTTGAAGAGCAATCCTTGAACAGTGACTCCTATTCTGTTGAGTATATCGCTGAAAGCGCTCCCGATGCACTAACAGCAAAAATAATTAACAATGAGATACAGATAGCCGCGGTTCCAACGAATCTTGCTTCAATCCTATTTAACAAGACAGAGGGGGATGTTCAATTCTTAGCGTTGAACACCTTGGGGGTTATTCATATTGTTGGAAGTCTGGATATCAACAAGTTATCTGACCTAAAAGGTGAAACGCTCCATATTAGTGGAAAGGGAGCTACACCTGATTACGCCGTCAATTATATGCTACAATCACTAGGATTAATAGATGATGTCGAGCTGATTTTCTATCCAGATCACGCATCCCTCGCACAAGCAGTTATGGCAGGAGATGCAAAAGTGGCTGTATTGCCACAACCCTTTGTCACACAGGTCACAATGCAATCTGACAAGATACGGCTTCTTGTGGATTTGAACCAGGAATGGGATAAAATAACCAATGGCACCAGTGTTCTTGCAATGGGTTGTCTCATCGTCAACAAACATTTTGCAGAGAATAACAGAGACTTTATACTGGATTTTCTAAGAGAATATGAAGAATCAGTCAATTGGGTCAATTCAAATACTAAAGAGGCGGGTATTCTGATTGCCAAGCATGGTATATTGCCAAGTAGCAATCTGGCAGAGTCTGCTATCCCGGCAAGTGCAATTGTTTACCAATCAGCCCAGGATTCAAAGGCTGATATCGATAATTTTTTACAGATTTTGATGGATTATAATCCAAGTGCTATCGGAGGAAAACTTCCTGATGAGAGTTTCTATTTCAAGTAACAGAAATAGATTAATAGGAATTACTATAATACTGGTGTTTTGGCAGGTTTTATTTATGTTCATAAGCAAAGATATATACTTGCCTTCTCCTTTGAATGTTATTAGATCGTTTGTTCAGATCACAACTGATAAGGATTTTTTTTCTATTCTATCAACCACCACACTTAGAGTACTGCTTAGCTTTGCCATATCCACATTTATTGGTGTTCTCACAGGTCTAGTCTGTGGATTAAACAAAACCATCTACGAGATCTTCGAACCTATGATCGTGTTGATACGTTCTACGCCTGTTATTTCAATAATTATTATAGCACTGATATGGTTCAGATCAGACTATGCTCCAATTTTTACAGGTTTTCTAATGTGTTTTCCGGTTATCTGGTCCAATGTTGTGCAGGGAATCAAAAGTACAGATCAGCATCTGATTGAAATGAGCAAGATATACAAGGTCATGCCGGTTCAGATTATCCGAACTATCTATATACCTTCTGCAAAGCCCTTTATAGCCGCAGGTCTGACAACTTCGCTTGGACTGGCATGGAAAGTGATCGCTGCTGCAGAGGTTCTCTCCCTCCCCAAATATGGAATTGGCAGCAAGCTACACGATTCCAAGATTTACTTGGAATCTGACAAACTATTGGCCTGGACACTTCTCATCATTATTATCAGTTATTTGTTTGAGTTGATTCTGATGCGAGTATTCTCGATGTCAAACAAAAAGTATGACAATGTTTTGGAGGACTTATGATCAAGCTTAAAAAGATCTATAAAAAATTTGAGGACAAGATTATATTTGAGGACTTTTCGCTTGACATAGAAGAAAACAAAATCACCTGTATACTAGGCCCCTCAGGAATTGGTAAAACGACTCTTTTAAAGCTTATATCAGGCTTATCAAAGGTTGACTATGGTATCATAACCGGCTTGTCAGACAAAAGGTGTTCATTTATTTTTCAGGAACCAAGACTGATTCCCTGGCTAAATGCATATGATAATATCAATTATATTCTTAAAAGTGTTTACCCAGGTCAAAACGACAGAGATTCGATTATCAGACACCATCTAATGATGGTGGGACTTTCTGATGACATAAAATCATTTCCTGATAACCTTAGTGGTGGTATGAAGCAAAGACTGTCCATCGCAAGAGCATTTGCCTATCCTTCTGATATTTTACTGATGGATGAACCATTCAATAGTCTGGATATGAGCCTTAAAATGTCTGTTATGGAGTCATTCAAAAATTTATGGAGTGATTCAGATAAAACTGTCATTTTCATAACTCATGACATAGACGAAGCTATTCTACTTTCCAATACATTACACCTATTTGATGAAAACCCGGCACGGATTGTTTTTTCCAAAACTATAGCCCCAAATATTATAACTAGAAACATATCAGACACTGTCCTAGTGAAAATTAAAACCGAGATATTACAGAACATGTAGATCCATACAGAAAGAATTGTATAAATTTTAGTACAATTTTGTTCTTTGTATTGATTTTAGCGCAATTTTTTGTTATAATTTCAAACCAATACAAGATTATTAGGGGTGATAAAATGAAGCTAAGAGTTGCTGAAGCTATCGTCAAATGTTTAGAGCTAGAAGGCGTTAATACCATTTTCGGATATCCGGGTGGTGCTGTCCTCCCTTTGTACGAAGCATTAAGACAATCAAGTATCAAGCATGTCCTGGTAAGACAAGAACAGGCCGCAGCTCACATGGCTAGTGGGTATGGCAGAGCCGGTGGTACAATAGGTGTTTGTTTGGCAACATCCGGTCCTGGTGCTACCAATCTGATTACAGGAATAGCAACAGCATATATGGATTCAATTCCCCTGATTGCTATAACCGGTCAGGTATTATCTGATAAAATTGGAACTGATATGTTTCAGGAAGCTGACATTGTCGGTGCTACTGAACCATTCACAAAACACAACTACCTGGTTAAAAATAAAAATGAAATCCCGAGAATCATGAAAGAAGCTTTTTACATAGCAAATACCGGTCGAAAAGGTCCAGTGCTTATTGACATTCCAAAAGACATTCAAAATGAAATCATAGATTTCAAATACCCTGAAACAATCGACATAAGAGGTTATAAACCGACTTATACCGGACACGCCAAACAAATTGAAAAGGCCTACAAGATAATCGAATCAGCAAAGCAGCCATTGATTTGTGTTGGAGGTGGTATCAGTTCATCGGACTGTAAAGAAGAGTTGATTGAATTTGTTGCAAAAACTAAGATTCCTGTCGTATGTACACTTATGGGGGTGGACAGCTATCCCAATGACTCTCTATATTTTGCAGGATTATTGGGTGCACATGGATATCCTTTTGTCAATAACGCCATGAATAAGGCGGATTTGGTCATTGTCATAGGGGCACGTTTCACAGATAGGTCAACGTCAGTTTTATCGTCTAAAAGTAATCAACATATCATACATATCGACATCGATCCTGCGGAAATCGGGAAAAATAGAAAGACCAACACACCCATTGTTGGTGATGCCAAGAATATTCTCAAACAACTGTTAGAATATGATTACCATTTAAGCAATCAGAAATGGTGTGACAATATCAGATACTCGAGACAATCCTATTTCGAAGAAAATATCAGTAAGGAATGGGAATTGGAAGGTGTCAATCCTTTTAAACTGATTAAGGCAATTTCAGACGAAGCCGATGAAGCAACCATAATGACAGCTGATGTCGGTCAGAATCAGATATGGGCAGCCCATTATTTTACAGCCTCAAAGAACAGACGTTTTCTAACCTCTGGAGGATTGGGAACTATGGGTTATAGTCTATCTGCGGCCATTGGCGCTAAATTTGCATCTGCTAAGGCGCATACAGTAGTCGCTGTTATGGGCGAGGGAGGTTTCCAGATGCTGATGGGAGAATTGGCATTGGTCAGAGAGCATAATCTGAATATCAAGATTTTTGTCATCAGCAATTGTAGGTTGGGCATGGTACGTGAACTTCAATTGCTTGCTTACACAAAGGATAGCTACCACGGCGTTGAGATTGGTTTCAATCCTGACTTCATGAAATTGGCTGATGCATATGATATAAAAGGCTACAGAATTTCTCACAATGATGAGATCCATTCTAGTCTAAAGGAAATCTTTTCCACAGACGAACCATGCTTTGTAGAATGCAGGGTACACCCTGACTTTCCCACTTTAGCTCATTGGAGGTGGAAATAATGAAATCTGAACGTCATGTATTGTCTATCACTGTTGAAAACTATTCCGGTACACTTAGCAAGGTAGCTGGGTTGTTCAGTAGAAGAGGCTACAACATCGATACACTCACTGTTGCAGAGACTATGGATCCCAATATCTCTAGAATTACCGTGACGGTTACCGGCGATGAAGAGATTCTTGAACAGATTACTAAACAACTTAACAAATTGATTCATGTCATTAAGATTACTGATCTGACGCTAAAAAAATCTATTCTAAGAGAGCTGATGTTTCTGAAAATCAGTTGTACAAAAGATACCCGTTCCGAGATAATCCAGATGTCGGATGTTTTCAAAGGCAAAACAGTCAATATCAGCTCCAAATCCATCACGATAGAAATGACAGGTGATGAGGATAAAAACAACGCCTTTATAGAACTCATAAGACCTTATGGAATAGTGGAGATTGTTAGGACCGGTCTGACGGCTATCGAAAGAGGTTGAAATTCAGAAGAAAATGCTCACGCATTTTCTTCTTTTATTCTATCCATTTCATCCATCCATAATTCAACTGAAGCATCACTTGGCATACGCCAGTCTCCTCTAGGAGAAAGGCAAATTGACCCGACCTTTGGTCCATCTGGAAGGCATGAACGCTTAAATTGCTGAGTGATAAAACGACGGTAAAAACGGCGCAATATAGTGTAAATATACTCCTTCGTATACTGATCTTTAAATGTTGTTTGGGCAATACTATGCAGTTTTGATGGCTGCATTCCATTCCTCACAGTATGATACAGAAAGAAATCGTGTAACTCATAAGGGCCTAATAAGTCTTCGGTTTTTTGTGCTATTTTACCCTCACTATCCGGGGGCAATAATTCCGGACTAACTGGTGTATCCAGTATATCCAACAATACTTTTCTAGTGTCTCTGGAGAATTGATTTTCCGATACCCATTTGACTATGTACCTTATCAGTGTCTTGGGAATCCCTGAATTCACACCATACATGGACATATGGTCACCGTTGTATGTAGACCAACCCATTGCCAGTTCAGACAGATCCCCGGTCCCAATAACAATTCCTTTGTGCATGTTTGCCAAATCCATCAGAATCTGGGTTCTTTCTCTTGCCTGAGTATTTTCATAGGTGACATCTCTTACGCTTTCATCATATCCAATATCTCTAAAATGCAATCGACAAGCTTCCTCTATGGAAATCTTGCTAAAGTCCACTCCCAGTGATTCAATCAATTTCACAGCATTTTGGTATGTTCTATCTGTTGTTCCGAATCCAGGCATAGTAACAGCTCTGACGATTCTTTTGTCAAGGCCAAGCTTTTCACATGTCTTGACACAGACCAAAAGCGCTAATGTTGAGTCCAGTCCACCTGACACACCTATCAGCATGCTTTTTGAACTGATGTGTTGAATCCTTTTTGCCAATCCAATTGTCTGGATGCTGAAGATTTCCTCGCATCTTATTTTCATTTCATTATCTTCCTGTGGAACAAAAGGATGTTTTTGGTAACTGCGTTTGATTTCGTTATGCCTTTGATATGCCAGAAAAGACACTTCCCTATATCCATTACAATTCTCCGATTCAAAAGTGTTGATTTTTTTTCGGTCATGGGAAATTATGTCCAAATCTAGATCTGCGAATGTCAAACTTCCGTGGATAAGATATCTATCCGATTCTTTGAGCAATTTTCCATTTTCAGCTATCAGACAATGGCCACCGAAAACCAGATCCGTAGTTGATTCGCCATATCCAGCTGAAGCATAAGCATATGCGGTAATACACCTTGCAGATTGGTTGACAACAAGTGCTCTCCTGAACTGGCTTTTACCAACAAGGTCATTGGATGCCGATAGGTTCAGAATCAGTGTCGCGCCCGCCATAGAAAGATAATTACTGGGTGGAATTACCGCCCATAGGTCTTCGCATATTTCAACCCCGACTATTAAATCAGGATTGTTTTGGCATTTCAAAAGAATATCAGTTCCGAAAGGTACCTGACAACCGCAGTAATCAATCCCACGGCCTGTGATTCCTGCTCCGCTGTTAAACCATCTCTGTTCATAGAATTCGTTGTAGTTTGGTAGGTAGCTTTTAGGAATAATCGCTAATAGTCTACCGCGATTAATCAACACGGCACAGTTGTATAATTTTTTATTAAATTCCACTGGAGCACCTATCGCTATCAGCATATCCTTGTCAGAAGTCAGTTCCATAATATCCTTAATTGCATTTTCGCTTTCTCTCAACAACAACTTCTGAAAAAACAGATCTCCGCATGTATAACCTGTGATGGACAATTCCGGGAAAACGATAATCTCAACTCCTTCATCCCAGGCCTCATTGATCTTATCCAACAATTTGCTTTCATTATGACTGCAATCAGCTATCCTTAAATCAATATTAGCTGTTGCAACCCTAATAAAGTTCATATTTTTCATCATGCCACCTTCCTAATTTCTCATCTAACAAACTGCAATTACTTTCAAATCATGATTTATTTGAACGAATATTTCTTTATTACTATACCACAAAAATGTTGATGAAATCAATATGCACTGTTCTTGAA
>LGGM01000096.1 GCA_001509345.1 Clostridiales bacterium 38_11
ATCATTTTCATCATTTTCATTACCTCCTAAGTTTTATGAGTGATTGTTAATCCTTATCTCTTAATAATATTATATAACATATTGATTGATAAGTCAAGACAAATGTTACAAAAAAGTAAAAAAAAAGAAGTAATCTTTCGATTACCTCTCTTCATATCTTGCTACAAATAATGGACACTCAACCTGGTTCTCAGCATAATCTTTTGGTTTTGACTTAAACTCCTCACAACTATCTTTATTGATATTCTTCCTACAATCAATACATTGAGGTCTAAATATCACCTTGAGTTCCTCTGGTTTCGCTTTGAATCTCTCTTGACGCATTTCTTTTTCAGTCATCTTTTTCCACCTCGATATCTATTAGCAACATTGCTAATTTAGTTTCTCTGAAACATTTAGGGCATAAATAGATAGCAGGATTCATTGTTTGTTTTCCATGAATAACTTTTCTGATATTGAGGGTAAAGTATTTCTTATTAAATACATCCGCCCCGCAACTATCACATGTCACCGTAGTTTGCTTTCCCATGATATCACCTCCTATCTATTATATAGAAGAATAAATTAATCTGTAAACTCCTTATCCATGGAATGTGCTCTCATCTTTATTACTGCTTTATTTCTCTTGATTTCCACATCTATAAACTCAAGTCTACTACCTACATTTAGGACCACCTCCGACTCATCATGGTTATAAGTCATAAGAGCATTGGCACCTTTGTCAGCATAGATTTCGAGTTGATAATCCCTGCCCTTAAATACATTTCGGTTAATATTATAACTTGCAGATATAAAACTATTGGCCTCAAACATTACCCCCGCCGCTCTTGCTGTAAACTCTTGAGCGGCTGCCTTTTTATCTCCTACCCCACGCATCGCATCTCGGATATTATCTGGTATAAACCCTACCGAGGATTTTCCGATTGCTGAGGCAAGCATCCCCTCAAAGGCATCCCCATCAACAAATCTCACAAGTTTGGTACTCTTATGGAGATTTGGAGCCTTATCAATATAATCCTTAAATGCTTCAATCTGCTTTATTCTAATTTCATTCCGTTTATCTGGTGATACCCTACCGGATTTGATATCATCATACCTACCACTATATAGTACCTCATTCATTCTAAAACTATTACCGGTTGCTACATAATCTCTATATTCATCCGGCATATCATAATGGTCAATATTATCACCACCATAAAACGCTTTCATGCTTTCAATGACTTCCTCTTGAGTCAAGGGCTCATACTCATCAGGGTCAAATGCTTTTAGTATCTCATCTGCCACCAATGCCTCAGTGATGGAAGATGCCATATCCATTCCCTTAAACTTTGCCCTCTGAGCGGTTACCTTTTTCTTAAATGATTCAGAGCCGTATTTATCTACCCAATCAAAGAACTTGAGATTTTCGCCAAGTCTGACGCTTCTCCCATTTCCATCGTCATCCCTTGCTATCCTATCCTCAATCAACTCTCCTATATCATCATCATCGAAATGAGGAACTGTTGTGGACCTGCAATATGGATGTAACGGTGGTAGATTGACTCCTACCTTTGCTTCTTTAATCTGGAAGACCTCTCCATCAAGCTCTCTACAGATATCTGAAGTCCTGCTATCAAGAGTTGCAAGATATCTGTATTTCTCAACTATCCCGGTATCCTTATACGCCTGTAGACTGCCCTTATTGCTGATGTAATTGATTTCGGTACGTATTAGTCTTTGAGCATTTGAATAACTTACATTGAGTCGGTCTGCGAAGTCTCTTGCTATATCATTAGGACCTCTACCTCTGACAAACTCCTGAGATAGCATCTGTTCGATATTATCGGTTAGCTTTTTCTTATCTGCCCATATTCTATCACTGTAATTCTGACCTAACCATTTTTCTCTGATTGCAGTCTCTAATTGCTTACCACCTGGCGTTGTAAATGATACCCCAACTCCCGCTCTCTTTTGAGCATCAAACATGGTACTGAAATATCCATCTTCGTAAGCATCCTTGAGGGTGTTACCAAGACCTGCATTATATCCAGTAGATAAAGTCTCAATATTATGTCTGATATTAGTCACGAGTTCATCCATCTGTGATATATATGCTCTACCCGATAACTTCTTGAGATAATCCCGATATTCAGCCGTAAACGCCTTATCTCCGAGTCTTTCTACCTCATCAAGGTATTTCCTCGCCTGCTTTTGGAAATCCATCTGCTCATCTGGTTTGAGCCGTCTTCTTGCTGATGTGAGGGTAACCCCGGTCTCATCTGAGTGTCTTTGATAAAATGCCTGGACCTCTTTTCTGATTGACCGGATGGTTTCTTCATATGCTTTCTTTAATTGTCTTTCATATTGAGATGCTGATTTCTCATTCTGTATCAGATTGAGTTCAGACCTCTTCTCCCAATACTCTTTCGATGATATTGCAGGCATTATTCCTCACCGCCTTCTTCGGAAGCCTTCTCACCAAATCCTGGGACTGCTCCTTCCCCCATGACCTCTTGCATCTGTTTCATCTTTTCTTCACTCTCTTTGCTCATCCTATCGCCTTCTTCTTGAGCATCAGTAACCCATGGATGATTTGCTCTGATAGTCTCATCACTAATAATACCAACACTGTTCTTGGCATCTGTGATAATCTCTGACTCATTTACGATTCCATCAGTATTGAAGATGATATCAAACTCAGTTTCAAGGAAATCACCAAGTCCCTTATTTAGTAAATCAACCTTGATAAACCAAATCAGTTCTTCCAGGGATGCGGTAAATTCATTTGCCATATCATCTGTATCAGTATCAAGGTCTGCGTATCTAAATTTAAGTGCTACCCCTGACGCATTACCAAGACTGACTTCTTGAGTATCTACTCCACTACCTGCCTCGTATATATCTTTCCTCAATCGGTTAAGATGACTATCAAGAGCAGCAACATCAAGTGGGGTAGTCAATGCGGTTACATCACCATCACCAGATACAAAAGCAGTTCTAAATATATTCAGATTCTGAGTAAACTCAGTCTTATCAGTACCATCGTAATTCTTGACCACTTTGATTGAGTCTGGAATATCTTGTAGATTGTTTGATGTATCTGATGTATTGAGGTCATAATCATCAATAAGTGATTTGATTAGTTTGAGTAGGCTCATTTCATCAGCATTATACTTAAATGCTATAAATGGTACCTTATCCCAAGTCATTTGAACATTGGTCATAATAGGATTGTTATCTTCATCTACAATCACATTACCATCTGTATCCACAGTCTCCTGAGGGATGATAAAATGACCTTTGACTCCTTCTCCTTTATCTGGGTCTGGTTTTAATCCTCTATCAGTTTTCTCATAATACCATACCCCCTCAGTAGTATGATACTCTACCTTGATAAGTTCCTTCTTGACTCCATCTGGTAGATACTGCATAATGGTATAAACTCTCAATACTGCCTCAAGTATAGTGTGGTCTGCATCTGCCCAAAATGGAATAATCTCCTCGGTTGGGATTCTCTTGAACTTTAGGTTACCAAGTCGGTCATAGTAAATCTGTATCCATGCTAAACCATTGACCACCGAATCTCTGCCAACATTCTTAATCATCTTTAGGAATTTCTTATCAAGATACTCAGCAAGCAATTCGCTAAACTTATCATCATCACATTGAACACTGAACTCTTTACTCAATAGATAATTGACCTTTTGATTAGTCAATTTTCTCATAAAGGGATGCTTCAGTTTACTATTGGCAAGATTGGTTGCCTCCTGTCTGACCCCTTTTCTATCAATGTAATATCTTTTACGGTCTTTGATATCATTATCATTTCCGTAATAGTCTTGAGCGGTCAGCATGAACTTCCTGGTATCACTTGCCTGCCATTCATTCAGATTGCTAAATAAGAAATCCTCTTGTGGTTTCCCACTGTTTGTCAATCTGCTTATCTTGCTTTTGAGACCAAGCATCGCACTTGTTTGGAAATCTGGAAAAATCATTGCATTACCTCCTTTTAGTTATAATTTATTATATCCCACTGCTTTTGACTTATCTACCGGAAAAAACGCCTCATATACTCGCGTCTACCCCACTTTATTTTCCTTTTGGTATCATAGGTCAGGGTGTTTTTTCGCCTACCAACTGAAATTACTTCTTCCGAGTTCAAATGTGGCATATCTCAAAGCATCCATTAAATGGTTATACTCATCCATCGGCTCATTGCTCGGTTTACCGGTATCTCTATCTGGTTGCCATACATAGTTACTAAATTCTACGATTGTATTGGTACATCGAGGGTGAACATATATTTTATAATCTTGTAACTTTTGGATACCTGAGTTGACTGAGCCTTTTGGTTTCTTTGCTCCATAGATACGATGTAATCCCATATCTTTTAGGGTATCAATATCTTTCGGTGCTGATGAGTCTGCCGCTATCCTCTGATTATCATATCCTTTATACTTTATAGCATCTCTGATATGTTCATTCTTCATATAGGTCTTGTATATCTCATCGAAGATGAATATCTCTTTATTCTTTTCATCTACCATCAATGCTATAAATGCAGTAGGGTCATTGGTATAACCAAAGTCCATTCCAAATAATTGCTTATACTTTGGTCGGTCGTAAGTATCAAGTGACCTCTTCATTGCCTCAATATCAAATTCAAGTTCCTGCCAATTCTCAAATATCAGACCCTCAGCTATACCCCAATTACCTTTTCCTTCTATATCATATCTACGAGGATTCTTCTTTTTCATCTGCTCAAATATCTTTAAGTCATCCTCACCAAGAAACTCATTACAATCGTAATTCCTGGTTATTGCCAATACATTCTCTTCGTCGTTTACGCCATCTGACCCGACTATATCAAAGAATCTCTTCTTTAGCCATATCTTATCAGACCAGGGATTGAATGTAAGGGTATGCTGCTTAAATAGGGGGTGAGGTATCTCACCTCTGATGGATAAGTCTACCTTGTTAAAATCATCTTCATTTGTACATTGGAATGCCTCCTCCCACCATGTCCAGCACAGATAACCATCTTCTACCGTAATTGATGTAATTGATTGAGGGTCGTCAAGACCTCTGAACATTATCTTTTGACCTGATGGAATATAAGTCAATTCCAATGGTGACTTAGTTGCTTTCCATAGATGAGCAACTCCAAGATGATTGATTGCCCATTTTAACTGAGCATAGGTTGAGTCCTTATGAGTATTGTAATATCTTCTAATAACCAAGGTATGAGGTTTAAGTCCATATTGATGCCAATATTTCATCATATTATATGGAAACCAAAAGGACGCCGTGGTTGATTTCTTGCTTCCACGCCCTCCCTTTAATACTCGATATCTATGTTTGGAGTTCCAAAATGTCTTATACCCTTTCCCAATAATTTCGGGTAGGCTCATCTTAGTTACTAAATCTGGTATCATCGCCGTACCCCCTTATTCGAATTATAATACATCTGCTTTCTCTTGAGCTTTTTTAGTTTATGAGTGAGGGTCTCTTTGTATTTAGGGTCAATAG
>LGGM01000097.1 GCA_001509345.1 Clostridiales bacterium 38_11
TAGCAAATGGTATTGCTGGCGCTTGTCAAACGGGAAGAAGTTTTGGAGCGCCTGATAAATTGGATATCGGACGTTATACTGTAACTCAAACAGACAATGGCGAGGTGAGTCCTCTTTCTAATGAATTGATTAAGAATTAATGTTTGTCAATGCTCAACAGTAAAATGTAATTGAAATGTAATTCTGTTATCATATAATGATAATGATAGATTTCTTAACAACTAAATTTATTGTTAATAATGCAGTTACACAACATTTCTTGACTAAGTATACACAATGACTATATAATCTAATTGGCCCGATATTACTTTAGTTTTTGGGAAAGATAATAAAATTGATTTACATAATAGGATATTCATTTTACATAGAGAGGAGTGATTGATTCGATGAAACGATTGAATAATAAAGGTGGAGCACTTGTTACCGTTCTTCTGGTTTTTTTGATTCTCATAATTCTTGGGAGTGCAGTTCTGTTCATGTCAGTCTCTGAGAATAGATTCGTAGCAGTTCAAGAAAAAAGTATGAAAAGTTATTATGTTGCACGTTCAGGAGCCGACGCAATTGCTTCGCATCTTATCATTAATCCAAGTGATTTGGATTCATTTATAGCTAAAACTAAAGTTGGCCCAGCAGAAGGATCAATTGACGGAAGACCTTTTGAGACCTATGTAACTGGATACGAACACGAGTTTATAATTGAATCAATAGCTTACACTTTAGATGGTCAAGAGGGTTCAAGAGTTTATTTAACTATGCGTGAATTCAATCTTTTAGATCACGCTATATTTGCGAATCAAATACTAGACACAGGTAACAATGTAACGATTAATGGCAATATAGGGACAAACAGTGAGTCCATTGAATTCGGTAGCAATCTAGTCAATGGCAATGTCACTTTAGGTCCATTAGCGACCCCTTCTGATATTTCAGATGCAGAGGATAATATTGCTTCAGATTTTATGGTGAACCAGCTAAGTGTTCCGCTGGTTTATCCGGAAATTGATCCCGTTGACTTCCCAATAACAATTCCAAGTGGTACAACTGACATTAATACCAATGACTACACACTCGATAATGGAAAATTGAAGGGCACACTAGATAAGATCAATATAAGCGGAAATGCAAATACTCAGTTTTATGCTCATGGAGGCGGTCAAGTCCATATTTATATCACTGGCTCAATCACATTTGGAGGTAGTGCAAACGCTGACACAGATGAGGATACAAAACTGTTCCTATATTATGATAAATCTGATGCCATCAATTTTAACGGAGGACCAGGGGCAAATGTTACCATATATGCTCCAAATGCAACGATTAATTTTAATGGTGGCGGTAATGAACCTGTCAACGGCTCTTTTATTTGTGATAAATTTGTAGGGCCAGATAGTAATGTAACTATAACACAAGGAAACGGAACGATGGCAGATTTAATCATAGATGGAGTTGCAGGGTACCATCGTGCGGTATGGAGTAATTAGAAAAAGAGGTGAGTTGTAATGAATAATTCAAAAGGGATGACACTTATTGAAGTCGTTGTTGCGATGGCCATTATTGCTTTAATTGCAGCAGCAGTTTTATCAGTTTTTACGACTGGTTTTGCAGCTATTAAACGCGCTGGCAATAAATCAGAAGCTGGGTTTAATGCTCATTCCCAAATAGAAATAACTCTTAATAAACGCGACACAGATCCATCACCTTCTAATTTGACAATCACCTTTTCATCTGATGGATCAGCATTTAATTCTCTGGGGAATGTTGAAACAGTGACTCATACTATAAATCGGAGTGATGTAATAATCACCTTTTTCCAACCCAAATATTGAATAGAAGGTGGGTTCAAATGATTAATAAGTATATCCACAACAAAAAAGGAGTAACACTTATTGAGCTAATGATAACATTAGCAATTTTTGGAATTGTTTTAACAACAATTTTTTCAATTAACATATTTGGGCTTCGCACATTTTCGTTGTCAAAAACGAGTTCTGATAATCAGTTCGAAGTCAGGATGCCGACTGATTTCATTGCAAAAAAAATAAGATATGCGGACACAATTAAAATAAGCACAAACATACCAGCGACTCCCACTCCAGGATCTCATCAAATATATCTTGAATCAGGCAATCTGGTCTATAAAGATGCTGGAACCACATCTCAAATAATTGGCGCTACTGGTGTAGGAGATTATACATTTTCAATCAGTAAAGTGGCTGGAACTACCAATGTAATAAAGTTTACTGTTGGGAAAAGTGGAACTACAAAATTTGACTTGACAACTGATGTTATAGGATTGAACTTAGATAAAGTGGGAATCACTGGAGACACGACAGGTATTTACGTTGAATTCTTTACAGATAATGCCGATGCTATTGTGCCTGTTAGTATTATAAGTTTAATTGATCCCCCAGCACAATTTGTGCCGCAAAACAATCCTGTCTCAACACCATTGCGAGTCACTGCCAACATGAGTGATACGTCCACTAGACAAGTTGCAGCAAGATGGAATCCTGCAACAATTGACACTTCAACAACTGGTATAAAGACTAGTATTGGAAGAGCCATAGGCTATCCAGGAACTGTTGAGTTTAAAGTTTTTGTAGGAAATTATGAGATAACGAATATTGATCCAATAAGTCTGACTATAAACCAAGGCCAACCGTTTAGCATGCCTACAACTGTTGAAGCAGAATATTCAGACGGTTTCTCCAGTTTCACACAGAACGTTGAAGTTGAGAGTTGGTCAGATACCATTACCTCTTCATCACCAGGCACTTTTACATCAGCAGGGACTGTCTCAGGTTATGTAGATGAGGATGGAAATCCGAAGGTGGTTGAACTAATAGTAACGGTTAATGGCCTTGTGATTAATTCAATCTCAAATATCACTGAAACGATTAACCAAGGTGTAACATACAACCTTCCTTCTGAGATTCCAGCAAATATGAGTGACGGATCACTTCAATCAATTCCTGTAGTTTGGTCACCTACAACGTTAGACACATTGACCGCAGGAATTAAAACAAGTACAGGTACAGTATCCGGATATGGTACTATTTCCTTAACATTAACGGTGAACCAAAGCAATATACCCACTCCAATAGCAACCATTGTGACATCTGGTAATAACGGTGTAGTAAAAGTCTATGGCTTAGTTGGTGCGACTGCTACATTAAGAGATAAAAAAAATGATCCTCTCGGCACTGGAACAATAGGTCCATCTGGAGAGGTTGAAATAACAGGTGTTAAGACAAATCAGCTTCACGATGTCGTTTTAACTAAGACAGGATGGAATGATAGCTTACCTTACAATTTTTAGTAGTTTAAAAGAGGTTTATTTGACTTCTTGCAATAAATGTGGCATCTTTGTCAATTAATGATGCAAAGCCAATAAAAGAAAAATCAAACAAGGTATGATTCGATAGAATTGTACCTTGTTTGATTTTTACCTAAATAATTTTTTCAGATTTTCCATTGACTGCAAAATGAGAGAGAGGTATAATAAAATTGACCACAATGGTCAACTGACTATTAAATTTAAATGGAACGGTATAAATCGGAGGTAATTATGAAAAAGAAATTGATTATTGCTTTAATTATACTGTCGGTTGTGGCAGCAGGAATATTTTATATTCTAACAACCGGCAATATCGGCACAAAATACAATACCGCTGAAGTGACAAGAGGAGAAATAGAAAAGCATGTAGAAGAAGCAGGGACTATTAGCTCAGAAAATATAAGGGTCTATTATGGAAACAGCATAAACAGAGTTGAGAAGATTGAGGTAGAGCTGGGAGAACAGGTAAGCGAAGGACAGCTTCTCTTGAAATTTGAAGATACAATAGATATTGAGATTCAAAAGGTGAAAAAACAGATAGAGGCCATGGAAGCTACCTATACAGAGGCCTTATCAGGAGCGGATTTTGAAAGCATAAACAGCGTTAAAATAGAGATATCCAGTATACGAAACAGTATCAACTTGGCAGAAGAAAATAAGAATAGAATAGAGGAGCTTTATAAGAACGAGGTTGCGACAGCCACTGAATTGGAGCAGGCAGTCAATAATCTGGAGCAGCTTAAAAGCAGACTTGCTTCAGCGCAAAACAGCTATAATCTACTGGTAAAAGACCTTTCGGACAACATGAAAAGAAAATATGAAGCCGAAATTGATATTCTCCTCTTATCATTGGAAAGCCTTGAAAGAAATAAGGAGAATTCCACCATTTATGCTGATTTTGATGGTATCATAACAGAATTGGATACGTTTGAAGGGGATATTCCCTCCGGTGGAATGAAAATACTTGAAATTCAGGATCCGTTGAAAAAAATGGTCTTGATAGATTTTATGGTAGTGGATGCATTAAATATTAGACCGGGTATGAACGCGGTAGTTAATGACCGGAATTTAGGAATTGTCATTGAAAACCTGACCGTCGGAAAAATCTATCCAAAAGCATTTACAACTTTTTCAGAACTAGGCGTGGAAGAAAATCGGCAGACGGTAGCGATACAATTACCTGAGTCGGGGAAAGACCTATCCTTTGGGCTGAAGGTAGATACAATCGTGATGATTGAAGCGTCAAGGGAGGCTTTGTTTATACCGGAAGAAGCTATCTATGAAAAGGACATGAAAAAGTATGTCAGGGTCCTGGAAGATGGAAAACCCGCTGAAAGAGAAGTCATAACGGGAATAGAGAACAATCATCACATTGAGATAATAGAAGGATTGATTGAAGGAGAAAAAGTTATTCTGAATTATGAAGAAAGTTGATGAAACCAGTGAGGTGCTACCTTGGATGATAGGCTTTTAAAAATAGATGAAAAAAAGAAAATACGCATAATCAACAGCGCGATGGAAGAGTTCAGCAAAAATACCTACGAGCAAGCATCAACCAACAAAATTGTAGAAAAGGCAGGCATTTCAAAAGGCTCGCTGTTCAATTACTTTAAAAGCAAACAAATGCTGTATGAATATCTGAAGATATTTTCCGTTAGAGAGATAGCAAACACAATTGTGGAGAATGTGAACTGGGACGAACCTGATTTGCTGAAACGCGTTAGAGAGATTACGTTGATCAAGCTGGATATCTTTCGCAAATACCCGTATCTTATAGGGTTCACTAAGAGAATCAATATATATAAATCCATAGAGGAATTGAAGGTGATATATGAAAAATATGTGCCCAACCTATATGGGAAAGTATACTCGAAAAATATTGATTTTTCGCTGTTCAGAGAGGATATTGAAATTGGGTCCGCAATGAATATATTAATCTGGACTTTTGAAAAAATGGGAGAAACCTACTTCAACAGGATAAGCGTTGGAGAGGAAATAGACGTGGATGAAATGTCAAAAGATGTCGATAAATACATAAAAGCCTTAAGAAAAGGATTCTACAAGTGAGAGGAGACATGAGATGATAAAAGTGAAGAACCTTTACCACTCATA
>LGGM01000098.1 GCA_001509345.1 Clostridiales bacterium 38_11
AAGAGAAGTTCCAGGAGCCGTGTACGGCAAACGTACGCACGGTTCTGTGAGAGCAAAGAAAGTTGGACTAATTATCCAACTTTCTAGCTACTCGATTTGGGAAAATAAGCGATGATATCCATCATTGACGAAAGATGGTAAAATATAATGAAACAACAACTATTGCATCAATATTTGAATTAATCAGTATAAGATGGTCTTTATGGAGGGAACCATGAAATATAGAGAGTGTGTAATCGTCAGAGGTGGAGGAGATATTGCTACAGGGACCATATATAGGTTGCATCAAGCAGGGTTTAAAGTTATAATATTAGAAATCAAAAATCCGACAGCTATACGGAGGACGGTATCTTTTTCTCAAGCTATTTTTGATGGAGAAGTTGATGTGGAAGGCGTCAGAAGCAGATTGTGTGCAACTAATGAACAAATAGATCAAGCACATATAGATCATGTTATCCCTATTGTTGTTGATCCTGAAGGAGATTCAATAGATGTTTATAAGCCATTAGTGGTGATAGATGCCATATTGGCAAAAAAGAATCTGGAAACCCATAAGAATCTGGCGGATATTGTAATCGGGTTGGGACCGGGATTTTCAGCCGGTAGAGATGTACATGCGGTGATTGAAACAAACAGAGGCCATAATCTGGGTAGAGTCATTTATAACGGAGAAGCCGAGACGAATACTGGTATTCCGGGTAATATAGACGGTTATACCTGGGAAAGAGTGATCTATTCACCTGATAATGGCCCGATAAATGTCTATAGGGATATTGATTCATTAGTTGAAGTCGGGGATATAATGGCTGAAGTGAATGGAAAGCCAGTGATTGCTGTTATTTCAGGTTTGGTCAGAGGGATGATTCAACAGGGAACGACCGTCTTCAAAGGAATGAAAATAGCGGATGTTGACCCCAGAGGAACTAAAATTGATACTCACATCATATCTGATAAGGCGAGATCAATCGGAGGAGCTGTGTTGGAGGCTATCTTGCATCTTGAGATGGGGATTAAAGATATTTGAAAGATACTTATAGCCCAATGGACTATAAGATAATATAAAACCATGCAAAGGGGAAGAAAAAATGTGTGAAAACTGTAGAGAAACACAAATACAATTGACAGATACGAATACTGCGATAGACTTGACACTCATGGAGCCGATTATTGAAAAATATGGGAAGGTCAAGGGCAGTCTTATCAATATTCTCCAAGAAATTCAAAGCCTTTACGGCTATTTACCACAACAGGCAATGGAATACATAGCGGAAACAACTGACAATAAAAAAGCCACCATTTATGGTGTTGCCACTTTTTATACGCAGTTTAGGCTACATCCGATCGGTAAATACCTAATACTGCAGTGCCAGGGAACGGCTTGTCATGTCAATGGTTCGAAAGATGTGTCAAAAGCTATATGCGAACATTTAAAAATTAATTCTGGTGAGACCACTGAGGATCTTCTTTTTACAGTAGAAAATGTTGCATGTCTGGGATGCTGTAGTCTTGCACCTGTCATCATGATTAACGGAGAGGCTTATGGTAATCTGACGCCGAAAAAGGCGGTACAGATTATCAAGAATATCAAAAAGCAGGAAGACAGAGGTGAAAACAATGAAAATTAGAGTTGGTTTAGGGAGTTGTGGCATAGCAGCGGGAGGCAGGAAAGTGTTGGAAGTCCTGCGCCATGAAATTGAGGCTAATAATCTGGAGTTGATTGTTGAGCCTACAGGATGCATAGGCATGTGTTTTTATGAGCCGATTATAGATGTTATCACTGACGGCAACGTATTTTCCTATGGATTTGTAGATGGTAAAAAGGCCAAAGAAATTTTAGACATCCATGTGAATGAACATAAGCCTTTGGACAAGTATTTGCTCTATAAACTTGATCAACCCGCTGAATACACAAAAAAACAGGTAAAAATTGCCTTGGAAAATTGTGGACTTATCAATCCAGAGAAAATTGAGGACTATATTCAGAGGGGTGGCTATAAGGCAATTTCTAAAATACTAAATAACATGAGTCAAGTAGAGGTTATAGAGGAAATCAAAAAATCCGGATTGCGTGGCAGAGGTGGTGCCGGATTTCCCACTTGGTTCAAATGGGATGCTGCTTTAAAGCAAAAAAAAGACAAGAAATACATGGTCTGCAATGCTGATGAAGGAGACCCAGGAGCTTTTATGGACCGTAGTGTTTTAGAGGGAGATCCACACAGAATCATAGAGGGTATAATGATTGGTGGATACGCAATTGGTGCTGATGAAGGCATCATTTATTGCAGAGCGGAGTATCCTTTGGCGATAGAAAGACTTGAAAAGGCTATCACACAGGCGAAAGATAAGAACTTTCTTGGTAAAAAGATACTTGGAAAAAACTTCAATTTTGAAATACGTATCAAAAAAGGAGCAGGGGCTTTTGTTTGCGGCGAAGAAACTGCCCTTATAGAGTCTTTGGAAGGGAAAAGAGGAATGCCTAGACTTAAGCCGCCTTTTCCGGCAGAATCCGGTTATTGGCAGCAACCAACAAACATCAACAATGTCGAGACTCTGGCCAATGTCCCCTGGATTATCTCTAACGGTGCTGATAAATTTGCATCTGTTGGGACCGAGAAAAGCAAAGGTACCAAGGTTTTTGCATTATCAGGAAAGATCAAAAACGGTGGCCTGGTCGAGGTCGCCATGGGTATGAAGCTAAGTGAGGTCATATTCGATATCGGTGGAGGCATCAAAGAGGACAAAAAATTCAAAGCGGTTCAACTTGGAGGTCCTTCAGGTGGATGTATACCTGCAGAGTTGATGGATACGTTGGTTACCTATGAGGATATCAATGCAACAGGCGCAATCATGGGATCGGGTGGGATGGTTGTTATGGATGAAACCACGTGCATGGTGGACATAGCCAAGTTTTTTCTTGATTTTACCTGTAAGGAGTCCTGTGGGAAATGTCTGTACTGCAGAATCGGTACAAAAAGAATGCTAGAAATCTTGGAACGAATCACCCAGGGGAAAGGTAAGCCTGAAGATCTTGATGAATTGGAGACACTGGGGGCCAGTATTAAGGATGCTTCACTTTGTGGGCTCGGACAAACAGCTCCAAATCCGGTTTTGACCGGGTTAAAGTATTTTAGAAAAGAGTATGAGGCTCACATATATGACAAAAAATGCCCGGCTAAAAAATGTCAGGAGCTACTGACTTATACCATCTCGGAAGAGAATTGTGTCGGATGTACCTTGTGTTCAAAAAGTTGTCCGACTAATGCCATTACAGGTACCGTTAAGAAGCTGCATCACATTAACCAGGTGCAATGCATCAAATGTGGCAATTGCAAAAATGTATGCAATTTCAATGCAGTTAATGTTGATTAGAAGGGAGATTGAATATGCCTAAAATAAGATTAAATATTAATGATATGGAGATAATCACAACAGATGATAAAAATATACTTCAGGCAGCCCTGGAAAACAACATTGAAATACCACACCTTTGCTTTGATGAAAGAATGGAAGCCTACGGCGGATGTGGCATGTGTGTCGTTGAATTGGAAGGAATGCCAAAGCTGGTTAGAGC
This sequence comes from Clostridiales bacterium 38_11, assembly GCA_001509345.1. GTDB lineage: Bacteria > Bacillota > Clostridia > Tissierellales > Dethiosulfatibacteraceae > 38-11. The sequence continues at coordinate 3,572 of LGGM01000098.1, forward strand.
TTGTGCGACTCCGGTCAGAAACGGTATGGTCATCAGAACCAATACCGATCGAACATTAGCTACTAGAAAAACAGCCCTGAAGCTTCTTGTTTCGGATCATAGAGGGGATTGTAGACCACCCTGTATGATGGCTTGTCCTGCTCATACAGACGTGCAAGGATATGCAGGATTGATCGCAAATGGGCAATACAAAGAAGCTGTCAAACTAATCAAGGAAGATCTACCGATACCTGCCAGCATAGGACGGGTATGCCCTCATCCTTGTGAGACCGAGTGCAGACGAAATTCTGTGGAGAAGCCAGTTTCCATAGCTGCTTTGAAGGCCTATGCAGCTGATTATGATTTATTCGATGACAGAGAAGAGACATATATGCCCAAGATGCAACCTTTGACTGGAAAAAAGATAGCCATTGTCGGGGCAGGTCCAGCTGGTTTATCAGCGGCTTATTTTCTATCCAAGAATGGACATAGTGTTGAGATTTTTGAATCTATGGATAAACCGGGTGGTATGATGCGTTATGGTATTCCACAGTATAGGCTGCCAAAGCATGTCATAGATGCAGAGGTAAAACTGATTGAAAATATGGGTGTTGGATTCAACTATAACATGAGGCTTGGTGAGGATATCACCCTGAGTTATCTACAAAAACATTATGATGCTTCCTTTGTTGCAATCGGTGCTTGGGAAAGCTCTTCCATGAGATGTGAAGGCGAAAATGCAGCGGGTGTAATAGGAGGAATAGATTTCTTAAGACAGGTGACACAGAATGAACCTATCAAACTAGGAGAAAAAGTTTTGGTAGTGGGTGGTGGAAACACTGCAATGGATGTTGCCAGAACTTGTGTAAGGCTAGGGGTAAAAGAAGTCAGAATAGTTTATCGCAGGACCGAAGAGGAAATGCCTGCTGAAAAGATTGAAATAAAAGAAGCAAAAGAAGAGGGTGTGGTATTCAGTTTCTTGTCAGCGCCAATCAAGGTCGTAGAAGAGAATGGAAAAGCGACGGGACTCTTGTGTCAGAGAATGAGACTAGGAGAGCCAGATGAATCAGGAAGAAGAAAACCCGAACCAATCGAAGGCGAGATGGAGATGTTGCAATCAGAGACCATTATCGCTGCCATCGGTCAAAATGTCAGCATGGGGAATATCACAGAGATAAAAACAACAAAATGGGGTACCATACAGGTAAAGGACGGAACCTTCGAGACCAATGTAGAGGGTGTTTTTGCTGGTGGAGATGCTGTAACAGGCCCGAAAATAGCGATTCAGGCTGTAGCGGACGGGAAAAACGCAGCTAAAGTCATCAATAGCTATTTGAATGGTTATATCATACCACACAAGGAACCAATCATCGTCAGACAGAAGGATCTGACTGAAAAAGACTTTGAAAAGTATAAAAGTGAAGAAAGAATGCCTCTTAGGCACATGGAAGCTGATCTCAGAAAGCATAATTTTGAAGAGATTGTGACCTATTATACTGAGAGTGACGCCAGGAAAGAGGGCTCTAGATGTCTGGAATGTGGCTGCAAGGATTATTTTGAATGCCAGTTGATTGGCTACATCAAATCGGAAAATATTGATACAGACAAGAAACTCGGTCAGAATCACAAGCGTTATGAACCACAGACCCATGAGTTTATTGATAGAAATCCGGATAAATGTATTCAATGCGGTCTCTGTGTCAGAACCTGTGACGAGTTTATGGGTATCACAGCCTTGGGTATTGTTGACAGAGGTTTCGACGCGTTAATAGCACCTGAATTCAATAGACCTTTGGAAGAAACCGAGTGTATATCATGCGGTCAATGTATTGATG
>LGGM01000099.1 GCA_001509345.1 Clostridiales bacterium 38_11
ACAGAAGAGCTAAGGAGCTGGAGAAAAGACTCGAAAAAATAACCAATGAATTGAAAAGCCTTGCAGAAAGGGAGGAAAAGATAAGATGAAGATCAAAATGGGACAGATTCAGATGCATATAACCGATGACAAGAAAGCGAATATTCAAAAAGCAGATAGACTCATTGATAAGGTGGTGAAACAGGGAGCTGATATTGTTGTTTTACCCGAAATGTTCAATTGCCCGTATACATCATCATCCTTTCCCAAATACGCTGAGACGGAGGGGGGAGACACCTATCAGTTCTTGAGTGAAAAGGCTAGAGAGAAAGACATCTATTTATTCGGTGGATCAATTCCCGAAAAAACGATGGACAACAAAATTTACAATACCTGCTATGTATTCGACAGGACTGGCAACAAGATAGGCAAGCACAGAAAGACCCATCTTTTTGATATCAATATCAAGGGAGGACAGGTCTTTCGCGAGTCGGACACACTTTCTCCAGGAAACGATGCAACGGTGGTAGAGACGGAGTTCTGCAAGATGGGTGTTATGATATGCTACGATATCAGATTTCCTGAATTTGCACGATTGATGGCGTTAAAGGGTGCTAAAGTGATTATTGTGCCAGGGGCTTTCAATATGACGACCGGACCTGCACATTGGGAGATACTGTTTAGAACTAGAGCCGTTGACAATCAGGTCTTTACAGTCGGCACCTCACCAGCCAGAGATGTGAATGGTGTCTATGTTTCCTATGCCAACTCCATTGTCGTTTCACCATGGGGAACAGTGATTAATAGGTTTGATGGTGAGGAGACGGTCTGCGTCACCGAAATCGACCTAGATGACGTTTATAACATAAGACAGCAACTCCCAGTTCTTGAACAGAGAAGAACGGACTTATATTGATAATTGAAAATGAATATCAATTAGATTGACAAGATCAATTAATTCGGTTAATATATATTTATGGAAAAGATATGAACGGTTTCGTCGTTAGGTATCAAAATCAATGATTATTAAATTCAAGGAGGATATTATGTTATCAACAAAATTATTGGACGAGCTTAATCTACAAATCAAATATGAATTGGAATCAGCACATTATTATATGGCGATGGAGGCATACTTTGATGCCAATGATTTGCCTGGATTTGCCAATTTTTTCAAGGTTCAGGGACAGGAAGAGCGTTTCCACGCGGAGAAATTCTACAATTTTGTTTATGAGACCAATGGAAAGGTATCACTGACTGCCCTTGATTTGCCTGGGAAAGACTTCGATTCACCGCTGGATGTTTTTAAAAAGGCTTTGGTGCATGAACAGTTTATCACTAAAAGGATTTATCATCTGATGGACATTGCTGTGGAAGAAAAAAATTATACCACTCAATCGATGCTGAATTGGTTCATCGATGAACAGGTAGAGGAAGAAAACTCTATGAGAGAAAAGATTGTCATACTAGAAAGAATTCAAGACAATCCAAATGGCTTGTATATGCTGGATGCCCAATTGGCTGCTAGGATATTTACCCCACCAGTCGCTTAAACTAAATCAATAGAATAACTAAAGGACGGTCAGCCGTCCTTTTTTGAATGAAGTAACATATCATAGTCTTCGGAAATACTCAGGCGTGTAATCTCTGGAAGACATTGCAATTTCAATCTTTTTCAGTATTGACGCTTTGTCTCTGTCAAGGATGCCACTTAGATTCACATAGTTGGAGACATGGTTGCTTCTGAAAACACAATATGTTAAAGACATTGCATCAATCATTCTGTAGGTTTCAAGCATAATATCATCAGGAGACATCAATTTGAATTCTCCTCTGTCAACTTGTTGATATAAAGGTGTGTTGGGTTCCAGATTCAAGGTAAGGAGGGCAAAGTAATGAGGGTCGATTTCTGAGATGACTCTCGCCGAATCCAGTGCGTGAGCTTGTGAAAGCTCTTCTCCTCCAAGTCCTGAAATGATCATACAAGAAAAGGTAAAGCCATGTTTTACAGCTTTTTTGCCCGCCTCTATCATTTCTTTTGAAGTCACTCCTTTGTTGATTCTTTTCAGAACCTCATCATTACCGCTTTCCACACCCATATAAAGCATGTCAAGACCACCATTTCTGATTGCTGTAAGATCCTCAGATGATTTTCGGATCAGATCCAATGGACCGGCATAACAAGAAATCCTTTTGGCGGTAACAAAGTTTTTTTGAATCATTTCCAGATGAGTCAATATTTTATCCGTGCTTAGGCATAGAAAATTGCCATCTGCTATAAAAATCTTATCCGGTCGAGGGTCGTATTTTTTTAGGTAATCAATATGGGATTTTATCTCTTCGGGACCTCTCAGACGGAAAGGCTTGTCCTTGTACATGCCGCAGAAGGTACATTTGTTATATGAACAACCCTCTGTGAGCTGGATGATTAGGCTTCTTGCCTCACTGGGAGGCCTGTATAATGGATTGGTGTACATCATTAACTCCTCAAATTTATTGTTATCTATTGCAATACGATAAAAGTGTTGAGTAATATTATACAATCATTGAAGGATAGTTTCAACGTTAATTGAATTTTATGTTAATTGAATTTTAAGGTGATATTTAGTTTGGGATACAGTATAATGAAATAGTAATACTTAATTATTAGCCAATAGGAGTGTGATGTTATGACAGTAAAAATTTTAGCGGACAGTGCGTGTGACTTACCGGAAAGTGTAATAGAAAAAAACAGGTTGAAGGTTTTTCCAATATCCATCATATTAGGGGATGAGGTATTCAAAGATAACGTAACCTTAAAATCAGCAAAAATGTTTGATGGCATGAAAGCTGGTAAGGTTTTTAAGACTTCACAAATATCCAGGAGAGAATTCCAAAATTATTTTACAGATTTATGTAAAGAAGACCTTGATGCTGATTACGTTTATATTTGTTTTTCTTCCGGTCTGACCAAGATTTTCGAATCAGCTACGATGGCGTTAAAGGATGTGAAAAAAGAGTTTCCAGAATTTAAATTAACTATTATCGATACAAAATGTGCTTCTATGGGTTATGGACTGGCAGTCTTAAAAGGATTGGAGCTTAAAGATACCAATTTATCCAGTCAGAAATTGGTCAGCGAAGTCGGTCAATTCTCTTCAAAGGTCAGACATATTTTCACAGTGGATGACCTAACTTATCTCTACAGGGGTGGAAGACTCAATAAGACATCCTATTATGTCGGTAATATGCTAAATGTCAAACCTATTTTGCATCTGGATAATACAGATGGAAAATTATATCCTTATAGAAAAACTAGAGGAACCAGAAAAATGTACCATGAGATAATCGAAATCATGAAAAAAGAGGGCAATATTACCAAAAATCATAAGATAGGCATCAGCCATGGTAATGATATTGAGAAACTTAATCTGATCAAGGAAATGATATTTAATGAATTTGAAGAAGTGGAAATCATAGATAACATGATGGGATGTACAATAGGAGCCCACACAGGACCAGGAGCTTTGGCGATATTTTTTTAGCAGGTGGTGATTTTTTGAGATTTGCTATAGGTATCATAGGCCGAATAATATTCTTGATGGTATTCGGTTTATTCATTACTTTTTTTCTGATTCAAATTCTAGGAAATGAAAGCAAGAATTTTTTCGATGTTGATATAAGCATTTATATTCTAACCAGCATCATGATACTGGGCTTATTCGGCTTTTTAATGTCTTTTAAGAGTCCGAGGATTGGCGGGGCTATAGTTGTTTTAAGTGGCATATTCAATGGTGTTTTTCTTTTGTTTCAAGGTAAGCCTCTCAGTACAACAGCTGCAGTTGTATATGGTGGACCATTTGTTTTAGCGGGTTTATTGATTTATTTATCATACTCAAGAATAAAACGATTCTACTGATGACGATTCTACTGATGTTGACTTTGCTTGATTAAAATGATACGATATTTTCACTTATCGAAAGTGTTTCAGAGTTTATTTTGTTGCATCACTTCACAAACATGTGAGGTTTGTTGAGTTTTTTATTAATGGGAGGCGCGTGTGGATTTGAATGAATTAAATGAGATGAGGCTATCTGAGTTGAGAAAATTAGCTAAAGAGAATGGAATACAGAATATTTCCAAATTCAAGAAAAGCGATTTGGTAGAGCAATTGAATGTTCATCTTGAAAAAATAAGGAAAAATGATGAAAAGGAAAAACATAAAAGCAATCTTCCTGACAGGCTGAATGATGAAATTGATCAGAGTGATGAAATCCTTGAAACATCAGGTATTTTGGAAATACATCAAGATGGCTACGGATTTCTTAGACGATACAATTATCTGACTAGTGACGAAGATGTTTACATTTCACCCTCTCAAATAAGAAGATTTAAAATGAACACAGGTGACAAGATTTCCGGTATAACCAGACCTCCCAAGCAAGGGGAAAAATTTAAGGCATTGTTATATGTTAAGGCCATCAATGACGAGAACCCGGAAAGTGCTATCAATAGACCGGATTTTGATACCTTGACGCCAATATATCCCAATGATAGATTGCGTTTGGAAACCAGCCAGATGAAAATATCAAATAGAATAATCGATATTATAGCACCAATTGGAAGGGGCCAAAGGGGAATGATTGTAGCACCTCCAAAAGCTGGCAAGACAACATTGATGAAAGGAATCGCCAATGCTATAGCAGAAAATCATCCTGATGTGGAGATTATAGTATTGCTTATAGATGAAAGGCCTGAGGAAGTTACAGACATGCAAAGATCTGTAAACGGGGACGTTGTGTTTTCAACCTTCGATGAGCTTCCAAAGCACCATATAAAAGTGGCTGAAATGGTTCTTGAACGGGCTAAAAGACTGGTGGAACATGGTAAAGATGTCATCATACTGCTTGACAGTATAACAAGACTGGCCCGTGCTTACAACCTCACAATTCCTCCGACTGGCCGAACACTTTCTGGTGGATTGGATCCAGGTGCATTACATAATCCAAAAAGATTTTTTGGCGCTGCCAGGAATATAGAATTCGGTGGAAGTCTGACGATTCTAGCGACAGCATTGGTTGAAACCGGTAGTAGAATGGATGATGTGATTTTCGAGGAATTCAAAGGTACCGGCAATATGGAGATTCACTTGGATAGGAAGCTATCGGAAAAGAGGGTATTTCCGGCAATTGATATCAATAAATCAGGCACAAGAAGAGAAGATTTGCTGTTGGACCAGAATGAACTTCAAACGATCTGGCAATTGAGAAAAGCATTGAGCAATTATCCGGTCGATTACGTCACTGAAAAGTTTCTGTCAGGTCTTCTAAGCACA
>LGGM01000023.1 GCA_001509345.1 Clostridiales bacterium 38_11
GTCCCAAAATATTGTATAATGCCCATCTCGCTGTATGATCCAGGAACGCCCTGATATCCAATTTTTAACATGTCTCTTCCTCTTTCATCGTCTTATGGATTATTCGTACTCTTTTATTTTGTACTTTGTCAATAACCTGAAGCCCCATTTTCTCTGTTTTTCTTTTGATTACTTGAACCTCTTCTTCCCATTGATCTTTCTTGATTACAATAACCATATTATCCTCCAGTCTTTGCCTATTCGACTTTGATTTTTGATATTTTTACTTTTCTAAAAAAAATAAAGCCTGCGAGTAAACTCACAGGCTTTTAATGTCCTACTATCAGATAAAATTTGAGTTTAGCTTATGGTTATTACATATTCTTTTGTTATATCTAAAAAATCCTGCGCTAAAAAAGCCCAAGAAAAAGCTAAAAAAATAATTATTAAGTTTTGAAGACTTGGTAATTGCATTTGCCAATTTCATCTGTTTTCTCCAAATTTAATTAAAATGAATTATAAAGCAAAATCTAGGTCTTTGTCAAGGATTATTATTGCTAGGGCTTTGATAAATCATTCAATGATGCAGTCAGCATGCAAATTGTTTTCCCTTCTTCCACAAACATCATTTCATATTCTGTGGCAATATTATTTTGTATATACTCTGAATGATAAAGATCAAAGGTGAAATATTTAATTGTCCAATTCTTTTTTTTCAATGTATTAATTGAGTATTGGAACAAATCTTGATTATCGGTCTTTAGAATCAGTTCTCCACCCCTAACTAATATGTTTTCATACGCATCAAGATGCATAGGACTGGTTAGTCTTCGTCTTGCATGCTTCAGTTTTGGCCAAGGGTCTGAAAAATTCAGGTATATTCTTTCCACAGAATGCTCACTAAATATTTCCCCGACCATCTCTGCTTTTGAATGAACAATAAAATAATTACCTCTGTCGCCTGCTTCTTCTATTTGTGGCAGCCATTTGAAGATTACTTTAGTACTGGCTTCAATACCAAAATAATTAATTTCAGGATTTCTTTTGGAAATTTCTCTGATAAAAAGTCCTTTCCCTGAACCAAGCTCTATATGAACAGGATTTGAATTATTAAATATATTCTCAAGTTTATTCCCATTTTTTTCCGGAGCTGTAATGACTCTTGGATTAGAATCCAGTATTTCTTTGCCGTTATGTATGTGTCTCAATCTCAAAATATCCCTCCAGATAAGGTCTGGTTTTGACTATCAGATTATACCATCATGGGGGTTTTTTTTCTATACAAAAAACAAAAAGCACGCTATTTATAAAAAATCAATTGCTTTTTGTGTTAAACAAGTTATAGTCTTTAATAGGAGGTGTTTTATGAATACACTGCTTACTGAATTAGGCGTATGGTCATATTTTATTATTTTTTTTGCGAAAATAATTGAGGTTTCCATGTCAACCATCAGAATCATGTTTGTCGCAAAAGGAGAGCGTGGCAAAGCTGCTTTTATCGCTTTTTTTGAAATCTTTATCTGGATTATCATTATCAGCTCTGTTCTGACTGGATTGAATGAGGATCCGATAAGAGCGTTGGTATACTGTGCCGCATTTGCTATAGGCAATTATTTGGGAGTTTTTATTGAGTCCAAGCTGGCGATTGGTCTCTCGTCCATCCAGGTTATCACTAAAGAAGGAGTCGGTCACGAACTGGCTAATCTACTGAGAGATAACAATTTTGGTGTTACAGTTATTAAAGGCGAAGGCAAGGAGACCATGAGGGAAATCTTGTTGATCCATCTTAAAAGAAAGCGAATCGTAGAAGCTGTAGACCTTATCAACAGTCAGCTGGAAAATGCGGTTGTTATTGTTAACGAAGTAAAGGATGTGCGTGGAGGTTATATTAAAAAGTAGCAGTTTTGACTGTTCTTAGAAATATTTCCATATCATCAGATGCTGTCTTGTCAAACACTTTATCCAGCATAATTTCTGACAAGGAGATAATTGTGTCTATAGCTATTGTTTGCACGTTTAATAGCTTCCCAAGTCTCGATATAGGCATTAGTCCATATGGTATGTCTTCGTTGATATATCTTGTTTCCAGTGAAATCGGGGCCAAATCTTTTGTGTGCACTCCACTTCTTGAAAGTGAGGTGTATAAATCTTTTTCGACAGAATCATACAACTTTTGCATGTTTACCAGTAGACTGTCCAATCTGAGCCCTAGTTTGAACCCAACTGCAACCCTCTCATTATCAATTTTCTCAATAATGTTTGCTATGGATGGGGATATACCTTCTCTGTAAAAATCAAACTCCCCTTTTGTCGTTTCTATCCACCCAGCATTAAGCAATGATGCTGCTGTATGTACTACTGGATTCATATTTGACAGAAGGACTTCAAAGATATCAGCACCTTTTTTAAATATCGGATAGATATCATTTAGAATCTTCAAACCTTCGTCAATCACTTCCTGATAGACCGATGATACCATTATTTCATTTTTAACGCCCTTCATACTTGTAGTCTCTTGGTCGATTTGACGGCAAGCAAACAATACAGAATTCAAGGAAATAACTTTCTTAAAATTCGAAATCCTTTTTTCTTGCAGTTTTCTCATCAGTAAAAACCCACCATAATTATCTGGCATCAGACATATCATGGTTTTTTGATCAAACAATTCAATCAATTCATCAAAGAGCACATCATGATAATAAGCGGGAACTGTAATTATGATCAATTCAGCTCCTTCTAACGCTTCTTTCATACTACCTGTCACTAGGCTTATTCTGCTTTCAAATTCGACAGCACCTTTAGAAACAATTCTGTGATCAATAAACTTTTGATTATTGATCAAACTTTTCTTATAAATCCTAACATTATGTCCTAGATGACTAAAGAACCCGGCAACGGCAAATCCAGCATTCCCGCCGCCTAGGATTGTTATATTTTTTTTCTTCATATCAACCTCTTTCTTGATTTGAATCAATTATATCAGATGGACAATTATTTTACAGTAAAAGTATTCAATGTATTGAAACATTCTCTGCATTTGTTGTTTTTTACTTGACTGAATACGGTTTGTTGCATATAATTAGATTGACTTGATATGTCAACATATCTTTATTGTTTGATTGTTCTTTAAATATAAGATTTAACTGGAGGTATCAATGAAAATACTGATGACCGGCAATGAAGCCGTAGCAAGAGGTGCTTATGAGGCTGGCGTTCTTGTCGCTTCTGCTTACCCTGGCACCCCAAGCACAGAAATTATGGAAAATTTTTCAAAATATGACAATGTATACGCTGAATGGGCTCCCAATGAGAAGGTAGCTGCTGAAGTCGCTATGGGTGCGGCTGTCAGAGGTGTCCGTTCTTTTGCTGCAATGAAGCATGTAGGCCTCAACGTGGCTGCGGATCCGTTTATGTCTTTTGCTTATCATGGTTCAAATGGAGGCCTTGTAATCGTTACCGCTGATGAACCAGGCATGTACTCTTCGCAAAATGAACAGGACAACAGGCTATATTCAACTCACGCTAAGGTTGTATGCCTTGAGCCTTCTGACTCTCAAGAGTGTTTGGATTACATGAAGGAAGCTTTCAATATCAGCGAGAGATTTGATACAACTGTTCTTTTCAGATTAACCACTAGAACTTGCCACTCAAAAACCCCTGTTCAATTGGGAGAGAGAATTGTACCGCCTACTGTTGATTTTAAGAAAAATTCAGAAAAGTATGTCATGGTACCGGCACATTCCAAAAAAAGACACCCAGTGATAGAAGAAAACCTGTTACAACTTAAAAATTATTCCAACACAACAATGCTTAACAGAATAGAATACTACAATAAGAAAATCGGCATCATTTGCAATGGAATATCTTACCAGTATGCAAAAGAAGTCATGGGGGAAAACGCCTCATACCTAAAAATTGGCATGTGCAATCCTCTACCTGATCAAATGATAAAGGATTTTGCAAAAAATGTGGATGTCCTTTATGTGATTGAAGAAAACGAACCATTCATGGAAACTCAAATCAAATCATGGGGCATCAATTGTATTGGGAAAAATCTATTCCCAATTTGCGGTGAGTTCAGTCCGGAATTGTTAAGGGAGAAGTTGCTTGGAGTAGCGCCTTCCGGCAGTTATGGTATAGAAAGCACTCCCCCATCCAGACCGCCTGTTTTATGTGCGGGTTGTCCTCATAGAGGGTTGTTTCATGAACTTGGCAAGTACAGGAAGAAGGCCTTTTTCTCGGGTGACATTGGCTGCTATTCGCTCGGATACTTACCACCTTTTGAGGCGATTGATCTCACCATTGACATGGGTGCCTCCATTTCTACAGCCCAAGGATTTCAAAGGGCTAATGAAATGTCTGACAAAAATAACACTAAACTCAAGCCCTTTGCACTAATCGGTGATTCCACTTTTTTTCATTCGGGTATCACCGGTCTGGTCAACATGACCTATAACAAAACCCCTATAACAACTATTATTTTAGATAATAGCATCACTGCCATGACAGGGCATCAGGACAATCCAGGGACAGGTATCAGTGCAACTGGTAGTATAACTGATAAAGTCAGTATTGAAAAGCTTGTACTAGCATGTGGTGTAAGTCCTGAGAACCTGGTTATAGTTGATCCATATGACCTGGGATCGACAAAAGAAGCAATAAAAAAAGGATATCAAGCTACTGAACCTTTTGTCATCATCACAAGAAGAGAATGCGCTTTATTAAAACCGGTCCAGATCGAACGCGCAAAAATGAAATGTCAGGTGGATCCTGAAAAATGCAAATTCTGCAAAGCCTGTGTCAGAACAGGTTGTCCTGCCTTGCAAATAAACCGCGAAACCGATAAGGTTTTTATTGATACTGTCCAATGTAATGGCTGTAGCGTCTGCCTGCAGGTTTGTCCTTATGATGCTATTGAAAGGGTAGGTGAGAATAAATGAAATTTAGCAAGAATATATTGTTGGCGGGTGTGGGTGGTCAAGGAACCATCCTTACCTCAAAAATCATATCAAATGGTTTTTTAAATGCCGGTTATGATGTGAAAATGGCAGAGATTCATGGAATGGCACAAAGAGGTGGAAGCGTCACCACCCAGATACGAGTAGGTGAAAGCATACATTCTCCTGTAATAGAAAAAGGAACTGCTGATATTGTTGTATCTTTCGAGAAATCAGAAGCACTGAGATGGGTAGATTATTTAAAAAAGGACGGCATTCTTATCATAAACGATTACAGTATAGAACCCTTCACCGTTTCATTGGGTATTAGCAGTTATCCTTTTGATGTCGTTGAAGAATATAAAGATAAAATCAAGAACACTTATGTATTCAATGCATTCGAAGAAGCTGAAAAATTAGGTAATCCTAAAGTGATGAATATTGTTTTACTGGGGGCTATTGTTAAATGTCTGTCACTTGAAGACATTGACTGGAAAAAAATGATTGCGGAATCTGTTCCTGAAAAACATCTAAATCTTAATCTAAAAGCACTTGAAACAGGATATAAGAGTAGCGTGGGTTAATCCACGCTACTCTTTTCAAAGATCCAGATCCATATAGAATCTATATAAGTCTGAATTGATGATGTTTCTGGAATACTCGATTATTTTTTCTTCCTCTGAGTAGGTAAATTTTTCCCAAAGCAAAACTGGATTTTTTGTTTTTATTTTTAATATATTTGCCTGTTCTTGAGTTGATAGAATGGGTTCAACGTATACTTTCGCTCTTTTTTGCTTTAAAAAGCAATATTTCTCCACAAAGTCATGGATTAGATTTATATCCTCATTGTCAATATCAAGGGATACGTAATATTTGACGGGCAGATATACATACTCTATCGCGTTTACCTTTTCATCAATTACTTTTATTCTGACAATTTCGAATAACTCGTCCTTCTCATGGATTTTCATTTTGGATGAGATCTCTTTTCCTGCCTTTATTGTATGACGCTGAATAGTCTCATGATAGCCCTCGTTCAATGAGCTGTTGTTTTCAAATCCATAAACTTTATGACTTCTGAGATCTTCCTCTTTTTTGTCTGTAACAAAAGTCCCCTTTCCTTGAATCCTAAAAACAATTCCATCACTTACCAAATCTCGAATTGCTGTCGTGGCTGTAATTCTACTCACGCTGAACAACTCGCCTAATTCTTTTTCAGACGGTACTCTACCGCCAGGTTTGTAATTGCCTCTTTTAATGTTCTCGATAATATATTCTTTTATTCTGATATAGTTTGGTATATGTGCCATTTAACAACCACCTTTAAAATCATTATACTGAATTGGGTTGATATGTCAAGTTATCTCTTTAATAATACTTTACGCCAATATTGATAAATGTTAAAATTATGATATATTTTTACAATGGAGGCTTATATGAGTAAAATAACCCTTAACGAACTTCATAAAGAAATACTAAGCAATCTGACACAGGACTGGTTATTGGACAGATTGAATCTAACAGAAGAAAAAGTTCATTCACTCGTACTGAATAAACATTTTGTCAATAAATTGTCAACCTTGGTCAATAAAAATGAAATCACTTGCGTCAATGTACTGAGTCTTTGCATTGATATCATGAATAACATTAGTGATATCAACAAAAGTGATTGGTTGTATTACGTATATCAGTATGTACTCAATATGTCTTTCTCCCATGCCGTTGTAATCAAGCTTGAACAAAAGCTCGAACGCTCCGTCATTATCTACCTTCAAATACTGCGGACCATCTTTGAAAGCGAAAGGAAAAACAAGGATTTTAATAGATTTCTTGATTTCGAATTCTTAACTGAAGAAGAGATTAAACAACTGAGAAACCCCAATGAATACCTCAAATTTAAAAAGGCCTTTGATGACAACTACATTTATGAATTGATGAGGCTCAGTTTTGAAATTACCCACCACAATACCATAGAACATATTGCAGGTGTTCATTTTACAGCTATGCATGTCGGACGCCAACTAAAAACAGCAGGCGTTCCCATTGATCTTGGCAGAATATCAGGAGCCGCCGCAGGACATGATGTTGGTAAATATGGCTGTGTTGGAGAGGAACAAAAGCGGGTAGCTTATTATCATTATTTCTATACCGAATTGTGGTTTAACAAATTCGATATACCTCAAATAGGTCATGTCGCATTGAACCACTCAACCTGGGATCTCGAACTGGAAAATCTTCCCTTGGAATCCCTTGTTTTGATATACGCTGATTTCAGAGTTAAAAACAATAACAATGGCAGTTCTTCAAGTATGCATATATACTCATTGGAAGATTCCTTTAGTGTTATTCTGAAAAAGCTAGATAATGTGGACGAGGCAAAGGAGAAAAGATATAAGAGAGTCTACGCTAAGCTAAAAGACTTTGAGGATTTCATGATCAGCAAAGGAGCTGATATCAATCTTATACGCACAGAGCTTTCAAAGATACCCAAAAAAGATAATGCCTTGCTTTTCGGTGATGAAATTGTGCAGAACTTCAAATATATGGCCATCAGTCATAATATAGATCTGATGTATAAACTCAGTTCAGATGAATCCTTAAGCATCTTGCTTGAAGCGGCACGTAGTGAAAACAACTGGAAGAATATAAGATCTTACTTGAACGTATTTAAGGAATATACCACTTATCTAACACCCAAGCAAAAGATACTTACCTTAAATTTTATGTATGATTTGCTGATGCACCGTGAAGGAGATATAAGAAGACAGGCATCTGAAATACTTGGGACAACAATTGCTGAATTTGATGATGAATATAGGAAAGAGATTCCAACTGACAAGCAAATCGAACAACCCGATATGGATAGCATTAGGCTCTGGGACAAGTATCTGGATATGATTCTAAACCCAGACCATAAGGTGATTGACCAGCATAAAATATGGATTGGATATTCGTTAAAAACTGTAGTCGGATCGCTCATCAACAAATCTAACAAGAAATACTATAATGATTATATCGACATATTCTTAAAACACCTCTCTGAAGAAGAAACCAACAGAGATAAGATATTCATCATATTGGACGCTTTATGGCGTTTACCCTATCCTGACATGTCCAGGTATCAAATAGAAAAGATAGTTGATTATATTTCTAACTTTTTTGATACCGACTTGGAGACCACCGTAATCGCATTGGATACAGTTGAAAGAATCACATACTTACTGGGATGCGATACACCTTATTTCAAGTCAATAGCTGATTTTCTAAGTGACCTGAAAAGCGATGAGGAATTGGCGGTATATTACTTAAAGTATAAGATATCCCAATATCTCAAATTAGATGATACTATTACAGAATTTTACAAGAATAAATTACATGAGTACTCAACCGATCTTTCTGAAATCTTCCTGATGAATTTGAAATCTGCAGTTCCTTGGATTGTTAAATCAACAAACGTCAAATATGTTGAAGAGTTTATATGTGATATTTCTCCCTTATCGAGACTTCATACAGCAACCCATCTATGCAACCTTATAAAGGTTAGCGCTGTGGAGTATGTCAGAAACCAAGCAGGCAAAGCACTCCTTAGTTTGGCTCCTTTGCTATCTATAGACCAGAGAAATGATGTAGCAATAGAGCTTCTTAGGGGGCTTGATATAGAGGGTTATGAATTTTCAAAGTATATCCCAAGATACCTGGGTGAGTTGATGCTTTATTTACATCCTAAAGAGCTGGATGAGTCAATTGATGATTACGAAATTTATGCAAAAGACAGGAGTTCAAGGACTATCCCTCTTATGCTCAATACTGTCGCTTTTATCATTGAGCACTACAATAGTTATCCGCAAAGATTTCCGGAGAGCAAAAAAATTTTTGATGCCCGACTGGAAAAGATGATCGGGATACTGATGGCGGGATTGTCAAACTACGATGAGAGCATTCGGCAAGAAGCTTTCTATTTTATCGGTAAAAACATATTCAATTCCGAGATTCTTTCTCTTGAAGAAAAGCATTATATATTTACAAAAATCAATAAGAAACTTTTAACACTGCTTTCTGAAAAAGATCTGACCGATGTCTTCTTTATAAGTAATTCAGCCTCATTGAACCACCTCTACCGTTTCATCAGTGATTACACATTTTTTATCGGTGAAATGAGATACGTGGATAAATCTAAGGTAGCTTTCTTTCCTGGCACTTTTGATCCGTTTTCAGTAGGACATAAACAAATTGTTAAGGAAATTAAGCGTTTAGGATTTGAAGTTTATCTTGCATTAGATGAATTTTCATGGTCTAAAAAGACCCAACCGCGTCTCTACAGGAGACAAATTGCCAATTTATCAATAGCTGATGAGTTAAATGTTTATCTCTTCCCAGATGATATCCCTATCAATATTGCAAACAACAATGATATCTCTACGCTGAAAAGGTTGTTTGTGAACAAAGACATCTATCTGGTGGTAGGAAGTGATGTCATTATAAATGCAAGCGCCTATAACAAGAGGATCACCAAATCTTCCATACACTCATTAAATCACATCATATTCAAGCGTTCTTCCTCAATCTCCAGTGAGAAAGAAGAGGCCAAAACTGAAGAGATTTCAAAAAAAATCAAGGGAGATGTAATTCAACTTAAATTGCCGCTACACATGGAAGATATCAGTTCATCTCTAATTCGCGAACACATCGATGAAAACAGAGATATATCCAAATTGGTAGATCCTATGGCACAAAAGTTCATTTATGACTATAATCTCTATCTAAGAGAACCACAATACAAAACATTGATTCAGACAAAATCTCTAGAGATAGATATCGTTGAGAATCTCACGAATCAAATTCGTGACGAAATTGGCCATCATATTTTTGTGCACACAGATTTATACAAAAACGCTGGTGCGGATATCAATGACAAAAAAATCAAATTCCTAATCATCCGTGATGCCAGCACAAAAGATAAAATTTTAGGTTTTTCAGCGTTCCACTTTATCAAGCTGACAGAATTATTCCGAGAGTTTAAAAACACCCAGGTAACAGAACATATAAGAAAAGTCGCATCAGGTAAAATATTAATTATTGATGGCATCTATATTAATCAGGAGAATACCCACTCTGATCTGGAACAAATATTGATTACTGAGACTCTTGCACATGGATTGGAAGAGGACTTGACCTATGCGGTATATCATAATATCCTAACAAACGTTGATTCGAAACAGATATATGAAATCCTGGATCTGCAGGGTTTTATTAAGCTCCCTGTAGACAATCAAGGTCATGATGTATACGGAGTGGATATGCGAAAAACCGTTTCCCTAATGCTTAATGTCAAAAGCTTTCTAAAAGAACCCTTCAATGAGAATGCACAAATCATGAGCATCGCCAATGATACCCGTAAAAGACTTCAGAAATCACTGACTACCTTGTATCCCGGTTCTCTGGTCTTAACTTTCAATAATGCTATGCTTCACCATAAATTGACAAAAAAAATCTGTGAAGCAAATGGTGTATCCAATATGCCTTATGAAAAAAAACAACTGGGGGAATTGATGTGCGTTCCATTCGGAAATTTCTTGCAAGGTAAGATTGTTCCAAACACGGTGACTAAATCCCTTCACACCGAGAAAATGTTTTCCCCTGACCTATCAGGCTTTAAAATTGGAGAATATCCAAACTACCCGAATTTAGTCGATCAAATAAAAACAATCAAGTCATTCGACCGGTCCGTAATATTAGTAGATGACCTTCTGCACAAGGGATATAGAATCAAGGCAATTGAACCTTTATTTAGAAAAGAAAACATTATCATCAAAAAAACTATCGTTGGGATTCTATCTGGACGCGGAAAGGAAATCATGGATGTCAAAGGTAGAGATGTGGATGGGGCATATTTCATACCAAATCTTAGATTGTGGTTCAATGAAAATCTTATGTACCCTTTCCTTGGCGGAGATACCATCCTGAGAAACTCCAGTGAAAAACTAAGCCTTATCCAATCGGTCAATTTAATTCTACCCTATGTAGCGCCTTCTTTTATCAAAGAAACCGATAGGAAAGCAATATTTGATCTTTCTTTGGTCTGTTTGGAAAATGCCAGAGATATTATGGTTGCCATCGAGCGTGAGTATCAGAAGCTATATGAACGTACGTTGACTCTTGGAAGGCTCAGCGAAATAACTATATCAGCCAGATATCCCGACAAAGGCAATGACTTGAAGTATAATTTCAATGTCAAGCCATCTGTATATATCAAAAATGACATAGATCAACTGATAAGAATAAAAGATATTGTAGACCAGAGGGTATAAAATGGAATTTAAACAATATATAATTGATGGTAAAAGGGCTTTCTCACAACTGGATTATCCCGAATTGGAAAGAATAAATTATATTGAATTATTTGATAATGATGAGATTATCTATTATTTAGGTAAGATTCCTCTCAAAGAGTCAAGGGGTAGTTTCTGCGTATGCCATCCCAATGATTTGGAACAGGAGACTGAGGATATTTCTCTTTTTAAAGAATCAACCAATAACCTGAAATTACCGGATTCCATCTTGAAAAAAATAGCCAGAAGACAAATAATGTACATCAACACAGAATATCCTCACTGGCGACTGAGATTAGATGACCATCGCCCTGAAAAATGGACTGTTAACCTATTGGCATTGGGTGATGTTGGCAGCACCTTGTTAATAGGATTAAAGCTTTTGGGAGGTAATATCATAGATGAATTGGGGATCTATGATAGAAATGAATCCAATCTTAAACGTTGGGAAATTGAAACCAACCAGGTATGCCATCCATTCAACAATAACCTGCCATTAGTGAAAATCATTTCTCATGAGCAGCTATTTGACTGTCATATGTTTATTTTCTGTGCTTCCAAAGGTGTTCCATCCATAGAATCCGAGATCGGAGATGTCAGAATGGTACAATTTGAAGAGAATGCTAAAATAATCACTACCTATGCAAAAATGGCCCGGGAAAAAGGTTTTAAAGGTATTTTCTCTGTGGTCTCCGATCCTGTTGATCAATTGTGTTATACCGTTTTCAAAGAAAGCAACACTGATGCAAATGGAAATTGGGATTACAAAGGTTTACCCCCTGAGCGGATTAAAGGATATGGTTTAGGGGTAATGCATGCAAGAGCTATTTATTATTCCAAAAAAAATGTCGCTTTATCCCATTATGAAAATGAAGGCAGAGCTTTTGGTCCACATGGTGCAGATCTCGTGATAGCAGACAGCATCAATCATTATAATCAGGCAAACTCAATTGCTTTAACACAAATGGCTATATCAGCCAATTTGGATGTCCGAAGTTTGGGTTATAAGCCATACATAGCACCAGCCCTATCCTCAGGCGCTTTGTCAATCATCAAAACCATTACCGGAGACTGGCACTATAGCGCCAATTTCATAGGTGGAGCTTATATGGGAAGCAACAACAGACTTCACAAAACTGGTATTGAGTTTGAAAGAATAAAAATGAATGATCAATTGGAAACCAGAATACGAAAGACTTTTGAAAAATTGAGGGATTTTAATGATAAGCAAAATTAGATTAATATGTCCCGGTGTCAAATCTCCATTGCAAAATGAAATGAACGAATCAGCTTTATCTGACTATGATTATTTGGAGATAGATATTGCCGATAAGCTTCACCCTATTATTAATGGAAAGATACTCATATCTGTTTATGTTGATTCTACAGGAATCAATATTGAGATGATGAGAATGTTGAAAAAAATTTCCGGTTTCGGTCAGAATTTTTTTGAAGGGTCTTCTGCTGTATTATTTGTGACTGGTGATAGTGAGCTCTATACAAAGTCCGTGGCTAGAAAAATTATTTTATATCTAAATCAAGCAGGTGTGTCATTTATTGGACGTCCTTTGGTTGAAGCAACCGGATCGATGAAGAACCTTACCCATATTGCCATATCAAAAAATCTGACAATTCAAGAGACCACCCTTGAATTGTCTAAAGAATTGATTAATAGACTGATGCAAGATAGTCCTCCAAAAAAAGAAATCCCAGAGCTACTGGTTTTATACTCCAGCAACTGGGAAACATCCAATACATTAATGCTCTGGTCAAGGGTTAAATCCCTATTGCATGGTGTGAATATAAAAGAAATACATATTGAAAACGGGTCAGTAAGAGACTGCATCGGCTGTCCATATAAAACCTGCAAGCATTACGGACAGCAAGAACGATGTTATTATGGTGGTATAATGGTGACTGAGGTCTATCCTGCTGTTTTGAGCTGTGACGCCTTGCTATTGCTTTGCCCAAATTACAATGATTCCATTTCTGCAAATCTATCTGCTGTCATCAACAGATTGACAGCCTTGTTCAGAAAAACCCAATTTTATGATAAATATCTGTTTTCCATTATTGTATCAGGCCATTCTGGCAGTGATTTGCTTGCGGAACAGTTGATTAGCGCTCTGAGCATCAACAAAACATTTAGACTTCCGTCCGGTTTTACAATGATGGAAACAGCAAATGATCCTGGAGACGTCCTTAAATTGGATGACATTGACCTAAGAATCAATCAATTTGCAGAAAATATCAAAAGAACACTTATTAAATAAGGATTATCTGTCTATACCCTCTCGTGACAAAACACCATCTGTTTCGTAATAGTGCTTGACCTCCCTCATTTCAGTAACCAAATCCGAAATTTCATAAAGCTCTTCAGGAGCATACCTGCCTGTCATCACGACCTCAATCTTCCTGTCTCTGTTATCAATCATTTTTACAACATCTTCAACAGCAAAAAGATTATAATGGAGACCTATTGTAATCTCATCCAATATGACAACATCAAACTCTCCTGATACTAAAATCTTGCGACATTTTACAAGTCCTTTTAAGGCTGCTTCTATATCCTTCTGTTGAGGAGATTCAAAAATAAAGCATCCCTTTCCAAACTGTTCAACAACAATATTCTCAACAAAATTCTGGATTTTGGTTTCATTATATTGCATATCTTTGACAAATTGTCCGATATAGATTTTTTTACCAGCCATGGCCGCTCTAATAGCCAGCCCAAAGGCCGCAGTTGTTTTCCCTTTTCCATTCCCGGTGTATAGGTGTACATATCCTTTTGCCATCTTCTATAAGACAAGAGATGAGATCAACAAAAAAGCTATTTGAGAAATTTCGTGAACAAATCCCAAAGTATCCCCCGTCATACCTCCTATTTTTTTGATAACTGATTTTGTGATCAATCCTGTTAATATAAATGTTGCAACTACAGGCACAATCAGTCTGTAATTAACAATTAAAGCTAATACAGCTGTAAAAGCAAATCCAATATTTCTTTCTCTATCCGTACAGTACTTAATAAAAGCAGCCCCTAATCCAGCCTCATCTTTAGCGTATGCAGAAATGGAAGCAGCCCCAAGTACCGAAGCTTTTCCCATTATAGCCATGACCAGAATGGTTCCTCCGGGGTTAACTGCAAAAAGTACAACATAGCTTACAATCAGCAAGCTGATCGATAGAGCTCCAAACGATCCAACCCGGCTATCTTTCATGATATCCAACATTTTAGTTTGGTCCTGACCACTGAATATTCCATCCGAAGTATCCGAAAGTCCATCAATATGAATCCCACCTGTGATCCATACATAGAAAAAAACCAAAATGATAGCTGAAATATAAGGATTCACAAAAAAAGTAGCCTTTTTTAGAATAAGTAACCCAATTCCAATCAGAAGTCCAATCAAAGGAAACAATAGTATCCCCAGTTGGTAATCCTGATCATCAAATTGGTAGTGATGCTTAATGGGTATTCTAGTAAAAAACAACATCATCATCGCCATGCTTTTCATTGTCTGAGCTATAATCTTCCTCACAATATCACCCCTCTTGATTTTTTTTTAAGTCAATACCTATGCCAGATACCGATAGAATGACCTTATCAGCCTTTTTAGCAATAAACTGATTGATCCTACCTGCTATGTCTCGATACATTCTAGTCATTCTATCGCCAGGCACAATACCCATACCCAATTCATTCGTTACGATAACCATTTTCTTGCCATATGATATCGTCAAATTGATCAGATTTGAAATATCTTCAATAATAGCATGTTCCAATTCTTCATATTGCTCTAAAGATGTAGTTTCACTGATTTCTTTGTAATAAAACCAATTAGATAACATAACAGTAATACAGTCCAGCAAAATACCTTGGCATGCGATGAAATCCCGATTCTCTTTAAGCTGTATAAAATTCTGATACATCTCAACAGTTCTCCACTTCTCATCTCTTCTATCTCTATGCTTCATTATCCTGTCTTTCATTTCCTCGTCAAAAGGGATAGAAGTAGCAATATAAAGCAACGTTTCATTGTTTTCGAAAATTTTCTCTGCGATAGTACTTTTCCCGCTTCTTGCACCACCTGTCACCATTATCAATTCTGTCATAAAAAAGATCCTCCCTCTCTTAAAGCTTTTTAGGACATAACGTTTATAGCCTGTCTCAAAATGTTATGATTGGTTTCTTTGTATTGCTTTATAATTATATAATAAATCGTTACACTTGTCTCATTAAATAGATTTTTTTGATGATTTTATTGTCAAACAAAGATTTTTGAGATGAATATTCAGATTATATTATTGTAATTTATACATTGTATGGTTATAATATTGTTATATTAGTAAATTGTTATGGGTATATCATACAATGATATCGTTGCTAATAAAACCATGTTTTAAGAAAGGGGGATACAAATGACCAGATTAACTGTTATAGAAGGCATAGGTGAAAGCTACGAAGCAAAATTGAAAGAAATAGGTATCAACTCTATTGAGGCTTATCTTGAAGAATGCACTACAAAAAAAGGCAGAACTAATATAGCGGAAAAATCAGGAATTTCAGAAAAATTGATTTTAAAATGGGCAAATCATGCCGACTTGATAAGGATAAAAGGAATTGGGGGCGAATATTCAGAATTGCTTGAAGCTGCTGGTGTTGATACAGTTCCTGAGCTTTCAAAAAGGAAAGCGGAAAATCTCTATAATAAAATGTTGGAAGTGAATGAAGAGAAAAAACTGGTTAGAAAACCACCTGCTCTTAAACAAGTAGAAAAATGGGTAGAAGAAGCAGGAACACTTCCAAGAAAATTGAACTATTAACTTAAATTTAACCCCGCAATAACATTGTGGGGTTTTTTGATGCAACTAAACCTTATTGAATTATTTCATCTTGAATTATTTCATCTTGAAAGTTCTTAGCATTTATTCTATAATGTGATAATGCCAGTAAGCAAATAACCGGATTAGGAGATAATATGATAAACAAAATTGCAAAAGATATTTACATGATAAAAATACCCTTACCTGAAAACCCACTTAAAAATTTGAATAGCTATATGATTAGAGGAACAGAAAGAAACCTATTAATTGATACTGGTTTTAACACTGAGATTTGTTATGACGCATTATCAGATGGAATCAAAGAGACTGGAATCGATATGAACAACACTGATATCTTCCTGACACACCTACATAGTGATCATGCGGGATTGTGTGATAGAATTGCGTCGCCAAATTCTAAGATTTATATGAGCAGAGTTGATTCTCAATATATCAAAACTTTTTTTAACATCAATTATTTTGAAAATCTCGAAACATTTTTTTATACTCTTGGATTTTCAAAAGAAGAAGTTGCAGATAATATAAAAAATAATCCTATTGTCAAGTATGCTCCGCCAATTGAAACAGAGTATACAGAAATCGAAGATGGTTATACGATAGATTTGGGAAATCGAATGCTAAAAACTGTTTTGACACCCGGTCATACTCCGGGTCATATGTGTCTATATATTGAAAATGAAAAATTGCTTTTTAGTGGAGACCATATAATATTTGACATAACACCTAATATTACCCAATGGAAAGGTTTCTACAATGCTTTGGGTCAGTATATAGACAGTCTTAATACAATTAAGAATATGCCTGTAGAGTTAACCTTCTCAGCGCACAGGAGTCCTACGGGCAATTGTAAAGAGAGAATTGATGAATTGTTAAATCACCATGAAACTAGACTAGCAGAAGCGTATAATATTGTGAAGCAATATCCAGGATTATCTCCCTATGATATAGCTGCAAAAATGACCTGGTCTATAAGAGCCAAAGATTGGAAAGCATTTCCAGTTGTTCAGAAATGGTTCGCGACAGGAGAAGCTTCTGCACATCTCGATTATTTAGAAGATAAAGGAGAAATTAAATCATCCAATATTGATGGCCAAATCAAGTATTGGACTATTGAATAAAATCAAAAGGAGTCTAGTCATGAAAACTGAGTCAGAAGGAAAAAATCTACAGAAATCACTTACACATAAATGGCATAATGCATGGGATAAACTAGATAATGAAGAATTGGAAAAGGCCCTTGCTGTCAATGAGCGTTACAAATCATTCTTGGATACAGGAAAAACCGAAAGAGAAGCCAGCGACGAAATAATCCGGATTGCTAAACAAAACGGCTTCATATCGTTAGATTGTTTTATTGAAAGCAATAAGTCTCCAGAAGGGGGAGAAAAGCTATATGCCAGCAATAAGGGAAAAGGTGTGGTCCTTTTTGTTATCGGCAACGACAAACTAGAAGATGGCATGAATATCATAGGCTCTCATCTCGATGCACCTCGAATCGATTTGAAGCAATTTCCGCTTTATGAAGACTCGGAACTGGCTCTACTGAAAACCCATTATTACGGTGGCATCAAGAAGTACCAGTGGGTTACTATGCCACTCGCCATGCATGGTGTGATTGTTAAGCCAAACGGTGATAAAATATCGATTGTTATTGGTGAAGATGAACAAGATCCGGTTTTCTTTATTACAGATCTACTTCCCCATCTTGCTAAAGATCAAATGGACAAAAAAATGGGCGATGGCATCACGGGTGAAGGCTTGAACATACTGTTCGGCAGCATACCCTATAAAGATGATGAAATCAGCGATAAGGTAAAACTTAACGTTTTGAAAATATTGCATGATCGTTATGGTATCTCTGAAGGCGATTTCACAACAGCTGAGATTGAAATCGTTCCAGCAGGCAAGTCCAGAGATGTTGGTATTGACAGAAGTATGGTCGGAGGTTACGGTCAGGATGACAGGGCTTGTGTATTCACATCACTGCAGGCGATACTTGCCATTGATAAACCACAAAAAACCGCAGTTGCTTTATTTGTTGATAAGGAAGAAATAGGTAGTGTCGGCAATACAAGCATGGCATCCAAGTTCTTCGAAAATACTGTTGCTGAATTGGTTAATCTTACTGACAAAAATCACTCTGATTTAGTATTGAGAAGAGCATTGAGCAATTCCTGTGTCTTGTCCGGAGATACTTTGGCCGGATTCGATCCCAATTACCCAGAAGTGATGGATAAACGCAACACACCCTATATCGGTAGAGGCATCACGCTTATGAAATACACGGGATCAAAGGGAAAGGGTGGCAGCAATGATGCCAATGCTGAGTATTTGAACAGAATAAGAAAAATATTTGATGATAATCAAGTTGTTTGGCAAATGGGTGAACTCGGGAAAGTGGATCAAGGTGGTGGTGGTACCATCGCATACATATTGGCGGGTTATGGGATGGAAGTAGTGGATTGTGGCGTCTCCTTGTTAAGTGTACATGGTCCCTTTGAAATAGCCAGCAAGGCTGATATCTATATGACCTACAAAGGATATAAATCTTTTTATGAAGCTTGATAATTCACAGTAGTTGCAAGGTATGAACAGTAAGGACACACTGGTTAAAAAGCTGATTCAATAAAATATTATTCTCAAGATGGACATGTTGATGAAGATCATTCTGTAATTCCTCTAGCATTTTGTAAGCTTGTCTATAAGTATCACATCCATCCTCCGGTACTGTATACTTATTGGATGCCTTTCTGATTTTTCGTAATATATCCCCTACTACCGGCTATTGCATATTTATTTTCATTGTATTTTATCTACATGTAATTCACCATTTGAATCAGTAATCTTGATTATATGTTGTTTATAAATCGGGTTAGGTACTTTCCCTAAATCAGAATCATTATACTCAAGATAATTACCCACAGTATTAATCGTAAATATAGAGAACATTTTTTCGTTATTTACGCCTGTATTATAATACTCAATTTTAATAATCTTCTCATTACTATAGTCAATATTGGCTTGAATATAATCAAGTTCTTTCATATATTTCACTTCCATACCTGTTGTATCTAAAATATAATCATCCATCAATATATTCATAGTTAAGTCATACTCTTTTAAATATGATGTATATAATTTACTCAAATACTCAAAAGAGCTTTTCTCTTTTTCATCCTCTTTCATTTCACTTAATGCTTGAGAATAGTCTAATGAAATTTCCACATATTTTTTTCATAGTTAGGTATTGAGTACAACTTAAAATATAAAAATTGTCCTATAATTATAATTAAAAGAGAAAATATTATAAATAAACTCCTTTTGTCCAAAATTATCACTCCATTACTATTTATTTAATTCATAGACATTTCATCATTCCATTTTAATTTAACAACATGCATAAATTCCATGTTTGAGGGTGCTACCGAACCATATAACGATGCTAAATTCCTATCTTTAAAGTTATAGGTGTGAGCACAAATCTCTATTTTCTATTTTGAAATTATTTGTGTAACTAGTAATTGTTGTTCCCGAAATCTTATCTGCCATTATTAAGTACTTTAATCTTCCTTCTTCATATTTGAAAAACTCATTATTTTCATTATTAATAAAAAATTCAGATGCGCTATCCACTTTATCAAAATCTTGATTTACATATAACAAGGTCTTAAATTCAAAATAACTTTCGATAAAATCATTTATGTCTTTAATCTCGTCGTTTGAAACAACCTCATTATTAATAACTGCACCAGAACCTACAATTATACCATTCAGTAACAATGCTATAACTAATATTATTATATTCATTTTTCTCATTTTTTCTTCCTCCAGTTTTTATTGTAGGATATTCAAAATCCCTTTATACTAAATACCTTCATCATTTAATTCAAATAAAAACACTGTCTCCTTAAATTTAATTTTTTACAAGCTTGCGACTTCACTATATTCCTTTAAATTTAAATGGTCAATAGATGTTGCTCATCTGGTCAAAATGACTGTATATCTGGTTCCTGACAGATATACACTGAAACAGGCGTGATATATAATAAAACATTTGTAAAAACTGGTTTTTTAAGATAAAGTTAGTATGAGTTTACCAAATCAAGTTGGGGGGAAATATGGAAACTTATAAAATTGTTGATCAATTAAATCTGGAAGCGGAATCTATCGAAAAAAGCGTCCCTCAGCAGATGCTGTTTATAGCCAAGGAAGCATATGAACTTGCCACATCTCTGGATTACAACAAAGGCATCGCAAAAAGCCTTTTTCTGCAAGGGCGCGCCTCATTTAGGCTGGGAAATATCCAAGATTCTGAAAGTCTCTTATTAAAAGCAATGGAAAACAACAACTCCAATCTTGAATTGGAATCGGAAATTTTCAATGCTCTTGCAAGTGTATATCTCTATCTTGAAATGTTTGATAAGTCCTTTGACTATTACCAAAGAAGTTTAAGTCTTGCAATAAAAACCAACAACAGAACTATCGAATCAAGAGTTCTAAACAACATTGGTGAGATTTATAGGACATTGGGAGATTTTGACTCAGCCCTGTCTTATTATCAAAGAGCTTTGGATGCACAACAGAATATTGCAGATTTCAGATTTTTATCCATCCCTTTATCTAATCTATGTGTGACTTATTTGGACTTGGGTGATTTGGACAATGCGACATTTTATGCTAATGAATCTCTGATAATTGCTCAAAAAGATAACGATAAGATGATACAATCTGTATCCAAAACATATTTGGGTCTTATAGAAAAGAAGAAAGGGCACTTTGATAAGGCTTTGTCATTTCTAAATGATAGCCTTACAATCTATGAGGAAACAAAAGAAAAATTTCATATAGCTGAAATATATGTAGACTTCAGCAAAGTCTATTATGAAATAAAAAATTATAATAAAGCAATAGAGTTCCTTCTAAAATCGTTGACCATAGCAGAAAATTTGAATGCTAAATCCCTTCAATACATAGTTTTTCAACAATTATTTGACGTAAATAGAGCCATAGGAAATATTGAACTAACCTTGCTTTATGCACACAAGGCCTTAGAAACAAAAAAATCAATGGAGAATGAGGAAAAACAACAGAAGCTTAGAAATATTAAATTCCGAAAAGATGCTGCTTTAACAGAAAAAGAAAAGGAATCCTACCGTATTTTGAACGCAGAACTAGAACTGCAAACCAAACAGCTTCGAGAAACCTATTCTACTCTAGAAGCCATCAGTGATATTGGAAAGCAACTGACTTCAACTCTAGACTTGCCTACGATTTATAGGTCGGTCAATCACCATATCAAAAGATTGATGTCTTGCGATGTTTTTGGCATTGCACTTTATAATATGACAAATAATGCTCTTGAATACCAGTATTTGGTAGAGGATGATACTTTATTGGAATCAACGTCTTTACCATTAGACCAAAAAACCAGTTTTGCTGTCTATTGCTTTAAAAACTCTGAGGGATTCATCATCAATTCATGGGCGGAGGATACCTCTAAATACACAGATGGGAGAAACTCAAGCTTTGGTAAATCTATGCCTGCTTTTATGTTTCAACCGTTGATCTTAGAAGGAAACACTATTGGTGTTTTAACTGTTCAAAGTAAAATTGAAAAAGTATATAATGATAATACCCTGTCTACATTGGGTACCCTATCCTCATATCTATCCATTGCTATAAACAATGCAAAAAACACCGAAGAAATGCAATCACTTAATAAGGAACTCTCCTTACTGTCAAAAAAAGATGGCTTGACCGGTGTTTCCAATAGAAGACACTTCAATGAGATTATCACGCAACTATGGTCTTATGCTATAAGGAATCAGGAACCTATATCTGTAATGATGATAGACATTGATTACTTCAAGGAATATAACGATTTATACGGTCACCTTCTTGGAGATGAAGCCTTGAAAACAATTGCAATCATTTTAGAAGAAAATGTCAAGCGAAGCTGTGATGTTGTAGCCCGGTTTGGTGGTGATGAGTTTGTGGTAATGCTAAGCAATACAAATAGTGATGGTGCGTTGCAAGTCGTAGCTTCTATTATAACTTCCTTAGGTAACAAAGAAATCGTTCATGCAGGGTCATTAATATCTCAAAATCTGACCATCTCTATCGGATGTGCAACAATGATTCCATGTATCGGGTCGACTCCATCACAGTTGATAGAAAAAAGCGATCTATCCTTGTACAAGGCTAAAAAAACAGGGCGTAACAAATCTTCATTTTATTAATCTCAACTCATTTTTCATGGAATCTATGATGTCTATCAATTCATCATTGAACGCTAACACTTTCCCGGAAACTTCATAAAAAAGGTTGATACCAGTTTCAATACCTGCCAGATCTGTTGCTTTAACGGATGACAGTATATGATTCAAGACTTTTATATACTCTGTCTTAACCTCTTCAGCTTCTTTGATTCCATAATGCTCAAGTCCATATTTCGTAAAATCTACTGTATTCATGACGGTGAGGGATTGTTCTAAAAAAGGTGCGGCTTCCCCCAATTTTTCAGGTTCCAGATACTTCGACGCATTAAGAATGCTACCAGTCATAATGCTGACATCATCCGACATATACAAATGTATGGCTGCTTTATAAGGGCTATATTTTTCTTCAAAAGCCAATACTTCTTGTATATATTGAATCGAATCATAATACTCGCTAGCTTCATCTATAGCCAATACATCCCCTAGATTCTCCAGTTTTTGCTCGATTTTATTATAACGTATTCCCGGTAAAATATAGAGCAAATTATTTTTGCAAAAGGCTAAAAGTTTACAAATACTCAAAAATAAGGTATGATAAAAGTTAGATTCACATAAGGGAGGAGTCTATGAATAAACACACAATCATTAATATGGTAGGAAAAACGCCCATTCTCAGGGCTGAAAAATTAGAAAAATATTTAGGTATTTCGAAGGTCTATCTAAAACTAGAGGGAAATAATCCATCAGGAAATAGAATTGACAGAGTTGCCCACCTGTTGATTAAGGATGCAATTGCAATCAACAAAAGAACGCTTTGTGTAGCTGGATATGGGAGTCTTTCAAGATCGCTGGCTGTATTAAGCCAGTATTACAAGGATTTAAAAGTTGTTTTGATTTATCCCATTAATACCAGACCCAGAAGAAGCTCCAAATATGAGCCTGACAATATTGAAATCATACACTATGGCAAGAATCAGGCTGAAGGGATTAAATATAGTGAAAAAATCTGCAATGAAAAGGGCTGGTATAACGCAACCTTAGGCATAGACAACAATATTTTGAATATGACTGCATTATCGTCGATTTCAACTGAACTCAACAGTCAGATACAAGATGATATCGACTCCGTGTTTTCGCTGATGAGCTATGGTTTTAGCACATCAGGAATCAGTTTAGGTTTCAGATCTTTGTGGAACAATGACGTCATCGAAAAATTACCCAAATTATATAGCTGCACGGTAAACGATGGCAATGTCATATACGAATCCTTCAAGAGAAAAAGCGCCAAAATAATTCCTTTAAAAGAATCTGGATTAAAACTGAGCAAATATAACAAACATTTGCTGAATTTTGG
>LGGM01000100.1 GCA_001509345.1 Clostridiales bacterium 38_11
CTTTCTTTCATATATGATAAAAATGTGGTAGCAAAGCTTTTTGAAGAGATTGCTCCGAAGTATGAAGGTAGAAACGGTGGATATACAAGAATACTCAAATTAGGACCACGTAGAGGCGATGGCGCTGAAATGGTAATAATCGAATTGGTTTAATCAGCAAGGATTAAGCAGCACGCGCGTCTGCTTAATCCTTTACCTATTCATAACAAACATCTATTTATATAAGTGATGAGCGATAAGAAACAAGAGATTCTTGTGTTTTATCGCATGTCACTTATACAGATTACTTAAAACAGAATGGAGACGGATAGTTTATGGATCCTATAATAAAAATAAGCAATGTCAGCTTTCAATATAGTCAGGAAGAAAAAAATGCACTCAATGGCGTCAGCTTGGATATTCAACCTGGTGAATTTGTTGCTATACTTGGGCATAATGGATCAGGGAAATCAACATTGGCAAAGCTGATAAATTCATTGTTGTTGCCTACCGAGGGAGAAATAATAGTTAAGGGCATGAATACTAAAAATGATGACATGCTTTGGAATATAAGACAGACTGCGGGAATGGTATTTCAGAATCCAGACAACCAGCTAGTTGCAACTATTGTTGAAGAGGATGTAGCATTTGGACCTGAGAATCAGGGAGTGGATCCTGTTGAAATTCGGAAAAGAGTGGATGATTCTCTAAAAGCAGTTGATATGTATGAATACAGAAAGCGTCCACCTCACCTTTTATCCGGGGGACAAAAGCAGAGAATAGCGATTGCCGGTGTTTTGGCTATGAATTCCGAATGCATCATTTTGGATGAACCGACAGCTATGCTTGACCCTTCAGGCAGGAAAGAGGTATTACAGACCATCAAGAAACTCAACCATGACGAGAATAAGACAGTACTTCTGATTACACATTTCATGGATGAAGCGGTGCAGGCAGACAGAGTCATTGTGATGGATGGTGGCAAGATTCAGATGGAAGGCACCCCAAAAGAGGTCTTTGTCAATATCGACTTAATTAAAAAATTTGGGCTTGATGTGCCTCAAGTGACTGAACTAGCACACAACTTAATAAACGAAGGTATCATGATGCCAAGAGATATCATCAAGATTGAGGAGCTGGTGGACGCAATATGTCAATAAAAATAGAGCAATTATCATTTTATTATGGTCAGGGAACCCCATTTGAAACAAAAGCGCTGGTTGATATAACAATGGAAATCAAAAGGGGCGATTTTGTCGGCATCATTGGACAAACCGGCTCAGGAAAATCCACTCTCATACAGCATTTCAACGGATTGATTCTTCCTGAAGCAGGGACGGTATACATCGATGGAACAAATATAAAGGATAAAAAAGTAAAGCTTAAATTGATCAGACAAAAGGTTGGGCTTGTTTTTCAATACCCTGAATATCAGTTGTTTGAAGAGACTGTTTTCAAAGATGTAGCTTATGGTCCAATCAATCTGGCTTTAGATGAACTTGAAGTTGAAAGAAGAGTCAAATATGCTTTGGAATTGGTTGGGTTTGATTACAGCAGCGTTAAAGATAAATCACCATTTGATTTAAGTGGAGGACAAAAAAGAAGGGTTGCCATAGCGGGTGTTTTGGCAATGAAGCCTGACTATCTTGTTCTAGATGAACCCACTGCTGGCCTGGATCCTTCAGGAAGAAACAAACTCT
The DNA here is from genome assembly GCA_001509345.1 of Clostridiales bacterium 38_11. GTDB lineage: Bacteria > Bacillota > Clostridia > Tissierellales > Dethiosulfatibacteraceae > 38-11. Next base: position 1,680 of record LGGM01000100.1, read on the forward strand.
TGAACACTATAAAGAAATTGCATGAGAATAATATTACAATTATTCTGGTTTCCCATAGCATGGAAGACATTGCTAGATTGGCTGATTATATCTATGTGATGTATCAAGGCCGGATTCATATGCAAGGCACACCACATGAAATATATAAGGATTCAGAGGAACTCAAGAGAATTGGACTAGGCGTTCCTCAGGTTGTGGATATTATGAAAGCACTAAAAGCCAGAGGGATGAATGTTGATACGGATAAATTGACAATAGAGGGTGCCACTGAAGAGATACTTAGAGTATTAAGGAGTAAGAAAGATGCTTAAAAACTTAACGATAGGCCAGCATTACCCGGTTGAATCTAAAATACACGATTTGGATCCAAGGGTGAAGATTATGGTCACTCTAATTTTTATTGTTTCACTGTTTCTGATCAATAAATTCCAAGCCTATCTGTTGGTTTTTGTATTCTTGGGTTTGGTGATTAAAATGTCTCACGTCCCTTTAAAAATGGTTATCAGAGGCCTTAAACCAATACTGATCATCATTGGCATCACATTCGTTATCAATCTGTTTATGACTCCAGGAGAGGTATTATATCAGATTGGACCTCTGGACATCACAAGAGAGGGAATCAGGCAGGCAGGCTTCATGGCCTTAAGGCTTGTATTGCTTATCATGGGCACCTCCATGCTTACCCTTACCACATCACCTATATTGCTGACGGATGGCATAGAGAGCTTATTGAACCCATATAAAAGGATAGGACTGCCTGCCCATGAGCTGGCGATGATGATGACAATAGCTTTGAGGTTTATTCCAACGCTTATGGAGGAAACTGAAAAAATCATGAAAGCTCAAAAGGCAAGAGGGGCTGACTTTGAGAGTGGAAATATCGTCAGAAGAGCCAAAAGCCTAGTGCCTTTGTTGGTGCCTTTGTTTGTCAGCGCCTTCAGAAGAGCTGATGAATTGGCTATGGCAATGGAAGCCAGGTGTTACAGAGGCGGCGAACACAGGACTAGGATGCGAGCTCTATTGATGGTTCGAGGTGATTACTTAGCTTTGCTGATAACATTCATATATGTAGGCGCTATAGTAGGTTCAAGATTGATTCAAATATGATTGAAAAAGTGGTGATGATTGATTGGATGATAGCAAGAATATAAGACTCAAAATCTCGTATAAAGGAACCTTCTATCACGGTTGGCAAAAGCAATTGGGACGAGAAACCATCCAGGAGACTATAGAAAAAACATTCCAATCAATTTTTGGAAAAAAAATCCATCTTATCGGTTCGGGCAGAACTGATTCAGGGGTGCATGCATTCAATCAGACGGCTAATTTCAAGACGGATCTGTCTGTCAATGCCTTTAAAATTGGACAGGCATTGAACTCAATGCTTCCAAAAGACATCAGAATAAAGGCATCTGAAGAGGTGGATTTAGATTTCCATTCCAGATTCAATGCTATTGGCAAGACATACATCTATTGCATATACAACAACAGAATTGCCAATCCACTAATAAATGATTATTGCTACAAGGTTGCATATAAACTGGATACCTCAGCAATGCAAAAGGCTGCAAGCCAGTTCAAAGGAGAACATGATTTTTCTGGTTTCACAGCTAGTGGTTCAAGTGCAAAAACCACCATCAGAAATATTTATGACATAAGGCTTATGTGTCACCATTATCTTCTGATATTGATTGTAACTGGGAACGGGTTTTTGTATAAAATGGTTAGAAATATTGCCGGTACCCTGGTGGATGTTGGGCGCGGACGATTAGCGTCTGATAACATTGGCGAAATAATTCTTTCACAGGATAGGGATACTGTGGGACATACGGCTAAATCCCAAGGTTTATCATTACTCGATGTATATTATGACAGCAATGATATGAATGCATTTTTAAATATACTGAATAGTGAAAAAAGCCTTGACACATTAGTGTCACTATTATAAAATACCTTAGTGTATGTAAATAAGAATTCCTGCCCCGGTGTTCTTATAACAGATAAATTTAAATTCGTAGAGATTGATAAAGGAGGGAAAGCTATGAAAAGTTATATGGCTAAACCTAGTGATGTACAAAGAAAATGGTATGTAATCGATGCTGACGGAAAAACATTAGGAAGACTTGCTACAGAGATCGCAACAATTCTTAGAGGAAAGCACAAACCTATATATACACCGCATATAGACACAGGAGATCATGTAGTTGTTATAAATTGTTCTAAGGTTGTTTTAACAGGAAACAAATTGGATCAAAAAATGAGAAGACACCATACAGGTTATCCTGGTGGACTAAAAGAAGTGACTTACAGAGAATTTATGAGTAAAACTCCTGACAAAGCGGTATACCTGGCTGTAAAGGGAATGCTTCCTAAAAACAAATTGGGAAGGCAAATGATGAAGAAGCTAAGAGTGTATGCAGGCGCTGAGCATCAGCAACAAGCACAGCAACCTGAAATTTACGAGGTATAGAAGAAAGGAGGATATGATGAAAGCTCAGTATTATGGAACGGGTAGAAGAAAAAATGCTGTTGCAAGAGTATTTTTATCACCGGGCACTGGTAAAATAGTGATTAATAAAAGAGACATAGATAATTATTTCAATTTTGAAACATTAAAAGTTATTGTTAAAGAACCGTTGATGATCACAGATACGATTGACAAGTTTGATGTGGCTTGTACAGTTAAAGGTGGAGGGTACACAGGCCAAGCCGGAGCTGTCAGACATGGTATATCAAGAGCCCTGTTGGAAGCTGATATTGATTTAAGACCTATTCTTAAAAAAGCGGGATTTCTAACAAGAGATTCAAGAATGGTAGAGAGAAAGAAACCTGGATTAAAGAAAGCCAGAAAATCTCCACAATTCTCAAAAAGATAGTATCATGCCATACCGGGCCGGCTTTCAGTCGGCCTTTACTAATTGAATAGAAGTGTTTTCTTGGTACCCACTTAAAAAACAAGAAATGAATTCAATGATTCATTTTTGTAGGTACTCCAGAAGCATTTAAAAATGTTAAGGGAGTTTTTTTTATGAAAAAAATAACAACGGATTATTTGGTTAAAAGTGCAATTATAGCTGCTCTGTACATAGCGGTTACCCTTGTGTTTCAAGCAGTAAGTTATGGTCAAATACAATTCAGGATTTCTGAGATTTTTGTCTTGTTTGCTTTTATTGATCCAGCCTATTTGGGTGGATTGACATTGGGATGCGCAATTGCCAATTTTTTCAGCCCCTTTGGCCTGATTGACGTGGTTTTTGGCACAACTGCGACTTTTCTAGCATTACTATTTATCATCTTTATCAGACGGATGATGGGAATGGACTTGAAATCACTATTCCTATCCAGCTTTGGACCAGTAATATCAAATGGAATAATCATTGGATTTCAGTTGAACTATATACTCAACTTGCCGTTGATACCATCAATCATTTTTGTAGCATTGGGAGAATTTGCGGTGGTTTCAGTCATTGGAACTTTTGTTTTTAGGTCATTGATAGTAAAGTCTAAATTTATAGAGTTAATCACAATAAA
>LGGM01000101.1 GCA_001509345.1 Clostridiales bacterium 38_11
CTGGAGCTAAGGAAGGGATTCGAACCCTCGACCTATTGATTACGAATCAATCGCTCTACCGACTGAGCTACCTCAGCATCACTTCACTATTATAATACTGGTGAAATTATTATTCAATAATTATAGAGAAAAATCACAAGAAAATAAAAATAGGTGTTGACTATTGATAATCATTATCATATAATAGAGTTATAGAATTACATTACTTCAACTAAGGAGAAAACCAATGGAAAAAATAAAATTATCAATTGTTTATTATAGTGCCACAGGCATCAACTATCAGCTGGCCAGTTGGGCAAAAGAAGCAGCAGAAGCGATAGGGGCGGATGTCAGATTAGTAAAGGTACAGGAATTGGCACCTGAAGCTGTCGTCAATTCGAATCCGGCTTGGAAAGCCAATGCAGAAGCCACAAGTGACATACCTTTGGCAACCTCGGACGACCTAGATTGGGCTGACGCCATTCTGTTTAGTGTCCCGACCAGGTTTGGAAACGTGTCTTCCCAGATGAAACAGTTTATTGATATACAGGGAGGCCTTTGGTCTCAAGGCAAATTGGCTGATAAGGCTGTTTCAGCTATGTCATCAGCTCAGAATCCTCATGGAGGTCAAGAAGCAACCATATTATCTTTGTATACATCCATGATGCATTGGGGTGCTGTTATCGTTCCTACCGGATTCACCGACCCTTCAATATCCAAGGCTGGAGGCAATCCTTACGGTACATCTGTGAGCCAAGGTCCAGACGGGAAAATGGTAGAAGATGTAAAGGATGCCGTATTCCATCAGACAAGACGATTGCTTGGTATAGCTGGTAAATTGAAAGCTTAATAGAGCCTATAATAAAAACAACAAAAAAACAAAAGGAACCGACCCTTTTGTTTTTTGTTGTTTTTTTTTTGATTATTACTCCCCCCGTGTTGCTTTATAAGCAAGATACCGGGCTTTTCCCTCTTCATACAGTTTTTTGTCTTCTTCTGTGATTACCTGTAAAGGAGGTACAGGAACTGGTTTCCCATCTTTATCTATTGCAACCAGAGTGAAATAAGAGGTCAATGCTACCTTCAAAGGGCTGTCAGCTTCAAGATCATCAATTAGAACGGTTACCATAGCCTCCATGGAGTGTTTGCCAACATAGGTCAGACGACCTTCACATATCACAAGATTCCCGATATGAACCGGGATGTGAAACTCCATCTGGTCCACTCTGGCAGTTGCAACGAATGTTCTGCAATGACGATGAGCTATGATACCTGCCGCATTATCCATCATCTTCATGATCTCGCCACCGTGAATTTTCCCGTAGGTGTTGGATTGAAAAGGTTGCATCAGATTGCTGATCGCTACTTCAGTTTGTTTTGCTCTAAATGGTTCTTTCATATATTTGGGCCTCCCATGAATAGTAGATTTAATTTTTCAAGCCTAAAATTAATGACGCTCTTAGATTATAGTCGATACAATCTGTCAATTCAACTATCCCGTATTGCTTTTTTTAAACAGTAGGATTATAATGTTTTTTGTCAGTATATCGGGGTGTGGCTCAGCTTGGTAGAGCGCTTGGTTCGGGACTAAGAGGTCGAAGGTTCAAATCCTTTCACCCCGACCACATAAATGCTGATTTTTTATTTTTTGTTATTTCCAAAACTCACTCAATTCAGTCACCATATCCTCAAGATTGTCCACCTGGGTCCAGTGCTGCCAACTTTCAGGGAACAGCTGCTGATATCGCTTTTGGCTCCAACGATTGTCCACCAAAACAACACATCCCTTATCTTGTTCTGTTCTGATTACCCTTCCTGATGCCTGTAGCACCTTGTTGTATCCTGGATACATATAGGCAAACTCATACCCCCGCCCATAAAGCTTGTCATAAGCGACTTTAGACAGATCACTCTGAAAATTGATACGTGGAATCCCTACACCCAATATCATCGCACCTATCAGACTGTCGCCTGTCAAATCGATTCCTTCCGACAGGGTGCCTCCAAGGACGGCAAAAGCCACAACTCCTCGTTCGGTATTAAAGGCCGAAATGAACTCCAGACTCTCACTTTCTTTCATGTCAGGTCTTTGCAACCTGAAGTCATTATCTTCATTCAAACTCGAATAATACTCATAAACATCCTTCATGTAGCTGTATGATGGGAAAAATATGATGTAATTGCCTTTTTTTATTTCAATGAATCGCTTGATAAGGTCGCAGATCTTGGGGATATTTCTTTCCCTATCACCATATCTAAGCGATATACCTGTGTGAGTCAATAATTTGAAGTTGCCTTTTGGGAAGGGGGACCCGAATCTTGATGCATGATCCTCTTTTGTCCCACCTAGAACATTGGTATAATATCTCAAGGGTATCAGCGTAGCTGAAAACAGAACCACAGACAGGACAGAGGCATGTATTTCTGCCAGAATGTTGGATGGATTCATGCAGTAAATCTTGATTCTAAAATCCCTGCCCTTTTCCACATAGCAGCAAAAATCGGAAGTATATCGCTCGGATATGGAGATGAACGCCCAGGCTCTGAAGTACAGGTCCAAAACCTCTTTGTGATGCTTGTTGCCTTTATTCTTACCTAGCCAATCATCCAGGACGTTGGTCATGGCTCTTAATTTGTATGACAAAGACTCCGGTAGTTCTATGATGGTAGTGCTGTCTTCATCAATTTCTTTTGAAAGATCCAACAGGAGTTTATTGATACCTCGTATGGACTTGTATACTTTTCCCCAACTATCCTTTAACGGTCTCGATACCTCCAAAAACTCGCTTCGAACCAGATCCGCCGAATACATCTCCCTTGCCCTATCGGGTAAATTATGCGCCTCGTCAACCAGAACTACTGTCCTGACGGATTCCTCTCCAAAACCTCTTCTAAGTGACACCCTAGGATCATAAAAATAGTTGTAGTCACAGATAATCACGTCGCTGTAAAGGCTTATTTCCAATGTCAGTTCAAATGGACAGACTTGGTGTTTTTTGGCAATATTTTCAATGATTTCTCTTGAAAACAGATCATAATTTTGTATAGCATCATAGAGAGCTCCATTGATCTTGTCAAAGTAATTCTCTGCATATGGGCAATAATCCTTATGACACTGGCACTCATCCATAAAGCAGATCTTTTCCTTTGCGGTTATCAGAATGGACTTCACACGGACTCCCTTATCCGTTATTGTTCTCATGGTGTCAAATGCTACCTCTTTCGCCGATGATCTAGCCGTCAGATAATATATCTTTTCAACCTCTCCCTGACCCATCAGCTTGAGTGCGGGATAAAGGATGGATATGGTCTTGCCGATGCCTGTTGGTGCCTGCAGAAATATCCTCTTCTTTTTTATGATGGTCTCATAGACAGAGACCGCCATTTTTCGCTGCCCTTTTCTGTACGAGGAGTAGGGAAAATCCAGTGATTTAGCAGAATCCGCAAACAGCAAGTCAGATTGCAACAAAAGCTTCGCCCAGTCATGGTATTTTTCCAATATTTCATTGGTGATTTGCTCCAGTTCTTCTTTGCCTTTGACTTGGGTTAGCACTGTCGTCTCAAAAGTCTCCACATTATAATACCTGAGTCTGATACCCATGTCAGAGAGGTCATTTAGACATAGAAACATATAGGCATACAAATATGCCTGTCCCCAATGAACCATCCCTCCTTCTCCAATGTCTTCAGGTGAAAGGGTGGTGGACTTGATTTCATCAATATAGTGCACGCCTTCTAGGGTAAATACGCCATCTGCCCGTCCCGTTATCTCAAATTGGATTTCTCTATATGGTACGATAAAGCTAAGGTAATACTCCTTTTGATAGTCCTGTCCTTCCAATCCCTGCAGCTTCTTGTGGACGTCGATGCCCTCCAATGCTCTTACGGTGCTCCTGTAAGTGTTGTCAAGGTGACCGGACCTATAGGCGTACTCTACGATTTTTCTGACTGAAATGCTGATTTTATCCATCACTACCTCTATCGCTTCATTCCAATATTATATCATAGTTGTCAGGGTTGAGGATGCGCTAACATATGGTTCAAAAACTTTTTTAAATGATTCAAAATGCTTTGACATCAAAACTACTATGCGATACACTATAGCCAAACTAATATGTACTGCAAGGTAGGTGTCAATATGGTCGATCGTTCACAAATGATGCGCGGAACGTTGGAAGGCTGCATTATCAAAATCATCTGTCTGGAAGAGACTTACGGCTATGATATCGTCTCAAGACTGAAGCAATACGGCTTCATCGATGCCAAAGAAGGAACCATTTATCCGCTTCTGGTCCGCTTGGAAAAGAAAAAGCTTATCACATACAAATATAAGGAATCTCCCCTAGGACCAAAGCGCAAACATTATTACCTGACTGATTCTGGTCATGCTTTTCTTGAAGAGTTTCGTCAAGTCTGGAATGATGTGCGGGATTCCGTTGACAAAATCATGGAAGGAGAGATTAAATGAATATTTTGAAACTACTTAAGAAAGAAAATAAAAAGCAATTGCTTCAATTGACCATGGATGACTATGTTTTAATTAGAGATATTATGAAGAAGATGAATATATTCAAAATCAACAGCTATGACGCCTTGATTATCCAACGAGATCTTATCGGCATGGCTCATGAAATGAAGCTCCGAGGAACCTCACTAACCCAGGAAATGGGAGATGGTTTCGATGATTTTATAAAAGAAGTTGTCCAAAATAGTCGTGGCCCAAGTTATTGGGAAATTGGACTTTCACTGTTAAAAAAATTTGCCTTTATGATTTCGGCATGGATTGTTTTCTTCTCGTGGCTCCAGGGATGGCCTTCTGGAATTGCCTTGCCAGCGCTGCTATTCCTGATTATCCCATTGCAGTTTTTAAATGAAGCTATCCTACGACCCATTTTTATACTAGAAAAAGGTTTTAAAAAGCAGGTGCGATTTATGTCCTTGCCTATTTGGGCTACCAAAAGCATATGTCTAATCTAGCCAAAGACGAGCAAAGTGTGGTTGAGGATTTGATTAGATAAAACAACAAACAAAAAACAAAAGGAACCGTCCCTTTTGTTTTTTGTTTTTTCCCGATTGAAGATATGTCACTACAATGATAGAATAGAGCCATGAAAAATCCAATGACTTTATCCTATACAGCCGTCC
>LGGM01000024.1 GCA_001509345.1 Clostridiales bacterium 38_11
GTTTCCAACCAAGTTTTTAGAACCTCTTTGACTGTTTCATCCAAGCAGTCTTTTCCTATCAGAGTATGCATCTTATCTTTGATACCTGATCGGATCTGATTGACAGCCAAAGTCATACCATATCCATACTCGGCATTGTCTTCAAATAAGGAGTTTGCCCATGAAGGACCTTGTCCGTTGGCATCTTGGCAATAGACTGTTGATGGTGCAGAAGCACCCCAAATGGATGAACAGCCTGTTGCATTGGCAATCATCATTCTATCACCGAAGAGTTGTGTAACGACTTTAGCATACGGAGTCTCACCACAGCCTGCACAGGCACCTGAAAATTGGAGATACGGGAATGCAAATTGACTCCCTTTAAGCGTCTTCTTATCCATCAGATTATCTTTTATACTTATATTCTTAACAGCGTAATCCCAATTTGGAATCTGTAACTCAGTCTGTGAAGCTATTGGCTTCATAACCAGAGCCTTTTTCTTTGCTGGACATATATCCGCACAATTACCACACCCTGTACAATCCAGAGATGAAATCTGTATTCTGTATGCTAACCCTTCAAATCCCTTTCCTGTTGCTTTAATAGTTTCAAAAGTGTCAGGAGCAGCGGATATTTCAGCTTCATTTACCAAAAACGGTCTGATAACCGCATGTGGACATACGAATGCACACTGATTACATTGAATACAATTTTCTTTCTGCCACTCCGGAACATTGACTGCAATACCACGTTTCTCATAAGTTGAAGTACCCTGTGGGAAAGTACCATCTTCTCTACCTACAAATGTGCTGACCGGAAGTGTCTCACCTTCTTGTCTATTCATTGGATCCAGAACATTTTTGATAAATTCCGGTCTATCTGAATAACCGTTGCTATCCTTTGCGGTCGAATTGGTCCAATCAGATGGTATTTCTATTTTAACCAATTCTGTTATGCCTTTATCAACAGCCGCTTCATTCATTTTAACAATCTTATCACCCTTGTTGCCATAAGACTCATAAATGGCTTCTTTAGAAAACTTGACCGCATCATCCAATGGAATCACTTCTGCCAGCTTGAAAAATGCAGACTGCATAATCATATTTGTTCTATTTTCCAAACCTAATTCTTCTGCAATCTCGGTTGCATTGATGGTATAAAAGTTGATCTCATTGTCGGCAATGTATTTTTTCATTTCGCCGGGTAGATATCTATCAAGTTCCTCTGAATTCCATAATGTGTTGAGCAGGAATGTACCGCCTTTTTTCAACCCTTTCAGCAAATCATATTTATCAACGTAGGATTGTTGTGAACAAGAAGTAAAGTCTGCTTCACTAATCAGATATGTTGATTTTATTGGCTTGTCCCCGAATCTCAGATGTGATATTGTTACACCGCCGGACTTCTTGGAGTCATATGAAAAATAGCCTTGGGTATACAAGTCTGTCTTATCACCAATAATTTTAATGGCATTTTTGTTAGCCCCAACAGTACCATCAGATCCTAATCCCCAGAACTTACATCTTATTGTGCCTGCCTGAGAGGATTCTATCTTGCTTTCTATCGGCAGTGACTTATAGGTTACATCATCCACAATACCGATGGTAAAACCGTCCTTAGGTTCTTTCATATCCAGATTAGCGTAAACAGCAACAATCTGCGATGGTGTTGTGTCTTTAGAGCCGAGTCCATATCTTCCACCTACGATGATTGGTTGGTCTGTCTTATTGTAGAACATAGATTTTATATCCATGTACAAAGGCTCCCCTATTGAACCAGGTTCCTTGGTTCTATCCAATGCAGCAATCTTTTTTACTGTTTTAGGTAAAACATCAAAGAAATATTTCTCGGTAAATGGTCTGTAAAGATGTACCTTAACAACACCGACCTTTTCGCCTTTCGCCATCAGATAATCAACTGTTTCCTCAATTGTTTCCGTTACAGAACCCATTGCAACAATTATTTTTTCCGCATCCGGTGCGCCATAATAATTGAATGGTTTATACGTTCTACCGGTTATCTTGCTGATATTACCCATGTATTTTTCGACTATTTCAGGTAACCTGTCATAAAAACCATTTGATGATTCTTTCGCTTGAAAGAATATATCAGGATTCTGAGCTGTTCCTCTTGTTTCTGGATGCTCCGGATTCACTGACCTGTCTCTAAAAGCCTTGACTGCATCGTAGTCAACAAGCTTTGCAAGTTTATCATAGTCAATTACCTCGACCTTTTGAATTTCGTGAGAAGTTCTGAAGCCATCAAAGAAATGAACAAAAGGTACCCTGGATTTTATAGCCGTCAAGTGTGCTACCGCAGCCAAATCCATTACCTCCTGAACACTACCGGATGCCAGCAACGCAAAACCTGTTTGTCGTGTTGCCATAACATCTGAATGATCTCCAAATATTGATAAGGCATGTCCTGCAACTGCTCGGGCTGAGACATGGAATACTCCCGGCAACAATTCACCGGCAATTTTATACATATTTGGAATCATCAACAATAGACCCTGTGATGCTGTAAAAGTTGTTGTAAGAGCGCCACCTACTAAAGAACCATGCACCGCACCTGAAGCGCCAGCCTCTGACTGCAATTCTGCCACCCTCACTTCTTGACCAAAAATATTTTTCTTTCCATGAGCTGACCAATCGTCCACTTCTTCCGCCATTGTTGAAGATGGCGTAATAGGATAAATGGCTGCTACATCAGTAAATGCATAAGCAACATAGGCTGCTGCCGTATTGCCGTCCATACTTTTCATAATTTTTGACATTAAACATAACCCCCTTGGTTAAATTGTATACAATATGCAGACTGTTACATCTAAGTATAATATGTGAGCCTTATATCGTCAATAGCAAACATGGCCATTTTCAATATTGATCATAGATATAATGCTTAAAGACTCTATTATGGCTATTTTTCAAGATGCAACATAATTCTCTACATTATTGTTTGGATTAATTAATCAATTGACTGTAGTTGTACAACAAAAAAACAATTTTCAAAAGTCAGCTTTCATAGCCCTCTAAATCCGCAGTCACTCTTTTGTTGTATTCCTCTTCCATAGAATATCCGAGCAGCTTTTGCCTTAGATTCATTGATGCGACCTCGACAATAGTTGCTAAATTTCTTCCAGGTCTGACCGGTATATTGACTCTGTTAATCTTGATATCAAATATTTCCTCGTATTCATCATCAAATCCCAGTCTGTCATAGTACTTTTTGTCAGACCATTCTTCTAAATCTACTATAAGACTAAGCCTTTGACGGATTTTAACGGAACCCACTCCATAAAGATGCTTTACGTCTATAATACCAACCCCTCTTATCTCAAGCAGATGCCTTGTAAGAGACTCAGATGCGCAGTAAATGTCTTTATCAATCCTACTGATGACAACAGCATCATCAGCGACTAATCTGTGACCTCTTTTAATCAGTTCCAAAGCTGTTTCACTTTTGCCAATACCGCTCTGTCCTCTTAATAAAACTCCTACACCGTATACTTCCAGTACAACTCCGTGTATTGTTTTTTCAGGTGCTAGCATTTCTTCGAGAAAACTCATCAGATTACTGATCAGTTTGGTGGATTTATCTTGTGTTCTCAGAAGCACTCTGCCATGTTTTTTAGCACAATAAACCAAAACCGGATCAATCTCCAGTCCCGTCGTGACAATGATAGCCGGTAAAGGATAAGCAAAAAGCTTGTCTAGTCTGTTAGCTTTAGAATCTCCTGTCAGTGTTTCAATGAAATGAGTCTCTGTTTTGCCGATGATTTGAATTCTTTCATATGCAAAGGTGTCAAAAAACCCCGCCAATTGCAACCCCGGTCTTGATAATTCGCTATTATAAAGCATTATTTCAGTGTTTTCAGGTATGTGGATAACTTCCAAATTCATTTCTATTATTATTTTATTGATTGTGATTGATTTCATCAGATTAACCTCTGTTTTTTTCGAAGAATTCATAAACTTTCAAGGCGGATAATTTATTCATCGATGGTGCCTTCTGCAGCTCTTCAATAGTTGCATTGGCAATCCCCTCCACTGAACCGAAAGTATTCAACAACGATAGTTTCCTCTTCTCTCCTATCCCTATTATATCATCCAGTATGGTTTTAAGCACATTTTTTTTCCTAAGATCACGATGATAACTGATTGCAAAACGATGAGCCTCATTTTGAATGGAGCTGATTAATCTATAGAGCTTTGTATTTCGCAGCAGCATTACTTCTTTTTTTTTATAAATCAATCCTCTGGTAATGTGCCGGTCATCTTTGACCATGCCACACACGGGTATTGTCAATCCATAGTTCTTTATGGCTTCTTCAACTACACTGACATGTCCCTTCCCACCATCTACCAGTATCAAATCCGGTAATTGATTGAATGTTTTTTGTTTACCATCCAGGCTGCTTTCAATCAAACCACGGTTTATTCTTCTATCGATCATTTCTTCCATGCTCTTGTAATCGTTCTGACCGAAAACATTTCTTATTTTAAATCTTCTATAATCACTTTTTTTTGGCTCACCTGCTTCATACACTACCATCGAACCAACATTTTCCAAGCCTTGTATGTTGGATATATCAAAAGCTTCTACCCTCAATGGAACACTATCCAACCCTATAAGGTCGGCCAATTCACTGACAGCCATAAAATTTTCCTCTTTCTGGATTTTAATTTTATTGATATCCTTGTTCAGCTTTTCCTCAGCATTCTTTCGAACCATTTTCATCAGCATGCTGTTCTCCCCTTTTTGGGGAACCTTTAAAGAGACCTTGTTCCCTCTAAGTTCGCTTAACCAGTTGGTGATTAGTTCCATATCTTCCAGCTCGTATTCGACAAATATCTCTTTTGGAATATAAACTGTTCCCGTATAATATTGTTTGATAAAGGTACCAATAATTTCCTCCGGTGAATCCTCCAGATTCACAGTCAATAAATAATCTTCTCTACCCGTGATCTTGCCACTTCTGACGAAAAAAATCTGAGCAATGGCATCATTTTCGCCACTTGCCACTCCTATGATATCAATATCCTTAAAGCTGGCTTTTGAAACCTTCTGTTTTTCACCAAGATTTTTAATTGCTTCAATCTGGTCTCTATATATAGCGGCATGTTCAAACAGAAGACTATCAGAGGCTTCAACCATTCTTTTTTCAAGCTCTCTTATCAATTCTTCTTCTTTCCCATTCAATAGGTCCAAAACCTTGTGGATGGCTTCCATATATTGAGCACTTGTTATTTTACCAATACAGGGTCCGTTGCATCTGTTGATATAATAATTCAAACATGGCCTTGAATTTTCTTTTCCGGTAACAATCTTCAGGTTACAGTCTCTTATTTTAAAAATATTTCTTATGCTCTCAATCGTCTGCTTGACTGCCAATGCACTAGTATAAGGGCCAAAATATTTATTGCCGTCCTGCTTAATTTCTCTTACTTTTAATACTCTGGGAAATTTATCTTTGATAGTCACTTTTATGTAAGGATAAGTCTTATCATCAGTCAGTCTTGTGTTATACTTTGGTTTATGCTTTTTAATTAGATTGGATTCCAGTATTAAGGCTTCAATTTCGGAGTCGGTAATTATATATTCAAAAGAAAATATGTTTTGTATCATCTTTTGAATCTTGAAGGCATGGTTCTTTGATTGAAAATATTGTTTAATTCTTTTTTTTAGGTTCTTGGCTTTGCCTATATATATGATCTGTTCTCCGTCATCCTTCATCATATAAATACCCGGCAAGTCAGGTACTTTAGCCAATTCGGTTTTTATCTCAAACATTTTCTCTCCAATTTATCAGTATCTAGCTTTGAAAAACAATCACGTTCTTCCCCATACTTTTAGCATTGTTCAATTTTTCTCTGATATTATAATAGAATTCCTCATCGTTTTCCCCTGTATACTCTATTACAGCCCCACTGATTGTTACTTCGATATCTTCGGCATTTTGTATGTTTAGAAACAGCTGAGTTTGAATTCTGTTGATGATTATCTTAGCAATATCCATATCTACATTAGTCAAAATAAGCATAAATTCATCCGCACCGGTTCTACCCAAGTAATCTATTTTTCTGATGCAATTTCTAAATACTGCAGCTGTCTCAATCAAAACTACATTTCCTACATCTGCGCCATATTTTCTGTTGATTACTGTGAAATTATCGATATCCAATAATGCCACAGACAACTTTGTGTTTTGGATTTTTGCTGAATCAATCTCTTCTTTCAGTAGTTTCAGTATGAATTGATAATTATAGGTTGAAGTCATAATATCCATATTGGCTTTCTTTCTAAGCTCAGAATTGACATAGTCTATTTCGCTCTCTTTTTCCATGATTGCTTTTCTGTGCTGCAGTCTTTCCGTATTATCATTTAAAATTAGATAAAAACTACCGCCCTCTAGCCCTATGATATCCATGCTAAGATGTTTGTTGAACATATCAACGTACTGATTCAGATGTCTGTGTTCTTTTGCTTTGACAGCATCTCTAACCGCGTTGATCCAGTCATTCATCAAATTTGTGGAGTCAGGATACAACTCCTTCCATCTTTTTCCTTCAATCTGCATTTTTTTGAAACCAGATAGAGTCTCCATGTATTGGTTGATATAAAATACTTTGAAATCGTCTACTGATTCACTTTTATCAAATTCAAACTGTCCCTTTAAGATCCCGACTGGTAAAATGTCGATGATGCTTTCATCAATATTTATCATGCATTCCATCCTTTAATTTTATTCACAAAAAATAAAAAATCGCTTCAGCTTGATGCAACTGATCAATGTTGATTATACAATGTAAGGGAAATTTATTCAACCATGAATCATCTTTTTTAAATAGTTTCCAGTAAAGGAATGTTCAATTTCCACTAATTCCTCTGGAGTCCCGGTGGCAATTACACTTCCTCCTTTGTCGCCTCCTCCGGGGCCCAAATCAATCACATAATCGGCTGTTTTAATGACATCCAGGTTATGCTCAATGACAACGACCGTATTACCACCTTCAACTAGTTCATTCAGAACCATCACAAGCTTATGCACATCTGCCATATGCAATCCTGTTGTCGGCTCATCCAATATATAAAGTGTTTTTCCTGTACTTCGTTTGCTCAATTCAGAGGATAGCTTAATTCTTTGAGCCTCTCCACCCGACAACTGTGTGGAGGGCTGTCCTAATTTGATATAACCTAACCCCACCTCAAACATGGTCTTGAGTTTGTTGTATATGCTCGGGATATTTTCGAAAAAATTCAAGGATTCCTCAACAGACATATCCAGCACGTCATTTATATTCCTGTTCTTGTATTTAACTTCAAGGGTTTCTCTATTATACCGTTTACCTTTACATACCTCGCATGGAACATAAACATCCGGTAAAAAATGCATCTCGATTCTGACGATACCATCCCCTTTACAGGCCTCACATCTTCCGCCCTTGACATTGAATGAAAATCTTCCTTTTTTATAGCCTCTCGCTTTGGCCTCATTGGTCATGGCAAAAAGGTCCCTTATCTGGTCGAATACCTTTGTGTATGTGGCTGGGTTTGATCTAGGTGTTCTTCCTATAGGCGATTGATCTATGTTGATAATCTTGTCCAAATACTCAACCCCTAAGATATCTTTATGATTACCGGGCGGTATTCTTGTCTTGTGAAATTTTCTATGAACCCCTTTATACAATATTTCATTGATCAAAGAACTCTTACCAGACCCGGAAACACCTGTGACACAGGTAAAAATACCAAGTGGTATGTTGACATCGATGTTTTTGAGATTATTCTCTTTCGCACCTAAAATGGTGATTAAATTACCATTACCTTTTCTTCTCGATCTAGGTATTTCAATCTTTAGCTCCCCTGTCAAATATTTTCCTGTGATGGATTCCCTGCTGTTTATGATGTCTTCAACCGTTCCTTGCGCTACCACTTTTCCACCGTGGATGCCTGCGCCTGGACCTATATCCAGTATGTGATCAGCTGAATAGATTGTTTCCTCGTCATGTTCGACTACGATCAACGTGTTTCCCAAATCAGTCAAATCTCTGAGGGTTTTTATCAGTCTGGCATTGTCTTTCTGATGAAGCCCTATGCTTGGCTCGTCCAGAACATACAAAACACCCACCAGGCTGGATCCAATCTGGGTTGCCAGCCTGATTCTCTGAGATTCACCACCTGATAAAGTGCTTGCGTTTCTCGCCAATGTAAGATAATCCAATCCCACATTCATGAGGAACTCAATCCTTGCGTTTATTTCTTTTAATATCTGATGGGAAATAAATTTCTTTCTTTCATCAAGATGTAAAACTTTGAAAAAATCCAGTATTCTATCAACTGGCATTGATGACAATTGAAAAATGTTATGATTGTCGATTGTTACAGCCAGTGCTGTAGGATTCAATCTTGCTCCACCACAGGCGTGGCATGGTGTCTCACTCATAAAACTCTCAATCCATAATTGGATTGGATGTGAATTGGTTTCAAGATACCTCCTTTGCAGATTGTTCACCACACCTTCAAATTCCTTGTGCAGGGACCTTTGACCATTATATTTGCTCTCGAAGTCAATTTTCACTTTTCTGCCATTTGTGCCATATAGTATCTCGTTTATGAATTCTTCCGGTGCATCTTTAACCGGTCTGTTTATGTCGAAATTGTGGTGGTCTGCTATCGCTTTGAAAATTTGAAAATAGTACCCAAATTCATCAGTCCCGAATGGTGATACAGCTCGTTCTGGTATAGACATATCCCAGTTGGGTATAACCAGGTCTACATCAATCTCTTTATTGACTCCCAAGCCATTGCATTCCTTGCACATTCCAAAAGGGTTGTTGAACGAAAAAACTCTTGGAGAAATCTCACCCAGACTTATACCGCAATGCGTACAGGAAAATTCTGTGCTTAAAATCAAGTCCTCTCCATCAACACTGTTCACCAAAACAAGTCCATTAGCCAAATCAAGTGCTTTCTCCACGGAATCGGTGACTCTTTTGCTGATGCTATCTTTTATGATTATCCTGTCAATGACTATCTCAATATTGTGTTTTATGTTCTTATCAAGGATGATATTTTCCTCGAGCTCATGCATCTCACCGTTTACTCTAACTCGGACATATCCTTCCTTTTTCATTCCTGTCAGTAATTTGGCATGTGTTCCCTTTTGTCCTCTTACAACCGGAGCCATAATCTGGATTCTTGTGTTTTCTGGAAATTCGCAGATAATATCAACAATCTGGTCTATTGTCTGAGAAGTGACCTCTCTTCCACACTCCGGACAATGCGGTATTCCAATTCGTGCAAATAGCAATCTCAAATAATCATGTATCTCAGTCACCGTTCCAACTGTGGATCTAGGATTTCTGTTTGTTGTTTTCTGATCGATTGATATGGCAGGAGAAAGCCCTTCAATATACTCCACATCAGGTTTCTCCATCTGCCCCAGAAATTGTCTCGCATAAGATGAAAGACTCTCAACGTACTTTCTCTGTCCTTCAGCATAAATGGTATCAAATGCCAGTGATGATTTTCCAGACCCGCTTAATCCTGTAAATACAATGAATTTATTTCTTGGCAATTCCACATCTATATTTTTTAAATTATGCTCTTTTGCACCTTTAATAAAAATTTTGTTTTCCATCTATTCCTCTCTAAACAAACATGCTGCTGATTTTTTTAAACTTTTTAATTTCATCCCTGATAGTGGCTGCTTTTTCAAATTCCAAATTTCTCGCAGCTTCCATCATTTCATCATTCAAATCAGACAGTAACTTAAGCATGTCTTTCTCGCTATGAATTTCTATATTCTTTCCCTTGATGCTATACTGGAGATCTTCTTCTGCAAGAGTTGTGGCTTCTATTATTTGTCTGATGCTTTTTATAATGGATTGGGGCGTGATATTGTGCTGAACATTATAAGCTGTCTGTATCAACCGTCTTCTATTGGTTTCAGATATGGCTTTTTCCATGGAATTAGTGATTCTATCCGCATACATTATAACACGTCCATCAATATTTCTCGCTGCTCTCCCTACTGTTTGTATCAGTGCCGTTTCCGATCTCAGAAATCCTTCCTTATCGGCATCCAGTATGGCAACCAACGAAACCTCGGGTAGATCAAGTCCTTCTCTTAATAAGTTAATGCCAATCAAGACATCGAATTTTCCAACTCTCAAATCCCTTATGATTTCAATTCTTTCGAGTGTGTCAATGTCTGAGTGCAAATATCTGACATTAATCCCAATATCCTTAAAATAGAAAGAAAGATCCTCAGCCATTCTCTTTGTCAAAGTGGTTACCAGAACCCTTTGATTTTTGTGAACAACCTGTCTTATTTCTTTTATCAGATCATCAATTTGTCCTTCAACAGGTCTAATGGTAATCTCTGGATCTATCAGTCCGGTTGGTCTGATTATCTGTTCTGCAACAATTGTAGAATGCTCATATTCATAAGGCCCTGGAGTTGCACTTACAAAAACCACATTATTGAATTTTTGTTCGAATTCTTCAAATTTCAAAGGTCTATTGTCAAGAGCTGATGGTAGTCGAAAACCAAAATCAACCAAGGTCTGCTTTCTTGACCTATCACCATTGTACATACCGCGTACTTGTGGTACTGAAACATGGGACTCATCCATAATCAACAGGAAATCCTCTGGAAAATAGTCCATCAGTGTATATGGTTTTGTACCTGGTAAAAGATTATTGATATGCCTTGAATAGTTTTCTATGCCAGAGCAAAACCCCATTTCCCTGAGCATCTCCAGATCGTATTTGGTGCGTTGTTCGAGTCTTTGCGACTCGACCAGTTTATTCTCTCTTCTGAGCTCATCCAGTCGTTGGTCCAACTCCACACCGATACTCTCAACAGCTCGTTGAATATTCTCATCTGTTGTCGCATAATGGGAAGCTGGGTATATGGCCACATGCTTTCTTCTGCCTATAATTTCACCGGTGATGGAATTGACCTCGGTGATCCTTTCTACTTCATCACCAAAAAACTCTATTCGTATAGCCTGTTCAGATGAGGAAGCTGGAAACACTTCCAGCACATCGCCCCTTACTCTGAAAGTACCCCTGGTGAAGCTAATATCATTTCTCTTGTATTGTATATCAATAAGCTTTTTTATTATCTCATCCCTATCTTTGATCATTCCCGGTCTCAGTGAAATGACCAGGTTTTCATAATCAACAGGGCTACCAAGTCCATAAATACAGGAAACAGAAGCTACGATAATGACATCGCGTCTCTCCGATAAAGCAGCTGTAGCAGAATGTCTTAATTTATCAATCTCGTCATTTATAGACGAATCTTTTTCAATGTATGTATCAGAAGAAGGAACATATGCCTCTGGTTGATAATAATCATAATAGCTCACAAAAAACTCCACAGCATTCTCCGGGAAAAACTCTTTGAATTCGGAGCATAACTGAGCCGCCAAAGTCTTATTGTGCGCCATCACTAAGGTTGGTTTCTGAACTTTTTCAATTATATTGGCCATTGTGAAGGTTTTCCCTGAGCCTGTAACACCGAGCAGCGTCTGGTATTTAATCCCTTCATCTATCCCTTTGACCAGTTTTTTAACAGCTTCAGGCTGATCACCTGTCAGTGTGTATTCTGAAACAATTTTAAATTTATTCATATTTATCCTCAAATATAGTTTGTTTGATAAAAAAATATTGGGAACAATCGTTCGCATTAATTATTTTACTTTATCCTTTTTTATAAGTCAAGGCTAAAAGACACCGTCCATTTCAATCATGGTTCGGTGTCTGTGATTAATCAATAATTTTTGACGTTAATCGATAAAATATGTTTTCATTGGTGGAAAGCCGTTAAATTCAACAGAACAGTAACTGCTGGTATAGGCGCCGGTTGACAACCAATACAATCTGTCTCCTATTTCAAGACTTAGTGGGAATTCATACTTGAAATCCTGGTATAGTATGTCCATGCTGTCGCAGGTTGGTCCGGCAAGGATATACTCACCCTTTTCACCTTTTTTTTCAGTATAAATCGGATACTTGATTGCTTCACCCATTGTTTCTATCAAACCATTAAACATACCCGCATCCTGATAGACCCATTGAAATGGCTCAAATTGATTTTTCTGGGATATCAAAACAATCTCTGTGACCAACACCCCTGTGTTACCAGCTAGTGAACGGCCGGGTTCAATAATGATTTTTGGCATCTTATCTCCAAAATATTCATCAAGAAATCTATTGATGTGTTCCGCGTAAACGTCCATATCTTCAGTCAGATGAAAGTAATCTGATGGGAATCCACCACCCATATTGATCATCTCCAGTTCAACATCCTCATTGTCCATTGCCCACTCGAAAATATCCCAAACCTTCATCAAGGCGTATTGCCAAACAAGGATATTTCTTTGCTGAGATCCAACATGAAAAGAAACACCATAGATAATAACCCCTTGCGCTTTTGCAAGGGAAATCAATCGCTTAACCTCATCCATGCTACAACCAAATTTTCTTGCTAATGGCCAGTCAGCTGACATAGCACCTTCTACAAGCAGACGAATGTATATTTTTGATCCAGGTGCATATTTGATGAGATTTTCCAGATCAGCCTCACTGTCTGTTGCAAAGAGTCTCACCCCTTTACTATAAGCATAGCTGATCTCTTTTATTTTTTTTATTGTGTTTCCATAGCTGATTCTATCCGGATCGACTCCAAGACCCAACAACCTATCCAACTCATAGACTGATGCTATGTCAAAGCATGAACCCTGTTCATCTAATACTGATAAAACCTCCACTGACGGACTTGCCTTAACAGCATAATACATATCTGCCTGCTCAAAATTTCTCTTGAAATCAATGTAATTCTTTTTAACTTTTTTTAAATCAATCATCAGAAAAGGCGTTTCCTTATCTACTGAAAACTCTCTAAATCTGGTCCACTCTCCCGGGGTCAGATAATCTCTTAAATTCATTTGTCCTCCTCTTGCAGCATACGATTTTCATTTATTATGAATGCCGCTATCATTATAATACTTTTAGAAAAAAATGCACTATTTTTTTATTATTTTTTAATTAACTACTTGATTAATTTTATAAGTAAAGAGAACAAAACTCGACAGTTATTCTATCATGATTTATCAGTGAATGCAAAAAGGCTGAAGTAGGTGGCCTACAGATCCATTTCGTTTAAGAAGGCTCTTAGCTTAATAACTTCATCTCTAGTCAGAGTGATTCCTTTACTCATCTTTTCATGCTCAGGATCCCACTCTCTTATGTCATATTTGGGTTCTCTTTCATTCCAGCTTACCAAGTTGATTTCTTTGCTCCAACCTTTATAGGACTCTGATAAAACACCAAAATACTCAGATATTTCAAATTTTAATTCAGCCATAATTGTTCTCCTTATTCTTATTATGCGGAACCGGACATAATCACTCGTTTAAATTCATTCTTCAAACGCTCCTCACCTGCAAATTTCCCAGGTGAAGACCCTGTAAGGGCAAAGCATTCGGTAGCTATGCCACCCTTGGATTTAACCCTATTCATCAGATATTCGTGTGTTTTTTCTATGCCTTTATGTGATGCATCCGACTGAAGTGTTATGATGCCAATGGATTTATTCTTCAAATCTACCTTATCTAAAAATGCATTGATGGCTGGGGTTCCATTCCCTGCCCAGATGGGAGTCATCACATAGATGAAATCAAAGTCTTCAATCTTGTTCCATGGTTCTCCTATCAGTTTGGAAGAAGCTTTTGTTACAGCTTGGAATCCACTTTTTATAAATCCTATCACGCCGTCTCTTGGACTTTTTTCTGCGAGTTTGATTAATTCCCCTTCAATCTCTGAGGCTAAAAGCTTAGCAACGTATTCGGTGTTGCCATCCTTAGAGAAATATACGATACATCGATTCATTTTGATTCCTCCATTAATTATTATTTTCATTGCTGATGCCGTGTGCAGCAAGTCTCTTTTTTACATCCTTCCAGCCCGGATAAAAATCATCCATAAGCTTATAAAATCTTTTATTGTGATACCTTTCCAATAGATGGATCATCTCATGAACTACAATATATTCAATGCATTCCACCGGGTATTTTACAAGCTCAAGATTTATCCAAATTCGCTTTTTTGCAATGTTGCAGGTTCCCCATTTGGTTTTCATTTTTTTTACATTGAATTCACTTACTTTTACCGCAAGAAGAACTCCCCATTTGTCGATGAATGTTGGTAAGATCTCTTTTAAAGCAATTCTCTGGAATTCCATCATAAGCTTATATCGATTTTCAATAGAGCTATCAGGTCTGACAAACATTAATATAACATTGTCGTCTTTGATTTCAATCCTCTGTTTTCCGTTTGTTTCCACAACTGTGAGTTGATAATCACTTCCTAATAACGGATGAATCTCGCCTGTTTTGTATTTTTTTGGTTCCCCTATGACTCGATTCTCGTATTTTCTTCTTTTCCCCTTTATCCAAGCCATCTTAGACAAAATGAATTGATCAACAATCTCAGGATCTATTCTATAGGGTACCGACAGTTTAACTTTCCCCTCTGGTGGATAAATGGTCAATCGCAGATTCTTCATTTTTTTTCTGGAAATTTCTATTTCTATGCCTTCCCGTAACACAACGCTTTTTTTAATATCCATTTGCACCTCAGGACAATTGTATTATTAAACTATTATACTACACAAATTTGATTGATTCTTTTATATTTTTTGAATTTTTATTGCTGATTGTGTTAGAATTGATTTAGTACTTTGCAAGCAAAGTAAAAAACGATATGATTATATCATTACAACTTGAGAGGTGGATGATGAATTATTTTTCAACTATTTTTATCGAAAACGGTATGAATGCAACTTTTGCAGAATGGCTCTCCTTTCTGATTGTTTTGGTATTGGTTTTATTGACAAGTGCAATAGTGCATTTTATTGCTAAAAAAACTGTTCTTCCATTACTGATCAGATACATCAAAAGCAACCGATTCAATTGGGACAATATCTTTCTGGAAAGATCTGTCATACATAAACTGTTCTTATTAATACCCTTCATACTTATTTATAATTCCATTTTTCTTTTTGTAGGGTTTGAAGATATTTTGCGTAGAATCCTGTCTATTATTTTATTGATTTTAATCATTGGTATATTGAATGCTACTTTGAATGCAGTCAATGATATCTACACAAAGTTCGAAATTTCGAAAGAACGACCGATAAAAGGATATCTTCAGGTTGTCAAGATTATCCTTTTTGTCGTTGTTGGCATCGTTATTCTAGCTACCCTCTTAGGTCAAAGTCCATTGATTTATCTCAGTGGACTCGGTGCAATGGCTGCAGTTTTTTCATTTATTTTTAAGGATTCAATTCTTGGACTTGTGGCAGGCATGCTTTTATCATTGAATGATATGCTGCGCATTGGTGATTGGATTGAAATGCCCAAGTATGGGGCTGATGGAGATGTAATAGATGTGACTATGAATACAGTCAAGGTGCAAAATTTTGATAGAACCATAACAACTATCCCAGCCTATGCTTTAATCTCAGATTCTTTCAAAAATTGGAGAGGTATGCAGGAAACCGGAGGACGCCGTATAAAAAGAGCTATCAACATAGACACTTCCAGCATTAAATTCTGCACGCAGGATATGCTTCATAAGTACAAAAAAATTCATCTGTTAAATGAGTATATCGAGTCTAAGGAAAAAGAAGTTGAGGAATACAATGCAATTAACCAGATTGATACATCTTTATTGGTTAACGGAAAACACCTTACCAACGTAGGCACTTTCAGAGTTTATATAGTCAATTATTTAAAAAACCATCCTAAAATACATCAGGATCTAATTCAGATTGTGAGACAGCTTCCCCCTGGAGAAAACGGGCTTCCTCTGGAAATCTACGCTTTCACAAATGATATCGACTGGGTCAATTATGAAGGGATTCAAGCTGATATATTCGATCATATACTAGCGGTTGCAAAGGAATTCGATTTAATTATTTTTCAGAATCCATCCGGTCATGATATCAGGAATATCGGAAATAAAAAAACATCTCAGTGAGATGTTTTTAGCTACAGTTCATAGTTGCTGTTGGCTTCCGGCTGATATACTATCTTCAGGATTTTAAATTTTATTGTTCCGGCTGGAACAGGCCACTCTATGATGTCATCTACTTGGTAACCGAGCATTGCAGTGCCAATCGGTGCCATAATGGATATTTTGTTGTTCATGACGTCTGCATCATGGGGATAAACCAAAGTGTAATCCTCTGTTTCTCCTGTCTCCAGGTTTTCAAGCACCACATGTGAATTCATCGTAACGACATTATCGGGAGTTTTATCCTGACTCACAACGATAGCCTTCATTAACTCTTCTTCCAGTTTTTTTATATTATTCTTATTATAGGTCTCATAAGCGCTGGCTTCCATAATCAACTTCTCAAGCTTTTGCTTGTCAGACGCGGTGATAAAAATTTCCTTTCTCATGATTTACCTGGCTCTCCTTATTATTTTTTATGTTAATACAAAGCGACCGCCATTTGGCAATCGCTTTGCGTGAAACAAATCAAATACTATGAGATATCAGTATTATTTTAACATAATTAACAGATTAAGTAAAGGGTTCTTTATTCTTTGATGACCTATTCTTTGATTTCCTTTTCTAATCCCAAAACCTCTCATTAACACGAAAAAGATTACTGGATTGATTGGCACAATAACACGCATCCATTTATTGCTTCTGTAATAAATCAGTGTAATCAAAAAGCCCGCAAGCCCACGAAACAGATAAAAGTATATAAGGCAAACTGCCCCATACAGAAGTACTCAGAAGAATGTAGATTTTGATTATATTCTTAAACAGCTTGACACTTTCCGGCATGATTTCCATCAATATTGATTTTTCAATTCTTGAGTACATTCTTTTAAGAATCGCTCCTTCAAGACTATCATCTTATATTTATCAATCATGAACTTTGTTTATTAAAAGCTCATATATTGAACAAATCAACAATTAATGATAAAATATCTTGTAATTCAATATGAATACAGGAGGATATTATGCTACTATTTTTAGTTTTAATTGTTGCAATCGCAGGTTATCTTTTTTTCACCTATAATCAGCTTATTACACTTAAAGAAAGGGTCGCAAATGCATGGTCACAAATAGAAGTCCAATTGAAACGCAGATATGACTTGATTCCGAATCTGGTCAACACTGTTCAAGGATATGCCAAACATGAGAGCGAAACATTTGAAAAAATCACTCAGGCAAGAACTAATGCCATCAACGCAAAAACTGTAAATGAACAAGCTCAAGCAGAAAGTCAACTAACCAGCACAATAAAATCACTGTTCGCTGTAGCTGAAAGCTACCCTGAATTAAAGGCGGATGCCAATTTCAGACAACTACAGGAAGAACTGACTAATACAGAAGGTAAAATAGCTTTTTCCAGACAATTCTATAATGATACAGTTCAGAAATTCAATACTAAAATCAAACTATTCCCCAATAATTTGATCGCCAACATGTTTAATTTCCTGCAAATAGATTATTTTAATCTGGAAGAGGAAAAAGAAGCACGAAATCCCGTCAATGTGAATTTTGACTGATGAGGTAAAAGCATGTTTTTAAAAAGAAAAACTCGTACATTTGTATTTGGTTTTGTATTCTTTATGCTGTTGATACTTACAGGAAGAGAAGGTTATGCAACTAAATCAATGGATATCAATAATGTAACCATTACAGCAGAGATTTTGTCAGATGGCACAATGTTGATTCAAGAAGAAAGGACCATCGATTTTCAAGGTCAGCATAACGGTTTTTTCCAGAATCTTAGAATGGATCCCGGCGTCAGTATCACAGATGTTGTGGTGTCAGAAAACGGCATGGACTATACCTATAATCCAGGGTATGACTACGGACCTGTAGGAACTTATCTCACTAGGACTGAAGCCAATAATATACATGTAGACTGGAGCATAGACGCATTCAATCAGACCCGTACTTTTTTGCTGACCTATAGGGTCCACAACCAAGTAAAACTACATAATGATATTGGTGAATTATATTACAAGTTTATAGGCGATGAAACCGAGATTGCCCAATCCAATGTAAGCGTAAGATTAGTTCTACCTGAAGGTTCAAAAAGGGAGGACCTAAGAGCATGGGGTCATGGTCCTTTAGACGGTAATGTGCGTCTAGTCGGTGAAAGGGAAGTAATCTGGGAGATCAGTACTCTACCGCCCAAAACCTTTTTGGAAGGCCGAGTTACTTTCACACCAAACATCATTGACAATGCCAATCTTCAGACAGGACAATCCTCACTGCAAGATATATTGAAAGAAGAGCAGAAACTGGCAGATCAAGCAAACTTCAGAAGAAGCCTAGCCCGAATGGATTGGATTTTTGCAGGTTTTTCACTATTAGCATCTGTTATCATGGCTATCTCCATCCGACGACGCTTTGCTAAACCTTATGAAACTCAATTCAAGGGTGATTACTACCGTGAATTGCCAGATGATTATTCTCCTGGAGAACTAGGCATTCTAATTCGAAAAGGCAAACCTATACCTCTTGATTTTACTGCAACTGTTATTGATTTAGCCTTGAGAGGTTATTTACGTCTTGATGAATTCGTTCCTGAGAAAAAATTTGGTTATTTTTTTAGAAGAAGAAAATCAGACAAAAGCTTTATGGCAACAAGGCTTAAGAAAAGTGATGGTCTAAGACCACACGAACAATCTTTGCTCGATTTTTTGTTTAATGAAGTATCATCTGATAATGAGCAGGTCTCTTTTGATGAAATAGAAAGTTTTGCTAAGAAAAAACCGACCAGTTTCAAGGGCTTCTGGAGCATGTGGATTGAGTATCTTAAAAACACTTCACTCAAACACAAGTTTTTTGATGACAGCAACAATAAAGGAATCCTGACTGGTGTTCTTGCTGGCGCTTTGTTCTTTGTTTTAGGTATAGTGTTAATCATATTTTCTGGTATAAAAGCGACAGGAATTTTTATGATTGTATCATCTTTAATACTCTTTGGCTCATCAGTGACGATACACAGGCGTTCTCCTAAAGGAGAAGAGGACTATGTAAAGTGGATGGCATTCAAGAAATTTCTTCTTCATTTCTCTGAAATGGAGCGGCATGAATTACCATCATTGATTATCTGGGAACACTATATGGTATACGCCATAACCTTGGGTGTGGCTAAAGAAGTTATGAAACAGCTTCAAGTTGTATACCCTGATATGACTGAAGGAAATCGACAATTCGGATATGGCTGGTACTATTATGGAATGGCTTCCTCAAACTCCATGAGTTCATTAGGAAATAGCTTTGATAGTCTAACCTCCAGCATCAGCAACTCCATCACAACCGCTTTAAGTAGTACGTCATCCGGTTCGGGTGGCGGTGGTGGTTTCTCCGGCGGCGGTGGCGGCGGTGGCGGCGGTGGCGGCGTCGGTAGCCGTTGATAAAAATTTGGCCTCATATCTGGTCTCTTGCAAAGTCCCCTATTCCTGTGTTTTTCATCAATCCACACATCATCAATTTCCCGGTTATTTTGTGAATGAACATTCCAGGATGGATTATTTTACCAGTTGCCATCCCAACAGTCTCACTTGTCTCATCACTGATAACCACCAATACTTTAAAATTATTATCATTAATTATTCTTCTATATTTTTCTGCAAGAGAATTGATTTGGTGATTTGGTATGAACTTACACGCCATAGATTGGGATTACATGAGTCAAGATATGACTCCAATGCCATTCTCATTTCAATGACATGTTCAATATCGGATTCCTTCACTTCCCTTATGTGATATTTCCCATTATCAATTGGATTTTTCATCAAAAATACTCAAATAATCATTAATAATTGATTCAATTATACTATGTTAGTGAAAATTAAAAAAAGGCATACTTAAATAGTGGTGTTATCTAGAAAAGTATTACATTAATGCTCAAGTGCAATGAAAAACTATATGAACTTCACTGCTGTTCCATATGCGATAACCTCTGCAGCGCCTTGCATGATCGCTGACGATGAGTATCGAATATTAATGATAGCATCCGCCCCTAAGGCCTGTGCCTCAGCTATCATTCTTTTGGTTGCCAGAGCCCTTGCCGTATTCATCATGTCATTATACGCGGTGAGTTCTCCTCCTACGAGGGTTTTGAACCCTTGCGTGATATCTCTGCCGATATTTTTGCTCTGTATGGTGCTCCCTTTAACCAGTCCAAGCATTTCAAGCTTCTTGTCATTGTAATAATCAGTATTTACTAAGATCATCTTCTTCACCACTCCTTATTTCTTTTATTCGCTCAAGCAACACATAGATACTGACCCCCATCAGACTGATGGGGATAATCAACCCAATTGCTTTTAGCCATGAAGATACCATTATATGAGACCATCCCCATAAATAGGTTGCCAAATAAATCAGCAAAAGGAGTGTAATGATTATCGGTGCGACAATTTTTTTGAATTTCATTGACTTAGTCTCCAAAATAATATATTTCTTATTCATTATATATTTTTTAGAAAGTGTTTTCAATAAATTATTTTTTCCAGATACAATCCGCACGCATCAGCCAACATACCTGATTTTGAGCGTTCCTTAGAGTTCAGTATTGCTGGTATTTCATCCCCTTTTAGCGTTCCAAGACCTGTCTCAATCAAAACACCGACAATTTTTCTGACCATGTTGTGGAGAAAACCATTACCCGTTATTCTGATTGTTATCATATCACCGTGTTTTTCAATATCAATGCTTTCTATCTGTCGAACCATAGATTTGGTCTTTGACTTGGCGTTAGTAAAAGCTGTGAAATCATGTTCTCCCAAAAAACTTTTAGATGCCTTTGACATTTGACGCAAATCAAGTCTACTATCTATATATAAACTGTATTTTCTGACAAAAGGATTGGGACAGTCCCCATTCCATATTTTATACACATAGGTTTTGTTTTTTGCGGCGAATCTGGCATGAAACGTATCATCAACGATTCTTACCTCTCTTATGCTAATATCCGTGGGCAGATATCTATTCATCGAATCCTTCAACTCATTGACCGTCATTTTAGTGTTTGCTTTGAAATTTGCCACTTGGTCATATGCATGGACACCCGCATCAGTACGACTGCATCCGATTATTTCGATTTTTTCATCCAATAGCTTTGAGAGAACGGCTTCTATCTTACTCTGTATAGTGTTTCCATCTCCGCCAAGTCGTTGCCATCCTTTGTAGCGACCGCCATCATATTGTATGCTGATCAGATAGTTTTTCAATTATTTTCCACGTTCCTTCCAATTATATTTCTTGTTCTTGTGCCGTCCAATCATTATGTGTTGTATATACAATTTTGTTCAGAATTATTTTAAAACAATCGAATAATAATCCAAATCAAGAATCTTTGCTGAATAATAAAACTTTCTGTCAATCTCCTGCTTGATTTTTTCTACATATTGCTCTACATTATCCATATTGGTTTCCCGTGAGAATTGACCTGAAATTGAGTTGTATCTTCCTTTGTCGGTTATAAAGCTTTTGTTCAAGAAGATGACAAGTGGTTCTTTGTCGGAAAAAGCATCCACACCCATCAGCAATCTAGAGTCATATTCCAGTCCCATCAGATTCAAGACGGTCGGTATGATGTCCAGGCTGGATACAGGTCTTTCAATCATTTCCGGTTTCATACCCTTGGCATAGATAATCAGAGATGATTTGTACAATTCGAAGTTACTTTCCACCTCATGTCCAGCTAGCTCATCAAGATCTTGCTTGTCCAATCCATATGGATAATGATCCGAACTGATGACAAACAAGGTTTTATTGGTGATTTCTTTTTCTTCAAGCCTTTCAAGCAAATACGCCAAGGCCCGATCCAATTCAATCTGAGTGGCCAGATAAGCCTTCCCACCTTCTGAGTACGTCAAATGTTCAACCTCTTCTCTGTTTTTCAGTGCTATATAATTACCAGTGAAAGTGTACCTCAAGTGACCGCTTACTGTCATGTAGTAGGCATGAAACGGTTCTACATCCATATATTCATCTGCACTTAATTTCATCATTTCAAGATCTGACGCAGGCCATGTTGGCGTAACCTCCAGTCCATTTCCCAATCCCTTGTATATATATCCAAGATTGGGATGAGAAACATGTCTATCATAATAGTCATAATAATGATTGTGATAAGCCATTGACTTGTAACCTTTGGAGCTTAGCATATTGCCCATTGCATATGGCATTTCATTATATGATGAATAATACATGCTCCAGATTCCTGACTTAGGAATAAGTCCGGTTGTTGCTACATATTCGCCGTCTAACGTGCTTACATCCCAAATGGGATTATAGAAGTTGGTGAAGTTAAAACCCTCATTCGTCATTTTGAATAATGTCGGTGTGAGTTCTTCATCAACAGCATAATGTGAAAAAGCTTCAGCGGTAATCAGTATCAGGTTATATCCTTTGAAGATTCCAGTGTGACTGTTTTTTTCTGTAGGTTGGATCTGACTGAAATATTGGTGCATATTGATCAATGATTGATCTGTCGTTTCTCCTATCATTGATCCGAAATCAATTGGTATTATATTAAACTCCAGCAAATCATCTTTCTCGCCGAGTTGTTTTTGATTATTTTCGAAAATGACCGCATTTTTATAATCATTCTTATTAAAATCCGGTGATACTGATGCTAATGGAAT
>LGGM01000102.1 GCA_001509345.1 Clostridiales bacterium 38_11
TCGATGCTTCCAATTTCAATCTCAACTGGGTTAGAAGCATATCGTTGGATTCAAAAGGCGGTGTCTGGGTTGTCAGGTCAGGCAATGCACCGGGCTTTGGACATGGTGAGATGGATTATATCATTGATGGCAAAAGAACTGTCCATCTGGCAAAGGATTTATATCCGTCGATTTCTGAGTCAGATGATATTAGGCTTGTTATGATTGATAGAGAAGATGAAGATGCGATGTACATTGCCACTTTGGCAAGTGGATTGCTGAAAGCTGAAAATATTGGCAATATCACGGAAAGTTTCGGTGCCGCATCGCCATTCCCAACCAGACAGTGGAGCAATGTATTCTTTATAGATCTGAGTGAAGAAGGACTTTTGTTGGGGACAAACGGTGGTGCGGCTGTATATGCACAGGCAAAGACGTTTAAAGATATTTCCTCCCATTGGGCAAAAAAGGATATTGAAATGATGGCATCCCTAGGCTATATCAAAGGTAGCAATGATCAATATCGTCCAGATAATGATATTACCCGCGCGGAGTTTGTTGCAATGACGGTCAGAATTCTAGGCTTGTCACCAATAGACACCGCTGATTTAAAATTCACAGATGTTAAGCAGACAGATTGGTATGCGGGAGAGCTAGCTGTGGCATTTAGAAACGGATTGATACAGGGCTACTCAGACAATACATTTAAGCCCGACACATACATCAACAGGGCTGAAATAGGAAGCATCATCGGAAACCTGTTGGATAGCAATCTGACCTCAATACAAATTTCAGAAGCTTTAAGCGGATTTACAGATGATATTCCTCAGTGGGCAAGAGGCACGGTGGCAGCTACTGTCAAAGCAGGAATCATCAAAGGATTTCCGGACAAGACATTTGGTGGCAACCACAATGCTACAAGAGGTCAGGCGGCGACTATTTTACTGAGATTTTTAAAATACTGATTAGACAGCTAAAGGAAAACAACTTAATCCTAATGGAGGAAACGACAAAAATGATGAAAAAAAATATTAATATAATTATTGTACTGGTGGTTTTGATTATCATACTGTCATCATGTGGCACAAAATCAGCAGATATTCCTACAACGACTGAAGTAACCCAAGAGGCTGCGAGTAGTTCTGACGAGACATCAGTTAACAGCACTACACAGGAGGTCTCTACGGAAGAGACCTCTGGTATCTCAGAGACCACCACTCCAGAAACAAGTACTAAGCAGAATGCCACATCTGAAACAGAGACAACACCTGAAAGAGAAACCGAGGCGACTACTGCTCAACCCACTGCAACAACGGCAATTCCGAAGACAGAAGCATCAGCTTTGAATACTTTGAAAATAACTGGGAATGTTGCTTTTGAGATGACAATAACCCTTGATGAGCTTAAGTCTTTGGACGACATTGTTGTTGAAGAAGATTACTATTCTGTTAATACCTTCGGAACGAAAGGGCACACTCGATTTAAAGGATTGAATTTGTGGTACCTATTAGATCAATATGCTGGTATTGACGAGGATGCCAGCAGTATAACTGTTCTGGCCACAGATGGATATCAAATGACATTCACCATTGAACAGATTATGAAACAGGACTATATAGATGAGACAGACCCGAATAAGAAATTGCCTGTGATTATAGCATGGGAAGAGGATGGAGTCGAGTATGATCCTGAAGATGGCGCACCATATAAACTAGCAATCGGTCAGGTCGCTCCCGATGATGTCAACAAGCCTCAATGGGTATCCATGATTGACAGTATCATAGTCGAATAAGGTAAGTGATGAGATGAAGAAAAGAAGAATATATATTTTGATGATGGCATTGATAGTCATGGTGGTTTTGGTTGCTTTCATGTTAAACAACTCAGCATCTGAAGAAGAAAAGAGGGTTCGGTCTTTTTATCCAGAGGCAAACAAGATAGTCTTAGTAAAGGATATCGTTGATGATTCCTTTATCACCATCAATATGCCTGCCGTAAGAAGAGCCTATGAGGTCGATGGGGTGCTCAAGGCTTATGTGGTCAGCTGTATGGGCTATATAGGTCCTGTTGAGTTGATTGTAGCCATAGATGACAGCAATGGTGAGTTGATTGGTATAGAAATACTGGATCATGTAGAAACACCAAGCTATGCGGACCACATCGAAGATGACTGGTTTCTAGAGAGGTTCAAGAACGTTTTAATTGATCAATACCTCAATCTGGTTGTGCTGGACAAGGAAAATCCTGAGGATATCATTCAAGTCACAGGCGCTACAATCAGTTCTCAAGCGGTAGTCAATGCGGTCAATGCAGCTATCGGCGCTTATCAGTATCAGCAAAATGGTGTTAAAATGGGACGGGTCTCTGATGTGGTTCCCCGAGAAATGTGGCAGCAGGATATCAATAGTTTTGCCATCAATTGGGAAGAGGGCAGCATCAGAATCAACACAGACTCAATTAAGGAATATGAGCAGCTGGAAGCGGATGTCACGCTGATAAACACGACTGGAACAGAAAATTCCATGAGAGTCAAGGGACCTACTTTACATCATGTCCTCGAGAAAGAGGGTTTGGATTTAGCAGAATATGAAGGAATTGGAATCACAGGTAGAGACGGCTACTATACTATGGTTGACAGAGAGAAGCTTATCAAAAATGATGTCATCTTGGTATGGGAAGTCAATGGTAAACCAATCAGAGACGAAGATAAGCCAATGAGAATCGCTATGCCAAATGAGTTGGGACCTTATTGGGTAAAAATGGTTTCCAATATTGATCTGTACGAGACCATATCTCCCAAAAACATCGATAAGGTTCATATGTTTGATGCTTTGACCAGAGACATAGAACCCTACTACTATGAATACTACGGCAGCAAAGACAAATCAATCGAAATCGGGAAAATACTGATGAAGTTTGATGAAATTGATGACAAAGGATTCTTTACCATGGGAGCATCGGATGGTTTGATTAAAAACGAGACAATCTCTATGGTAAGACAAAGGTATTTTATCAAGGTAGAAGGGGACAACGCACCAATGAATATTGCCCCTACCTTTAAGCTTGGTATGAACGTTAAGTTCATGACTTATTTCTCCACTACTAAAGATGCAGTGGTTTTTCCGGAACAGATGCAAAAGGTGGTAAGAACACAAGAGATTGACGGAAAGACAGGTCTATTTGTCGAGGATATAATGCTCACTGTTGGTATGAGTTGGAATGAAGATGCAATTTTCAACGTGGTTAGTGCTGATGGTATTCAGCGATACCAGTTGAAAACAAGTGATCTTAAACACTACTATTTGATCTATGAGAATGATATAGTGGACCTTTACCGAGATCAAAGCATTGTATTGCAAGACGTCTTAAGGATTGAGAAACCATGAAACCAGGAATCCGAAGCCGAATACAAATCATTGCGACTGTTATAGTCATACTAAGCATTTTTATATATTTTCTGTACATCAGTGACATAGTGGATTTTAAAATTTTTTCAATAGGAGATCTCAACCCATACGGCGGATGGAGCGCGTTGAAATCAATTTTCACAGATGTTTCCTACCGATGGGGTGGTATATCACGCTCTATTGCGCTATCCATTTCGATTACGCTGACCGCTTTGTTGCTAGGCAGGGTTTTTTGCGGGTTTTTATGTCCAATTGGTGCATTGCAGGACGGCTTTCGATTTTTGGCTGGAAAGCTCAGAATAAAAAAGAAAAGGCTTCCTTCGATTGGTTTGGCAAAACCGGAGTCGATCAAGTATGTTCTGTTGATTATCCTAATCGTATTAAGCACATTCGGTCTGAGCAGTAGAATATCAGTATTATCTCCTTGGCTGGCTTATTTAAATGCTTTTGCCGGGTTACGGTTTCACACCGGTCTATTTGTATTAATACTGATTGTATTGTCTTCAGTATTTTTCCGCCGGTTTTTTTGTCGATGCTTTTGTCCATTGGGAGCGTTCCAAGCGCTTCTCAATGCTATCAGTCCGCTAAAGATTAGCAAGGGTAAAAGCTGTAATGGCTGTCAGTTATGCCTGAAAGATTGCCCGGTTGACATAATGCCGGATGATGAGGATGCCATTTCTCCTGAATGTGTCAACTGCTTGAAATGCACAGAGGTATCCTGTGTAAAAGATTCACCCGGTTACCAGTTGACTTTTGCTGGAAAAGCAGTAAAGAATAAGACCTATTTGAGATCTAGCCTGCTTCTGTTTTTAGTACTGTTTATCATGCTGCCGTTATCTGGGAACTACAAATCAGCTCAAGGAGCCATGGATCTGGGAGAATTGAAGGATGGTGTCTATCAAGGTCTGGGAGTTGGGTTTGGTGGCAACATAACCATCAGCACAACAGTTATTGACAATAGAATCAGCAATATCGAAATCACAAGTCATAGAGAAACACAAGGGTATTACGAGGAAGTATTTAAAACCATGACAAAAGAAATCATTGAAACACAAAATCTCAACGTTGATGCTATCAGTGGCGCAACTGTTACCAGTAGAGGATTCTTAGGCGGTGTCAAGAGCGGGGTTGGGATGGCAATGGAAGATGATACAAACTAATCGGAAGAAAAATAGTCATAAAAAGATATCAATAAAAAAATACTCCAATTGATGCTTTGATATAAGGAGAGTTTTTTTACATTATGGTTATTTAAATTTATTTTTGACAAAATAACCTGCTACACCCATTATTACGATTGCAACTGATGCGATGGTGAAAAGCGGAAATTCACTGTTGTCACCAGCTGTTGATATGGCCGATAATATCATTATCAATTGTATTTGTGTCATGTGATCAATCCTCCAAAGCTCATTTCATTAATTATACAGTATAGACAAATATATGTCATCAATAAATGCTATCTCATTATGATTTAAGCTATGATATAAT
>LGGM01000025.1 GCA_001509345.1 Clostridiales bacterium 38_11
ACCATTGTCGGTTACTCGATCAATGATACCATCGTTGTATTTGACAGAATCAGAGAAAATACCAAATTGATGAGAAAAGCTAAGTATGAGGATATTATTGACAATAGCATCTCACAGACTATCGTCAGATCCATCAACACATCCGCAACCACCTTGTTTACTATTACAGCACTATACATCTTTGGTGTTGAGGCAATCAGGGAGTTTGCCTTGCCGTTGATAGTGGGAATCCTTGCGGGTACGTATTCATCCATATTCATTGCCAGCCCGATCTGGTATCTGTTGAAGACCAGAAAAAGCGATACAAACTACTACAATCCCAACAAAGCCTCAAAATAATTTATTATATCAATGAACCACTATTTGTAGTATAATAAAGAAAAAGGCAGGAGGTAAATCATGCAACTGAATTTTATATTATTGCTTATTGTATCCATTTTTATCGCGATATTTGCAATTCAAAACGGAGAGACTGTATCGATAGATTTGTTTTTTATGAAGAGGGAGATGTCACAAGCTTTAGTTATATTAGCTTCAGTAGGATTAGGCGCTTTAGTGACAGGCGTTTTGAGTACATTTGGCAAGGTTAAGAAAATGAGAGAAAACAAATCCCTTAGCAAAAAAGTTAAGGCACTTGAAGCTGACATGAACACAACATCAAACAAGCTTGCTACCACAACAGCTGAAAATGAAGAATTGCAGAAAATCAATTCAGATCTTAAATCAGAGCTCAGCACCACTGAGAACCAGTTGAAAGAGTTAAAAAGTCAGATAAAGATAGTACCAATTAAGCAAAAGAACGAAGCATCCGTAAAAGAAGAAGCTGAGAAAGTTCCGGAGACGGATTTTTGAAAAAAAGATACACGATAAGACATCAAGATGACAGAATAACAAAGCGATTTCAAAAGCGTTTCAACATACCGAAAATTGTTGCCAAACTACTGCAGAACAGGGGTATGACGACAGAAGAACAAGTTGAAGAATACCTGAATACCAATATAGAAAGGCTAAGGAATCCGTTTCTGATTCCAGGGATAGATGATGCAGTCAGACTTTTGGATGACAGCGTCATGAATAAAGATAAGATTTTTATATATGGTGATTATGATGCTGACGGTGTAACCTCCACTGCTCAGCTTGTTCTTATTTTAAAAGAGATTGATGCTGACTTCGAATACTATCTGCCAGACAGGGAGATTGATGGCTATGGTTTAAATGACGCCATCGCCGACATGCTTGTCGAAAAAAATGTCAAACTACTGATTACGCTCGATTGTGGAATCTCGAATGATAAAGAAATCAGGAAAGTTATTGAAAAGGGAATTCGTGTAATCATCATTGATCACCATCAGTGCCCGGATAGATTGCCACCGGCCGATGTCATTGTTGATCCTCAGATTTCAAAGATGCAAACCTATTATCAGAATCTCTGCGGTGCAGGGCTTGCTTTGAATTTTGTACGAGCTCTTATAGCTCATCGAAATCTTACCATCACGCTAGACCCTTATCTGCAGCTTGCAACCCTAGGGACTGTCTCTGATATAGTGCCCATAAC
Source organism: Clostridiales bacterium 38_11 (assembly GCA_001509345.1). GTDB lineage: Bacteria > Bacillota > Clostridia > Tissierellales > Dethiosulfatibacteraceae > 38-11. Next base: position 1,556 of record LGGM01000025.1, read on the forward strand.
AAACGAGAACAGGATAATTGTGAAGAATGGATTGGACGGAATCAATAATCATCCACTTATGGGACTTGAACAGCTTTTGAATCTGTCAAATGTCTCCAAAGGTAGTGTTACAACTGAAACACTGAGTTATTTGATCGGTCCCAAGATCAATGCGGCAGGCAGGGTAGACAGCGCTGAAATTGCCCTCAAAATGTTGATTTCAACAAATAAGGTTGAATCGCAGCACTATGCCCAACAGTTGAATGATCTAAACATTCTCAGAAAAAAAATAGAAAAGCAGATTTTTGATGAAGCCGACAACAATCTAGTCACTCAATTGAACAATAAGATACTGATTACATATGGTAATAATTGGCATGAAGGTGTTATTGGCATAGTCAGTTCAAAACTGACCGAAAAATATCACAAGCCCTCTATTATGTTTTCCAAAAAAGGCAATTTTTACAAAGGATCGGGAAGAAGTATACCTGGATTCGATATCTACAAGGCTATCAAAGAATTTGACCATCTGACAGTCAAGTCCGGAGGCCACCAACAGGCTGTGGGTCTGACTATACATCAAGACAGCTTCAAGGACTTTACTGACAATCTGACAAAATACACCAATGAGATTATGACAGATGGCAAAATGGTTAAAGAGATATTGGTTGATGCAATAATTTCGAAAGAAGATACGATAGATATAGCATCGATTGAATATATAAACAAGATATTTGAACCCTATGGATTAAGAAATGAAAAACCGGTATTTATAATCAATCAATATGAACTGCAACACCATAGATACCTGGGAAATGAAGAAAACCATCTAAAGGCAAGCGTGAAGTTAGGAGACTCGGTCTTCACACTTTTACGATTCAACATCACAGAACACGATAAGAAAAGGTTTATTCGACTTAACCCCTTGGTTGGAGAGTTTGATGTCAATCAATATAATGGTTATACAAGTGTTCAGTTCAATATTGTCGATTTTGCAGGGGGATATTTTACAGACCTAAAGTTGAAATTTTTGTATGAGATTGCCAACAAACCTCTGTTTGAGGATTATATAGTTGATATTGATGAAACTTCAAGTGAAAGACTCATTTTTCGGGAGGATATTCTTTCTGTCAGAAATGCCTCAAAAATAGAAGACTTGAATAACAGTACAAGACAGAAATTGGAATATGCTATCAGCAGGTGGCTGCCTTCCGATGAAGCAGAAGAGAAAATATTGACTGAGTTGAGGAAAAACAAGAGCAAAATTTTCAAATTTGAGATGATAAAACTTGTTAACCATATCAACAGAATATATAATATAGACATCAATGAGGAGATGCTCCTCTATACGTTAGTGAAGCTGTTCAAGAAGGATATAATCAATTTCAAGCTGAAGAACGATTACTTATATATAAAAAAATTGTCCTGAGGAGGATCAGATGGATTTAAAAGATAAGATTAGAGTAATAGAGGATTTCCCGGAAGAGGGAATCAGTTTTAAGGACATTACAACTGTATTAAAGGATCCGCTCAGTTTGAAAGAAGTCATCACACAGATGACGGACATGTTCTCTGACCTGGAGGTGGATATCGTTGTAGGACCTGAATCCAGGGGTTTTATTTTTGGGACACCTGTTGCATTCAACATGGGGGCCGGATTTGTTCCGGTCAGAAAACCCGGTAAGCTGCCTGCGGAGACGGTCAGGCACGAATACTCATTGGAATACGGCAAGGATGCACTTGAAATACACAGTGACGCTATAGAGAAAGGTATGCGGGTGATTGTTATAGATGATTTGCTGGCTACAGGAGGAACTGTAAGTGCAACAGCCAAGCTGATTGAAAAATTGGGAGGTGTTGTGGTCGGTCTTGGATTTTTCATCGAGCTGACTGAACTAAGTGGCAGAGAAAAACTGACAAAATACAATGTCAAATCAATTGTAACTTATTAAAGGTTGGATTTTCCAGCCTTTAATCATACCGGTGGTGAGAAGATGCTAGACAGACTGATCAATGATATTTTAGCCTACAATCCCATGGCTGATATATCGATCATAAAAAAAGCATATGAGTACGCAAAGAGTTTTCATGGTGATATTATCTTAAGATTCTCGGGAGAGGCTTATTTTACTCACCCTTTTAATGTTGCGCTCATATTGGCTGAACTAAATATGGATGTTGACACAATAGCTGCCGGGTTGCTGCATGATGTGGTTGAAGATACGATAGCGACCGTCGATGATATCAAAAAGGAATTCAATGAAGAGATTGCCAACCTCGTTGATGGTGTGACTAAGCTTAGCAAGGTAAAATATAAGTCAAAAGAAGAACGACAGGCAGAAAGCCTTCGGAAAATGGTTATTGCCATGTCCAAAGATATTAGGGTTATCATCATCAAACTAGCCGACCGATTGCACAATATCAGGACACTCCAATATATGTCGCCTGAGAAACAAAAAGAAAAGGCTATCGAGACTTTGGAGATCTATGCACCTATTGCCAACCGTCTTGGTATGGCTTCCATCAAATGGGAGCTTGAGGATTTGTCGCTTCAATATATCGATCCGGAAGGATTTAAAGATATTACTGAAAAAGTAAAGCAAAAGAGAAAAGAACGCGAGGAATACATCCAGGGAATCATCAACACACTGGAGGGTAAATTGCGTGAGGCTGAGATCGATTTTGAAATCAGTGGAAGGCCAAAAAGTATCTACAGCATCTATAAGAAGATGTATCATAAAAACAAGACTTTCGAAGAGATATATGATGTGACAGCTATCAGGATATTAGTCAATTCAGTCAGGGACTGCTACGGCGTTCTTGGAACAGTGCATACGCTGTGGAAGCCTATGCCCGGTAGATTTAAAGACTATATAGCCATGCCAAAGCCGAATATGTATCAATCGCTTCATACCACGGTTATCAGTTTTAACGGAGAGCCCTTTGAGATACAGATCAGGACATTTGAGATGCACAAGACTGCAGAGCTTGGTATCGCAGCTCACTGGAAATACAAAGAGGGTGTGAAGGATAGCGAATTTGATGAAAAATTGAACTGGCTCAGACATATGCTGGACTGGCAGCAGGATACCAACGATCCCAAAGAATTCATGGAATCATTGAAGATAGATTTATACACGGATGAGGTATTTGTTTTCACACCAAAGGGGGATGTCATCAACCTGCCTGCAGGCTCAACCCCTATTGATTTTGCCTATCGTGTCCACTCGGGTGTGGGTAACAGATGTATCGGTGCTAAGATAAATGGCAGGATTGTGCCCCTGGATTACAAGCTAAAGAACGGCAATCAGATAGAGATCATCACATCGTCAAGCAGCAACGGTCCTAGCAGGGACTGGCTGAAAATAGTCAAGAGCAGCCAGGCAAAGAGTAAAATCAGGAAATTTTTTAAAGATAAGGAAAAAGACACCAATATAGATAAGGGCAAAGAGGCTATCGAGCGGGAAATCAAGAGACAAGGCTTTAAGCTTACCGAACTGTTCAAAGATGAATGGATACAGGAAATTGTCAAGAAGATGAACTTCAAGTCATCTGAGAATCTGTTCGCATCTGTTGGACATGGTACTATGACAGAGCTTCAGGTTGTCACGAAGCTGATCGCGAAATATAAGCTTCTGCACAAGGATAAATACGAGGAACGATTCAAGGTAACTGAAACACAGGTACCGGTTAAAGCCAAGCCTACACCGACCTCAGGCGTCATTATTCAGGATCTTGACAATATCAAGATTAGATTCTCAAAATGCTGCTCTCCGGTTCCCGGCGATGAGATTGTGGGATACATTACCCGTGGAAGAGGTGTTTCGATTCATAGGGCTGATTGTACCAATATTATCGCTGCAGAGAAGGATGGACGCTTCATAGAGGTGGAATGGGATACAGGAAACAAGATGACCTATACAGCTGAGATTCAGATTGAATCTATCGACAGACCGGGTCTATTGCAGGATATCACCACTGCCTACACGGCTCTTAAAGTAAATGCAATCAATTTGAACTTGAGAGTCAACAAAGATAAGGTAGCCATTATGAATATGACTTTTGAGATTAAGGAATCCAAGGATCTGGCGGAACTTATCAAGCGTTTCAAAAAAATAGATGGCGTTCTGGATGTATATAGATACAAGAAATAGAGGGTAAAAAATGAGGGCTGTAGTTCAAAGAGTCAGCAAAGCCGATGTATTGGTAGACAATATAACCATCGGGAAAATCAACAAGGGACTTTTGATTTTTTTAGGTATTGCAGAAGAGGATATCGATTCAGATATCAATTATATGGTAGACAAGACGCTTCATCTCAGAATATTTGAGGATGAGAATGACAAGATGAATCTCAGTGTGCTTGACGTTAAGGGTGAGATTCTAGTGATCTCTCAGTTTACCTTGCTTGGAGATGCTCGAAAAGGACGTCGTCCAAGTTTTTCAAAGGCTGGAAATCCCCAGAAAGCAGAAGCGCTATACAATCAATATATCCATTTGTTAAGAAACAGTGGGATTACAGTGGAATCAGGGCAATTCGCGGCTTGTATGGCAGTTAGTCTGGTCAACGATGGACCAGTTACTATATTGCTGGATAGCACAAAATTATTCTAAGGAGTTTCATATGATGATTTTAGAGAATATTATGGTAGGAAGCTACATGGTCAATTGCTATCTGACCGGCAGCTCAGAAACAAAAGAAGTGTTGATTATCGATCCAGGCTCAAGTCCCGGAACCATCAAAGCAAAGATAGAGGAGATGCAGCTGAAACCGATCGCCATATTGCTGACCCATGGACATGGGGATCATATTGGTGGTGTCATAGAGCTAAAGGAGCACTATGGCATTCCAGTCTATATGCATCAAATGGATGGCGGGATGGTTGGTGCAACGAGAACCAACTTTACCAGAATGATGTTTGGTAGAAGTATAGAGTTCACTCCAGAAAAGTTTGTAAGCGATGGTGATGTTATAACAGTGGGAGATTTGAAATATGAGATTATCCACACACCAGGTCATACTCAGGGAGGTATCAGTATCAAATGTGAAGATGCCGTCTTTACAGGTGATACATTGTTTCATGGAAGCATCGGAAGAACCGACCTGCCGGGGGGATCATATGATCAGCTGATCAGCTCTATCAAGACGAAACTGATGCCATTGCCTGATGCGACAAGGGTTTACCCGGGTCACAATTCGGAATCGACTATCGGCTACGAAAGACAGTATAATCCATTTTTAAGGTAGCAAAGAGATATCAAAATGATGAAAGTCAATATTGAAGCTGCCATATCTCGTAACGAAGTCTACAACCTGATCAGAATATTTGATAAAAGCAATCAGATTAATTTTGATGAGAATAATAGCATATCATTACAGGGACTGCATTTATTTATAGAGAACAACCGGATTTTACTTTTTGAAGATGGCAGAGAATCTGATAAGATCGATATCGAAATTGATACGCTTACCTATTTCAATGAAAAAGAGGCTGATAGGCTCAAAATAGCAATCAAACACAGCCTGTACAAGATGCTCGTCAGGCATTACAGTATGGGATCAAAATACGGCATACTAACTGGAACCCGTCCTGTGAAACTTGTCAGGACAACGCTTGAGAGTGGATACGATTATCAGCAGATTGAAGCGGTTTTGAATAAGACCTATCTCTTAGAACCGGACACTATAGGGAGATTGCTGTCTGTGTGTTCCATAGAGAACAGCCTTCTGAAAAAAGATGCAGAAAATGTCAGCCTTTATATCGGTATACCATTTTGTCCGTCAAGATGCCACTATTGCTCGTTCATTTCAGAGGTCTGCACTGATGAATCAGAACTGAATGGATACCTGGAAATACTAATCGAAGAAATGGCTATTAAAGCTGATATATTACATTCGAATAATCTCCGGATTAAAAGTGTCTATATTGGCGGTGGAACACCCACGGTTTTATCAGAACGACAATTAGACAGACTGCTCAAGACCATCAGCAGTTGCTATAACATGGAACAGAACATGGAGTATACGGTAGAAGCGGGAAGGCCTGACACCATTACACCATTCAAGTTGGAAGTGTTGAAAGCCAATGGTGTCAATAGAATCAGCATCAATCCGCAGTCCATGAATGACAACACATTAAGGCAAATAGGACGTGACCATACCGTTAAAGATGTGGTCAGAGCCTTCAATGAAGCAAGATCAGTTGGGTTCAAAACCATAAACATGGATTTGATCAATGGACTTCCCGGAGAAGACATCCGTTCTGCAGAAAACAATCTAGCTCACATACGGGAGCTGAAGCCTGAAAATGTAACAATCCACAATCTGTCTATCAAAAGGGGCTCTGACTATTATAAAGAAAATTATGTCAATCTTATTCAGACGGAAGAGTCAGAAAAGGTCAATCGTCTCTATAGAAAGGAACTTGAAAAATCAGGTATGCATGCCTACTACCTGTACCGTCAAAAGAATATTGCCAATAATGAGGATAATTGTGGATATGCTTGTCCTGGGCATGAATGCCTTTACAATATGAACATTATTGAGGAGATACAAACAATTATTGGCTTTGGAGCTGGGTCGGTCACAAAAATAACAGATTTTGAAAACAACCGCATCCACAGGATTCCAAACAATAGAAATCTGCAAACGTACAAAGACAAGTTGAAATCAAATTATCTGATTACAAAAAAAACCATAGAGCACATAGGAGGAAGACATGGATAAACTTGGAAAAACCAGAAGAACCAACAAATGCGGCACATTTAGAAAAGAAAACATAAATGAAAAGGCAACTGTAATGGGATGGGTGCAGAAGAAAAGAAATCTTGGCAGCCTGGTTTTCATTGACCTAAGAGATATCTCCGGCCTGGTACAGGTTGTTTTTGACGAAGAATGGAATAAAGGTGCATTTGACAAGGCTTCTGAGGTTAAGAGCGAGTATGTCATCACCATAACCGGCATTGTCAGAGAAAGAGAATCAAAGAATGACAATATGCCTACTGGTGACATCGAGATTCATGGAGAAGAGATCAAAATTCTGAGCCAGTCTGCAACACCACCTATCTATGTGAGGGATAATGATGACGCCTCGGAAACGATGCGTCTCAAAAATAGATTTCTAGATCTAAGAAAACCTTTTATGCAGAACAACTTGATTATCAGAGCAAAAACCGCCAAGGTTATCAGGGATTTCATGTATGAAAACGAGTTTCTGGAGATTGAGACGCCAGTACTCAACAAACCGACACCAGAAGGGGCGCGTGACTATCTGGTCCCAAGCAGGGTCAACAAAGGAAGCTTCTATGCCTTGCCTCAATCACCCCAGATTTTCAAGCAACTGCTGATGGTATCTGGCTATGACAGATACTATCAGATAGTCAAATGCTTTAGGGATGAGGATTTAAGAGCCAACAGACAGCCTGAGTTCACACAACTGGATATGGAAATGTCTTTTGTGGGTACTGAGGATATTATAGCCATCAACGAAAGACTGATAACCAGAATATTTAAGGAAATCAAAAATATTGACATAGAGACACCTATTAGAAGGATGGAATATGATGAAGCTATGAACCGATACGGTTCTGACAAGCCTGATCTGAGATTTGGATATGAATTCATTGATCTGACCCATATTTTTATTGATTCGGAGTTTAATGCCTTCAAGTCAAATACAGAAGCCGGTAGAAGTGTAAAAGGAATAATGGTGTCAGGCAAGTCAGATTCGTTCTCCAAAAAAGCGATATCAAATCTCGAAAGCTTTGTCAAATCCTATGACGCGAAAGGCCTAGCATGGATCAAATTAGAGGGTGATGAATTGAATTCACCTATTGCTAAGTTCCTTGGTGAGAATGAGAAATCTAAGCTTGTCAACGAACTGGATATGAAAGACAAAGACATGCTGTTTCTTGTTGCGGATACTACAAATGTGGTAAATAACGCACTGGGAGCTCTGAGGAAAAAAATCGCCGAAAATCTGAATGAGATCGATGAGAATCAATACGAGCTGGTCTGGATCACAGATTTTCCATTGTTTGAGTATGATGCAGAAGCGAAGCGTTATGTTGCCAAGCACCATCCGTTTACCTCACCGGTTGACGATGACCTCGACAAACTTGAATCCAATCCGGATGAGGTAAGAGCCAAGGCCTATGATATCGTCATAAATGGTGACGAAATTGGCGGGGGAAGCATCAGAATCACTGATAGAGGACTGCAACAAAGAATGTTCAAGGCTCTTGGACTTACAGAAGATGAAGTTGAATCTAAATTTGGATTTTTGCTCAATTCCTTCAAATACGGTGTCCCACCACATGGTGGAATCGCATATGGTCTGGACAGGCTTATCATGACACTCACAGGCAGCACCAATATCAGAGATGTCATCGCTTTTCCAAAGACACAAAGTGCATCCTGTCTTCTTTCCGGCGCACCGACTACAGTTGATGAAAACCAGTTGAAGGAACTGGGAATAAAATTAGATGTGCAGGTGAACTGATGAAGCCATGGGACAGACTGCAATTGGTCTATGGTGAGGCCTCTATTGAAAAACTGATCAACAGCAGGGTGATGATTGTCGGAGTAGGTGGAGTGGGAAGCTACAGTGCCGAAGCGATTGCCAGGTGCTTTATCGGTGGAATGACACTGGTAGACTTCGATACGTACGAACTGACCAATCTCAACCGGCAGCTCCATTCCAACCAAGAGGTCCTCGGAAAACACAAGGTGGATGTAATCGCCAAGGAGCTGAAAAAAATCAATCCCAATCTGGTTGTGAATAAACAAGACATGAGAATTAATGAAATAAATATCCTTGAATTATTTAATGGAGAGAAATACGACTATGTGATTGATGCAATCGACGATATCAATGCCAAGCTTTTGCTGGTGGATTATTGCAAAAAAAACGACATCCCCATCATCAGTTGCATGGGAACTGGCAACCGAAGGAACCCTCAGTCATTTGCCATAACCGATATCTCCGAAACCTTCAATTGCCCGATGGCAAAAAAAATGAGAAGAGAGCTAAAAAGGATTGGAATTGAAAAGCATCAGGTGGTCTTTTCAAGAGAACTGCCGCTAAGAAGTGAAAACCAAACAATTATTGGTAGCAATTCCTTTGTTCCTGCATCGGCAGGTTTGCTTCTCGCCTCACATGTGATAAACTGTATTGTTGAAAGGTAGTGAATGTAATGATAAAAATCGCACAAGTGGTAAATATCGAAAATGAATCAGCCTATATAAAAGTGGCAAGAGCCTCAGCCTGTGGTGACAATTGTGCTTCATGCGGCACCAGCTGCACACAAAAGGGTCATATTCTGAAGGTAAAAAATAATGGCTATAAACTTGGACAATTACTGACGATTACAACCAGAGACAAGAATCTGTTGGCATATTCATCCGTCGCCTATGGAATCCCTTTATTGGTCATGATTGCCGCAACTTTTTTAAGCTATAAATATATAAATTTTGGAAACAAGGATATCGTATCAGCCGTTTCCGGATTGCTGTCTTTGGTGTTGTCGTTCTACATTCTCAAACAACTGGACAGATTTGTATTCAAGAACTCTGATATCATAGAATCCATTGTTCCATACAGAGGTGAATAGCAATGGATACAGACAGATCTCTTCTGAATCGAATGAAACGTATAGAAGGTCAGGTTAATGGAATCGAAAGGATGATAGAAAAAGGGGAGTACTGCGGTGATATACTGATACAGATATCTGCAGTCCGATCCGCATTGAACAAAGTGGGTGGTATCATCATCGAAAATTATGCCAAAAACTGTATTATTGAGAAAATGAATAATTTAGACTCCGAGGACGCACTAGATGAGTTGTTGGAGATCATACTAAAATACAATAAATAACAAGGAGATTTGACATGTTTGAAAACCTCAAGAAAGCCGATGTTGAAATTTATAACGCTATACAGCTTGAAATCGGTAGACAGCACAGAAATTTGGAGCTTATTGCTTCTGAGAACGTTGTTTCCATAGCGGTGTTGGAAGCCATGGGAAGTCAGTTGACCAACAAATATGCAGAGGGATATCCGGGTAAAAGATACTATGGCGGATGTGAATTTGTAGACCAGGCAGAAAACCTGGCGATTGAAAGACTGAAAAAACTTTTTAATGCAGAGCATGCGAATGTTCAGCCTCACTCAGGTGCAAATGCCAATATAGCTGTTTATTTTGCAATGCTGGAACCCGGGGATAAGATTATGGGAATGAAGCTCACCGAAGGTGGACATCTTACACATGGAAGCCCTGTCAATATCTCAGGAAAATATTATGAGATTGTACCATACGGAGTGGATCCTGTAACAGAAATGCTGGATTATGAAGCGGTCAGAGAAATCGCCTTGAAAGAAAAGCCAAAGCTGATAGTGGCTGGGGCCAGCGCATATGCCAGGATTATAGATTTTAAGAAATTCAAGGAAATAGCGGACGAGGTAGGAGCCTATCTTATGGTTGACATGGCTCATATTGCCGGTCTTATTGCAGCCGGACTTCATCCGAGCCCTGTGCCGTATGCTGATTTTGTTACCACCACAACACACAAGACCCTAAGAGGCCCAAGGGGTGGCGCTATTCTGTGCAAGGAGAAATATGCCAAGGCAATCGATAAGGCAATATTCCCGGGTATCCAGGGCGGACCGCTTATGCATGTCATTGCGGCAAAGGCTGTTAGCTTCAAGGAAGCACTCGAAGACAGCTTTGTGGAGTACCAGAGGCAGATTATCAAGAATGCCTCAGAGTTGGCAGACCAGCTGAAACTGAAAGGATTTAGATTGGTCTCAGACGGCACAGACAACCACCTGATGCTGATTGACTTGCGAAACAAAAATGTAACGGGCAAAGATGCTGAAAAACTATTGGATGAGATTAATATAACAGTCAATAAAAATACAATCCCTAACGATCCAGCCAGCCCATTTGTGACCAGTGGCATCCGTATAGGCACACCTGCCATCACTACTATGGGATTCAAGGAAAAAGACATGGCAGAAATCGCAGATATCATGGATGCGGCAATCACCAAATCACAAGAAAAGAATGTCCTGATAGAAAGGGTCGCCAAACTCATGGAGCGGTATGTCTAATCTCAATCTTTTCAATATGAATTACAATGAATTTATTCAAAACAACAGCCCGTTAGCAGATAAGATGAGACCGGTGGACCTGACCGAATTCGAAGGGCAAGCCCACATTCTTGCTGAGGGGAAAATGCTTAGAAGAGCTATCTTGGCTGATAAGTTGAGCTCAATTATCCTTTATGGCCCACCTGGGACAGGTAAGACAACTCTTGCAAGAATCATCGCAAGGGCAACAAAGAAGAATTTTGAGACCCTGAATGCGGTAACATCCGGTATCAAAGACATAAAAGAAAAAACGGCAGAGGCAATCAACCAGATTTCCTTATACAAGCGGCAGACGATTGTATTTATCGATGAAATCCATAGATTCAATAAATCACAGCAGGATGCACTGCTTCCATATGTTGAAAACGGCACCATCATTCTGATTGGTGCAACAACAGAAAATCCATACTTTGAGGTCAACAGCGCATTGCTATCAAGATCAATGATTTTTGAGCTCAAGGCGTTGGAATATGAAGATGTAACTGCGATTTTACGAAGGGCCGAGGAAAAGGTTCTGATCAAAGAGGCGGGTTTAAATATCTCTATAGATGAAGATGCCATCGAACTACTAGCCAGCTACAGCGGAGGGGACGCGAGAAAAGCGCTCAATGCTCTGGAACTGGCAGTTCTAACCACACCGACCGGCAAGGATGGCAGCATCAGAATTACAGTAAACGACGCGAAGGAAAGCATACAAAACAAGACATCCTATTACGATAAGAAGGGTGACAAGCATTATGACATCATTTCTGCTTTTATTAAAAGCCTAAGGGGTTCTGACCCGGACGCGGCTTTACTTTGGCTGGCAAAAATGATAAAGTCAGGTGAGGATCCTAAGTTCATCGCAAGAAGACTGATTATCTCAGCTTCCGAAGATGTTGGTAACGCAGATCCCAATGCCCTGAATATTGCAGTGAATTGTTTCAACGCAATCAATATCATCGGTATGCCCGAAGGTAGGATTCCATTGGCTCAGACCACCATATACATCGCCTGCGCTCCAAAGAGCAATACGGCTTATATGGCAATCAACAAGGCTTTGGATTTGATGAACACCTATAATCCTGATGTGCCAAACACTCTAAAGGACAAGAGCTATAAATCCGCTTCCAAGCTGGGGCATGGTGCGGGATATAAATATCCTCATGATTATCAGTATGGTTTTGTGGAACAAAATTATTTTCCACTTGATTTTAACAACGAAAAGTTTTATAATCCTAAGAACATTGGATATGAAAAAAACATCAAGAAGTATTTGGATTTTATCAACGATTTGAAATCAAAGGAGGAAATATGAAATTTAATGTTAAATTTGAGGATTTTACAGATTCTAATTCTATAGAGTTGATATGTGAAAAATTAAAAGGTCTAAAAAAAGAAGGCAGCTACAATCTAGTCATTGAATACAACAACCATATAGAGGAATATGTTTTTTTAGACGATGAATTTCTGGAGGTTAAACCTGAACATCTCAGATACCTTAGAGATTGCAGAAATAAATGTACTGACTTGAGCTTTGATCTCAAAAACATCTATTTGCTGGGTCAGACGGATTATTCCGACTCTAAAGGCTTGAAAGTAACACTTGAAAAAACAAGCCAGGTAGAGACAGGAAAAAATGTTTACTGGCCGACAAAACAGATGTTTCTGTACGACAACGGCAAAAGGGAGCTTGACGCCAGGCTTCAGACCAACGATATCGATTATGATGAGTATGAGACCAGACTGCGGATACTCCAAGCTGATTTGGGCTTTATGGATGCAATCGAAGAAGACTATTATATCCACTAAGATTTGGCACGATAAATCGTGCTTTTTTCTTATTTTAATCCGATGACTAACAGTGCTAAGATTCCAACTTCTATAAGTGGGAATAAGCACTGTAGAGTCCCTGGATAACGGTTTCTAAGGTTCAGGTGGTGTTTCAAACACCATCTGAACCCGAGAACCCTGTTAATAGTTGACAATTTTACTAGGGTATACTATACTCTAAAAAGATACTCTATTAAATCAGTAGGGATTAGAGGTGCAATCAATGATACTATCAACCAAAGGCAGATATGGTCTGAAAGCAGCATTCGAGCTGGCGCTAAACTATGGCGGTGGTCCTGTGAGTCTCAAGACAATATCGTCAAAATATAATATATCAGAAAACTATCTGGAGCAGCTTCTGGCAAAGCTTAGAAAACAAGGCTACATAGAAACTGTCAGAGGTGTCAATGGCGGCTACATGCTGGCAAGAAAGCCGGAAGAGATAACAGTAGGGATGATTTTGAGGGCGCTTGAGGGAGAGATGACACCATCAGATTGTCTATCTGGAGAGGTTTGCACCAGAGAATCGATATGTGCGACAAGGGTTATATTTGAGAAGATAGAAATGGGAATCAATAATGTTATCGACAACACATATCTGGGGGATATGGTGAAGCAGAATTCAAAAGTCATGCAGGAGGCAGCTAAATGATGAAACAAGTATATCTAGATAACGCGGCAACAACTATGGTCCATAAAGAGGTTATTGAGACAATGGATGCGTATTATGGCGATCTTTACGGAAATCCGTCCAGTATTTATGATTTTGGACAGACCGCCAAAAAGGCAATCAATTCAGCTAGGGAAACAATAGCATCTGTCATCAATGCCAAGGCGGATGAGATTTATTTTACTGGAGGCGGTTCGGAATCAGATAACTGGGCCATAAAAGGCGTCATGGCAGCAAATAGAAAAAAAGGAAATCACATCATCACATCCAAAATCGAGCATCATGCTGTGTTGCATACCTGTGAATATCTAGCCAAAAACGGATATGAAGTGACTTATCTCAATGTTGACAGCGATGGACTGATCAGTCTTAGCGAACTGGAAGAAGCCATCAGAGAAAATACTGTCCTGATCACCATCATGTTTGCCAATAATGAGATTGGAACCATTCAACCAATCAAAGAGATTGGTGACATCGCCAAGAGACACGGAGCACTGTTCCATACTGATGCAGTTCAGGCTTTTGGCCATGTACCAATTGATGTCAAGGAAATGAATATTGATCTCCTTTCATCATCAGCCCATAAGATTCACGGACCCAAGGGTGTTGGAATGCTGTATATTAGGAAGGGAATAAAGATCGATAATCTGATACACGGCGGTGCTCAGGAAAGCAAAAAGAGAGCGGGAACTGAAAATGTGCCGGGGATCTGTGGCTATTCCAAGGCGGCGGAGATGGCTATGGATAGCATGAATGAAAGAATGTCCTATGTCAGTGGACTGAGAGATAGATTTCTCAAAAAAATACCGGAAGCAATTGAGAATGTCAGATTGAATGGACACCCGACCAAAAGACTCCCGGGGAATGTTAATTTCTCATTTGAATTCATAGAGGGAGAATCACTGCTTTTATACCTGGACATGGAAGGCATATCCGCATCAAGCGGCTCTGCATGCACATCAGGTGCATTGGATCCTTCACATGTGCTGATGGCCATAGGGCTACCCCATGAGATTGCTCATGGATCGCTAAGATTGAGCCTATCGGAGTTTACTACTGAAGAAGACGTTGACTACACCATCGAGAAGCTCATCGGTGTAGTACATAGATTAAGACTAATGTCACCATTATATATCAGGAGGAAGTAAAAATGTATACGGAAAAAGTTATGGAGCACTTCAGAAACCCAAGAAATGTAGGAGAGATTGAAGATGCTGATGGCATAGGCCAGGTAGGCAATGCCAAGTGTGGCGATATCATGAAGATATTTTTGAAAATAGATGATAAAGACATCATCACTGACGTCAAGTTTCTCACATTCGGATGTGGATCCGCTATCGCATCATCAAGTATGGCAACAGAGCTGATTAAGGGAAAACACATCGATGAAGCGGTAGCGTTGTCTAACAAAGCCGTTATAGAAGCCCTTGGTGGTCTGCCAAAGGTCAAGGTTCACTGTTCAGTGTTGGCCGAGCAGGCTGTTAAAGCCGCGCTGTATGATTACGCTCAAAAATCAGGTAAGGTCATAGCCGGCATAGAAGACTACAAGCCGGATGAGGATGTGCACGACTATGACGATGAGCAATTATAATAAAAAGGTGCTCTTAGGCATGAGCGGTGGGATTGATAGTTCTTCCGCCGCTATTATTTTGCAGGAAAAAGGCTTTGAGGTTATAGGTGTTACTTTTATACAAAGGACATTTAAATCGATGGAAGAGGCGGTTGCTGACGCTAAACGGATAGCTGACATGCTGAAGATAGAGCATTTTGTGATGGATTTGAGAGAGGAATTTGAGCAGGAAATTGTGCATTATTTCTATACTGAGTATGAAAAAGGCAGGACTCCCAATCCCTGCGTTAGATGCAACAAGGAGATCAAATACAAACGATTTTTGGAAGAGGCGGACAAGCGAGGCATCCATAATATTTCTTCGGGCCAATATGCGAGGGTAATGAAGGAAGATTCCGGCTATCTAGTTAAAAAGGCGAAAAACGTAAGCAAGGACCAGAGTTACTATTTGTATAATCTTCAAGAGAAGGATCTTAATCGGGTTATATTTCCATTGGGAGAGTTGGACAGTAAGGAGCAGGCAAGGCAGCTACTGAAAAGCAGAGGCGTCGAATTCTATCAAAAAAAAGAAAGCCAGGAGATTTGTTTTATCAAGGACGAGAAATACATCGCGTTTATCGAGCAGTATTTCGATCCGAAAGCCAAGCTTGGCAACTTTGTGGATGTTAATGGCAATGTCCTCGGAAAGCATGAGGGCATTCACAAGTATACCATCGGTCAAAGAAAAGGACTGGGAATAGCCTTGGGGACACCGCATTATGTATTGGATATCAATCCGGAGAACAATAACGTTACACTAGGGCTGTCAAACCAGTTGGAGAAATCCGGCTGCTATCTCAGCGACTACAATATCATATATGATAATTATGATCTAAATGAAAAGGAATTTTCCTGCAAGATCAGGTACTCTGCAAGGGAGTCACTGGCACTAATCAGTAGAGTCGGCGATCAGTTGTTTGTAGAATTCAAGGACAAGACCAGGGCCGTCACTCCCGGGCAGTCGCTGGTCTTCTATGATGGAGATGTGCTTGTCGGTGGGGGAATCATTGACAAAACTGTCTGAGCTGATTATACTTTTACGTGACACTTCGAAAATGCAATTAATGTTCCACGACTCACAATAATTGACATTTTCTTACTTAAATCACCGAAAATACAATATGTATTCGCTGTTCCGTCGATCATGTCTTTTAAGATTGATAATGTAAAAAGACATGTCTCCAAGTCACGACTCATAATTATTGGTATTTTCTTGTAACTTTTGAGTAAAATGACATATAGCGAATGACATGAAGAATCAAATATAAAACTTTGGCGAGTTCATTCAGATTAGGAGCGCAAGTGGCTGATGTTAAGATTTATCAACTGTTTGAGACTTTAGTCGAGTTGTTGATAAATTAATCAGGCGCTGAGCTCATACATTCAGTGTGTCTGAGCGCGTTTTATATTGATGTTCATGTCAAAGTATAACCAATTTGAAACTTAGAAAATGAAATATATCACATAAATTTTGGAGGACACATGAGCCAATATTCAATCGACAACATCAGAAAAAGTTTTATCGAATTTTTCGAAAGCAAAAGCCACCTGGCAGCCCACAGCTATCCATTGATTCCTAAAAATGACAACACACTACTACTGATCAACGCAGGCATGGCGCCCCTTAAAAAGTATTTCACAGGTGCGGACACTCCACCCAACACCAGAATGGTGACCTGCCAGAAGTGCGTCAGAACAGGGGACATCGAAAATGTCGGCTTCACATCCAGACACTGCACTTTTTTTGAGATGCTCGGGAACTTCTCCTTTGGTGATTATTTCAAGAAAGAGGCCATATTCTGGGCTTGGGAATTTCTGACTGAAAAGATGATGATTCCAGCAGATAGGCTTTGGGTATCAGTTTACCTGGAAGATGATGAGGCCTACGATATTTGGGCTCGGGAAGTCAAGGTGCCTACTGATAGAATTGTCAGATTGGGCAAGGCCGATAATTTCTGGGAGCTGGAAGTTGGCCCCAGTGGGCCATGCTCTGAGATCTATTTTGATAGGGGAGAACAATACGACTGCGGAGATCCGAATTGCTCTCCGGGATGCGATTGCGACCGATATGTTGAGATATGGAACCTTGTGTTTACACAGTTTGACAAGGATGAACAAGGTGTTTACCACCCATTATCCAAGCCCAACATAGACACAGGAATGGGCCTTGAAAGGGTTGCAGCGGTACTGCAAGGCAAAGACAACGTTTTTGAGGTCGAGCCTATCGTATCCCTAATACAGCTTGTGGAGACAATCAGCGGCAAAGGATACAAATCGAGTAAGAAAACTGACATTTCCATCCGAATCATCGCAGATCATTCAAGAGCGGTTACCTTTTTAATAGGAGACGGCGTCATACCTTCCAACGAAGGACGGGGATATGTGCTGAGAAGACTTCTCAGAAGAGCCTCGAGACACGGCAAGCTGCTCGGGATCAGAGAAAACTTCCTGGCGATGATGGCAAAAGAGGTCATCCACCTCTGGGGAGAGGCATATCCAGAACTGAAAAATGCAAAAGACCAGATCTACAAGATCATTGAAATAGAAGAGATTAAATTCAACAAAACAATCGACCAGGGGCTGGACATTCTCGAGTCATACATAGCTGAGATTGAGAAAGAAAATAAAAATAAGCTGTCAGGAGAAAAGGCATTCAAACTCTACGACACCTATGGCTTTCCATTTGAACTGACCGAAGAAATACTACAGGAAAGAGAGCTGAATGTGGATTTTTCGGAGTTCAAACAGTTCATGGACCAGCAAAAGGAAAATGCCAGAAATGCAAGAGACTCTTCATCCGGGGAATCGTGGTCAGGTAGCAGCATCCTTATTGAAGGAGTCTCAAGCACAAAATTTGTTGGCTATGACAAGACTGAAACTGATGCGACTGTCCTAAAGCTATATGATGAGCAGTTAAAGCCTGTGAATCAACTGGATAGCAAAGGATTTGTCGTCCTGGACGCTTCAGTGCTATATGCAGAAAGCGGTGGACAAAAGGGCGATAAAGGATTGTTGATAGGCAATCATATTGAGGCGTTGGTATTTGATGTCACAAAGGCCAACAACGATATTTTTATCCATCAAGTAAAGGTTTTGAAAGGATCACTGAGGACAGAGGATAAAATAAGCGTAAAAGTGGACATGAAAGAAAGACTGAAAACTGCAGCCAATCATACCGCTACCCATCTTCTTCATGCAGCATTGAAGCAGGTTCTCGGCAAACACGTCAATCAAGCAGGCTCATTGGTGGAGAACGATAGACTAAGATTTGACTTCTCACACTTTGAGGGTCTTACAAGAGAAGCATTAGATAAGGTAGAATATATAGTTAACGAAAAAATATTCGAAAACCTTGAAACGAAGACAGAGAGCATGACTTTAGACGAGGCAAAAGATGCTGGAGTGACGGCATTATTTGACAGTAAGTATGGCGAAACAGTCAGGGTCATCAGCATAGATGATTTTAGCAGTGAGCTTTGCGGGGGAACCCATGTCAGCAACACAGCGCAGATTGGCATATTCAAAATACTCAGCGAAACGGGAGTCGCCTCAGGCATCAGAAGGATTGAGGCAGTCACGGGTCTATTGGCATTCAACTATATGAAAGGCTATGAGGAAAAGACCTTGAAACTGGCATTACAACTGAAAACCAATCCCGAGGGAATAGAAGCTCGGATTGAACAGTTGTTGAAGGAAAGCAAAGAAAAAGATAAAATCATTCAGCAGTTTAAAAACGATGCGATCCAATCAGAGACAGCATCACTGATCAACGACTTTATAGAGATAAATGGCGTAAAATCATTTATTTTGGATATCGGCAGCTCAGATGCAAACACAATCCGAGAGATTTCGGACAAGATCAGAGATAAGCATCCGGAGTCAGTCATAGTCATAGCGGCTGAAAATAATGGAAAGGTTCTGTTGGTTGCTTCTGTATCCAAGAGTCTTCTCACAAAAGGATTACATGCAGGCAATATTATCAAACAAACAGCGCAGATCGTTGGTGGCGGCGGCGGCGGAAGGCCCGATTTTGCACAGGCTGGCGGCAAAAATCCCCTTATGGTTAAGAAAGCTTTGGAAAGAGCAAAAGAAATAATCTCAGATATGACAAAATAGATTGAATTATTCCTAAAAGTTACTTATAATAAATCATGAGGTGGTTATGATGGAAATTAATGAAACTACTCAGTTTGATTTTGGCTTAAACAATGTGAATGAAGTGAAAGAGATCATCAAATCGGTATTGAGTGCCTTAAATGAAAAGGGATACAATCCTGTCAGTCAATTGATTGGGTATATACTATCAGGTGATCCTACCTATATAACAAGCCACAACAATGCCAGAAGCATAATAATGCAGGTTGAAAGAGATGAATTACTGGAAGAAATACTTAGATACTATTTGGAAGATTTGAATAAATAATCGGTAGATATAGCAGTATTTGATACTGCTAATTTATTTTGAATGGAGAAATGATGTCCGACATAAACAAAGCATCCAAAATCTGCTACGGCACACTTGCTTTAAGCCCTCTTCAATGCAGCTATTCCTTACAGGAAAAAACCTCTCTATTATTGTACGCATTCCAAAAGGGAATCAATTTCTTTGACACGGCAGAGCTATACGACAATTATGATATATTAAGAGAACTGACTAAAAATATTAATCGAAAAGATATATATATATCAACCAAGTCTTACGCCTACTCCAAGGAAACGCTGGATCAAAGCGTCGACAAGGCTCTGACTGAGTTGAGCACAGACTACCTTGATGTTTTCATGATTCATGAGCAGGAGAGCATCCACACATTCAGGGGGCACTATGCTGCAATTGAGAGATTGCAAGAGCTAAAGGCGTTAGGAGTGGTCCGAAATATTGGAATTTCCACCCATTTCTATAGGGCGGTAAGGGATGTTGGAATACAGAAAGAGGTTGACATAATACATCCGATTTATAATGAAAAGGGGATAGGTATTGTTGATGGTAACATCGGACAGATGACAGATGCCATGAAAAAGGTCAAGTTTTTAGGCAAGAGGATACTTGGAATGAAACCACTTGGTGGCGGGCATCTGACTGATGATACAGTCAGATCATTGCGTTTTTCCTTCGAATCACCCCTTGTCGATTGGACAGCTGTTGGCATGCGATACAAGGAAGAGATTGATTTCAATCTGTCGGTCCTTAACAACACAACTAACCACGAACTTCTGTCGGAAAGCATTAGCCGAAAGCCTAGAAGCTTGAACATAGCCGAATGGTGCACAGGCTGTGGCGCTTGTGTGGAAAGATGTCAACAGGATGCGCTGGAACTGGTGGATGGAAAGTGTGTTGTCAATCAGGATAAGTGTGTATTGTGCAGTTATTGTGCGACGGCGTGTAGGGATTTTTGCATCAAAATAATCTAGTTTCTTGGTTCTACCTTATCTCAAGAAAATCCAATTAATGTT